>UQKU01000052.1 GCA_900541675.1 uncultured Collinsella sp. | reverse complement strand
CCCCCATAACCAGCCCGGGGGCACCCGCCTCCGCAGCATGTGCGATGCGAGACTGCAGCAGGAAGGATTCGGGGGTCGTCAGCTTGGAAGGGCCCGTCTCGATGCCGTCGTCGAACTCAATGCCCGTATTAAGAGCGGGTCGATGACAGCCCGTAAGCTTGGCCTCGTTGGCGAGGATGCCGCGCAGATAAAAGCTGCAGGTCGACTTGCCCTTGGTGCCTGTAAAGGCGCAGACCTTCACCTTACCCGACGGGTGCCCATAAAAGGCATCTGCCACCACGGCGAGCGTGCGACGAATATCGCTCACAATCACCGCGGGAAGATCAACATCGTAATCGACCTCGGAAACGTAGGCCACGGCGCCATCGGCGATTGCCGAAAGCAGGTACTCGCGCTTAAACGCACGGCCTTTGCAGACAAACAACGTGCCCGGACGCACCTGGCGCGAGTCATCAGTCGCAAACTCAATGCGCTGGTCGCACGAAGCGCTCGGTCTGGAAACAACAAGGTCATCTTCCTCGAGCAACTCTATATAGCGCATCAGAGTTAGCTTCTCTTGTGTCGGACTCGACATACAAAGACCTCTCTCGCTAAATTCAGCCTTAAAGGGCAGAAGACGTCCCGCGGCAGAAACGATGAAACATTCTGTATTATCAACCATCCTAATATGCCACCTGACCTTGCGCGCATCACAGCCTTCTAAAAAATTGCATGGACTGTGCCGTGGTCTAATAAATGGCAACAGTGTTCACCCCGTGTAAAACCAAGGAAATCTGGGTGCTGTTCTTTAACATAGCGTTCGCAACCACGTCCCGCCGCTTCGCCTGAAGATCGGGACGTGGTTTTTTCGGTTCGCTCGGCGCTTATGCCCTATCACGAAACAAAAGATTGGCATGATAGTAAAGATTATTTGACATCAGCTGCCGCAATCCTTGCGGCAGCACACCTGAGCCGTCAGCAGAAAGGATCTTGCATGTGCGGTTTTGTCGGTTTTACCGGTACAGATGAACAGAGTGAGCTGGTTCTCACGGCCATGATGAATCGCATCATCCACCGTGGTCCCGATATGGGCGGCCAGCATATCGTCGACAACGTTGCCCTTGGTTTTCGTCGTCTTTCGATTCTCGATCTTTCCGAAGCTGGAGCCCAGCCCATGTCGAGCGACGACGGCAAGGTCACGATTGTCTTCAACGGAGAGATCTACAACTTCCAGGAGCTTCGCGCCGAGCTGGAGGCGGCCGGCTACGCCTTCCACTGCAACGCTGATACCGAAGTCCTGGTACACGGTTACGAGGAGTGGGGCGAGGACCTGGTCAACCGTCTGCGCGGCATGTACGCGTTCGTGATTCACGACCAGAACAAGAACAAACTCTTTGGTGCTCGTGACATCTTTGGTATCAAGCCGTTCTATTACTACCAGGCATCCGATGGCTCGCTGCTGTTTGGCTCCGAGATCAAGAGCTTCCTGGACCATCCCAAGTTTGAGAAGGCTGTCAACCACGACGCGCTGCGTCCCTACCTGACGCTGCAATTCCCCGCCACGGAGGAGACCTTCTTTAAGGGCGTGTTCAAGCTTGCCCCGGCGCATTGCTTTACGTATGACCTGACGACCAACACCATGGACATCAAGCGTTACTGGAGCTGTGACTTCACCGACGACAACTCCAAGACCTTCGAGGAGTACGTGGACGAGTGCGACAAGGTCGTGCACGAAAGCGTCGCTGCGCACCGAATCGCCGATGTTAAGGTGGGCTCGTTCCTTTCTGGCGGTGTGGACTCCAGCTACATTGCCGCCTGTCTCATGCCCGACACCACGTATTCTGTCGGCTTCGATTACAAGAACTTCAACGAGACCAACTACGCCGCCGAGCTTTCCGACAAGCTGGGCATCAAGAACGTGCGCAAGATGATTACCGCCGACGAGTTCTTTGATGCACTGCCCGATATCCAGTACCACATGGACGAGCCGCAATCGAACCTGTCCAGCGTGCCGCTGTACTATCTGGCGCAGATGGCTTCCAAGGAGGTCACCGTCGTCCTTTCGGGCGAGGGTGCCGACGAACTGTTTGCCGGCTATGAGTGGTACGAGGACACCCCCGAGATGCGCACCTTTAAGAAGCGCGTGCCGCTCGGCGTACGTCGCGCCCTGGGCTCGCTCGTTCAGCATCTCCCCTACTTTAAGGGCCACAACTTCCTGACGAAATGCGCCGAGGTTCCCGAGCGCTGGTATGTGGGTCAGGCAAAGGTGTTCGATCCCTCCGAGGTCGACGAGGTGCTCAAGCCCGCTTATGACACCGACAAGAACGCCGCCGAGATGTGCGCCGAGTACTACAAGCAGGTTCCCAACTGCTGCGAGCTTTCCAAGAAACAGTATCTGGATATGAACATGTGGCTGCCGGGCGACATTCTGCTCAAGGCCGACAAAATGTGCATGGCGCATTCTCTGGAGCTTCGCGTCCCGTTCCTGGACAAGAAGGTCATGGAGTTTGCCGAGCACATCCCCGCCAACTACCGTGTTAACGAAGAAGGCTGCAAGCTCGTCCTGCGTCACGCCGCCAACCGCACGCTGCCCGACGAGTGGGCAACGCGCAAGAAGGTGGGCTTCCCTGTACCGGTCAAGTTCTGGCTGCGCGAGCAAAAGTATTACGACTACGTAAAGGAATACTTCACCGCGCCGTGGGCTGCTGATTTCTTTGACACCGATGCGCTCATGAAACTGCTCGACGATCACTTTAAGGGTCGCGCGCTCAACCAGCGCAAGATCTATACCACGCTGACGTTCCTCATTTGGTACAAGCGCTTCTTTATCGACGAGGACAAGGGCGCTACTAAAGTCGCCGGGTTGATTTTCAATCTCAACGCAACAGCCTGAACGGGCCCCGCGTTTCCGCAGCTAGCGCAACGCGGGAATAGCC
>UQKU01000051.1 GCA_900541675.1 uncultured Collinsella sp. | reverse complement strand
AAATGGTTCGATGTCTGCCCGGATGCGACACATCTGGTGTGTCCATCCTCGCAGTATCCGGTTCTCAAGGTGCACGCTGTGCGGTCCATCCGGTTCGACCGGGCCGCGCGGCAAGGAGATATATTGCCAGACCGGAGGGGCCCCGGGGGCGGGAATCTGAGCGCACACATTTCCTACACAACTATGCCTCTGACTGACGTTTGCCAGTCGTTTGCTACCGCTCGCCGAGCACATCTTTATATAGAGAGGCCCCTTGGCTACAGCCGATATGCACCCCTGGCCAAAGCGCAGCCGGCATCCAGCAGCTCATCACGCTCCTCCACCGAAAAGCCCTCGGCGTACACGCGCACCACCGGTTCGGTCCCGCTGGGACGGATCAGCAGCCAGGTGTCATCTTCAAATGCCAGACGCAAGCCATCCATATGACTTACGCTCTGCGGTACCTTGCCGCATATCGACTTGGGATTCACTCCGGGAAGCAGCGTGCGCAACGTCTCGGCATCCTCGGCCTCAAGGCGCAAATCTCGACGTCCGTAACTCGTCTTGCCAAAGCTCGCCTCGAGCTGATCGATAAGCACGCCCAAGGGCGCGCCGGTCTTGGCCATGAGCTCGCACAAAATCAGGCAGGCAAGGATGCCGTCGCGCTCGGGCATGTGCGCGGCGATACCGATACCACCGGCCTCTTCACCGCCCACGAGAACGCCGCCCTTCTTCATCTCGGCGGCTATATATTTAAAACCGACGGGCTTGATGACCACGCGGCAGCCGAGCGCCTCGGCAATGCGACGCACAAGCGTGGAGCATGAAAGGTTGACGACGACGCGTCCCTTCAGATCGCGATACTGGACCAAATCGCCCAAAACGAGCGCCATGATCTGATGTGGATGTATATATCTGCCGCGCTCATCAACCGCGCCGATACGATCGGCGTCGCCATCAGTCACCAGACCGGCGCACGCCCCGTCTTCGACAACTGCGCGCTCACAAGCATCCACCCACGGCTCGACCGGGTCGGGGCAGATATCTCCCCTATCGGTCGTCTCGTCGGCGTGAATCTCGTGGACTTCGACGCCAATCTCTCGAAGCAAGTCGGCAAGATATCCCTGCGCAGCTCCGCCCATGGGGTCAACCACCACACGCATATGCGCGGCGCGAATGGCATCCGCGTCGACAAACGATGCCACCGCTCGCATATAGTCGGGAATGATATCTGCCGTGCGGTATTGCCCCTCAAGCCCCAGCGGCTCGGCGGCCATCGTCTCCTCGAGCTCTTCGATGACATCCTGGTTGGCCGTCGAGCCATCACCCATCCGCAGCTTGAGGCATAGATAGCCCTGCGGATGATGTGAGCCCGTCACCATAAGCGCGCCGCATGCCTCGCCGTCATACGCAGCCGCCCACGTAAGAGCGGGAGTCGGCACCGGTCGAGACACGAGCACGGCATCGAGCCCGTGGGCGGCAATCACGCCCGCCGCGAGCTCGGCGAACTCGCGCGCTTGCGGCCGAGTATCAAATCCTACATATACCGTTTTACCGGGATTCGTCTTTTGCCATAGCCTGCCGATAGCATCAGTGACACGAGCGACGTTGTTGATAGTAAAGTCTCCGTCGACGCGAGCTCGCCAACCGTCAGTTCCAAAGTGAATTATCGCGCACACGCGCAGACACCTCGCAGTGTTTGGATCATGGTACGCATGAGGTATACCCGCAACGGGCATCCGGCAAGCCGCCGGCACGCTCGTTCACCGTTTAGGCAAAAGCGTCGAGGTGCGCACCGCCAACAAAAAACCGCCCCAGCGGGGGCGGTGATTCGATACTCCCATTTTCGGGTTCTATATATTGAGCGCATCTGCCATAGCGGCTGTCGTAACCGCCGTGGTTCCGCAGCAGCTGCCTACCATTGCGGCGCCCGCCCGCTTCCACTCGACGCATGCGCGAGCGAAGGCTTCGGGGTCCTCATGCCACACGGGACCATCCTGTGTCTGAACCGGATTTCCCGCGTTGGGACGCACCGTGACGGGAGTAGTCGCCGATGCAACCATCCTGGGCACCGCCGCGTTCGCGGCCGCAAGCGAACAGCAATTAACACCAACCGAGTTTGCGCCGTGTTTTTCGGCGTACAAAACGGCCGCCTCGATGTTGAGGCCATCGCCCAACAGGTCGCCTTTATCGTCAACGACAAAACTCACCAGGACAGGCATACCGCCGGCGGCATCTCGGGCGCCGGCAAGCATGGGCTGCAAATTACGGATAGACGTCACCGTCTCGATCAGCAGACCGTCAACACCAGCATTGAGCAAGGCGTGCGCTTGTTCGCGCGCAATGCCTCGGATTTCACGATACTCGGCAGAGTCCTCGGCAAACCACTCAATACAAATCGGGCCCATCGAGCCCAGCAGCAGCTGTGGGTGCGCCTGGCGAGCATCGTCGACGGCCCCGCGATTGACCTCCGCCACGGACGGCGCAATCTGGTCGTGCTTGAGGGCATAGCTTGATGCCTGAAAGGTGTTGGTAATGAGCACCTGCGCGCCGGCGGCGACATACAAGCGATGGATACGAGAAACGGTCTGCGGCTCTGCCAGATTCCAAAACGCCGGTGGAATGTCGGCGGCATCGTACTCACTCAACAGAACACTGCCCATGGGGCCCTGCGCCAACAAGGTCTCGCTCGACAAGCGGCGCGTAAATTCCTCGGCACCAAAGCGGTTGTAATAACTCGTATCCATATATATCCCGCTATTCCTCGACGCTGATTCCCTGCTTTTCGAGATAGGCGAGCCAGCGGTTCATCGTGTCCTCGGATAGAGCATGCTCCATCATGCAGGCCTCGGAATCGGCTCGCTCAAATTCGACACCGAGCTCCTGAACCAAAAACGTGCGGACCAGACGATGGCGATACCAGATAGCCGAGCCGACCTCGCGCCCACGGTCAGTCAGGATAACTTTGCCGTAGTGAGACTGTTCGACAAGTTCAGATGCCTTGAGAGCCGAAACCGCCTTGTTGACCGATGCCTTCGAGACGCCAAGGCGCTGTGCGATATCGACCGACCGCACGCCGCCGGTCTCCCCATCTTCGCTTTCGATGCGAACCATGCACTCCAAGTAGTCTTCGTTCGCCACCGTTAGGTGTAGCTCGCGCGAGCTATTTGTCGTATCCATGAACATCCGTCCCTTCTGCACTCAATGGCTGATTCTACCCCATCCAAGCGTCGCGGTATGCCGCGGCATACCGTGCTAGAGTTCTTGTTGCACACGACGACCAAGATTGGAGCGATCTTTATGGAAAACACCACCACGAACCCCGACGTCCTCGAGCGTTTTTTGCGCTATGTCCAGATCAACACGCAGTCCGAGGATGCCAACTGCGACCAGGTGCCGTCGAGCACCGTACAGTTTGACCTTGCCAACGTGCTTGCCGAAGAACTGCGCGAGCTGGGTGCAACCGATGCCCATGTAACCGAAAACGCCTATGTCTGCGCGCACATTCCCGCTAGCGCCGGCTCCGAGAATAAGCCCGCCCTGGGCCTGATCGCGCACCTCGATACCACCGAGGTCGCGCCGGGCGCCGGCGTAGCGCCGCACATCGTGCACTACGAGGGCGGCGATCTGGTTTGCGGCATCGTCGACGGCAAGCCCGTGTCCATGTGCACCGCCAAACTTCCTGCCCTCAACAACCTGGTGGGTGAGGACCTTGTCTGCACCGACGGAACCACGCTGCTGGGCGCCGACGACAAGGCGGGTGTCGCCGAAATCATGGCGCTTGTCGCACGCATCGCGCAGGATCCCTCCCTGCCCCATCCCGCGCTCGGCATTTGCTTCTGCCCGGACGAGGAAATCGGTCACGGTGCCGAGCTGTTGGATATCGAGGCCTTCGGCTGCAAGTACGCTTACACGGTCGACGGCGGTCCGGTTGGCGAGCTTGAGTGGGAGTGCTTCAACGCCGCCGAGGCAACCGTTCGCTTTGAGGGCCAGTCCATTCACCCCGGCGACGCCAAGGGGCGCATGGTCAACGCGGGCAACCTGTTCTGCGACTTCAACGCCCTGCTCCCCTACGAGCAGCGCCCGGAATACACCGAGGGCTACGAGGGCTTCTATCACCTTGAGGGCGTCTCGGCAACGGTCGACCATGCCACGGCGCGCTATATCGTCCGTGATCACGATGCCGCCAAGTTCCAGCAGAAACTCGAGCTGATGAATGCCGCCGCCGCACTGCTCAACCAGCGACTGGGCGAGGAGCGCGTAACGGTCGAGATTAAGCAGCAGTATCGAAATATGGCCGAGATCGTTCGTGACTATCCCGAGCTTATTGATGTTGCCAAGGAAGCCTACCTTGCCTGCGGCGTTGAGCCCCAAGTACTGCCGATTCGCGGCGGCACCGACGGCGCACAGCTGTCGTTCCGCGGCCTGCCCTGCCCCAACCTCTCGACAGGCGGCTACTGTTACCACGGCGTCAACGAGTTTGTCCCGGTCAGCTCGCTCGTCAAGATGACCGACGTCCTCCAGGAACTCGTCGCCCGCTTCGCATAAGCCTGGCTGCACAATTCCAAAAGACGAATCGCCCCGTCCTCACCAGAGAACGGGGCAATTTTTTGCTGCAATGAGGACAGGTTGACGCGCGCCAGCCTCTTGACGCAAGGTATGTCCCAAACTGCCGGCACATAAGGAACGTCCCCAAGAGCCAAGTGTTCCGGCAACGCCGATGTTTTGGCGCGGACAGCGAAAACCCGCCAGAGCGAGCAAGGTGCCTTGAAACAAGGCGGCATTGACCTTCTGGTCATGCCGCCGAAGT
>UQKU01000050.1 GCA_900541675.1 uncultured Collinsella sp. | reverse complement strand
CGATGGGCGGGGATAGCCCGATTATTTTCCGGTTCGACGAACAGCCGATCGTGTCAAATTTGGTCTAACAGAGCCTTCCAAAAAGACTGGTCAGGCGTCAGGAGGACACATGGACGGATTGAATACGGTGTTGGAGTATCTGACGTCGGTGCCGGCGTGGTATCTGGCGACGAGCGTGGGCGGGCAGCCGCATGTGCGTCCGTTCTCGTTTGCGCAGATTCAGGACGGCAAGCTGTGGTTTGTGACAGCGCGCACCAAAGATGTGTGGCAGGAGCTGCTGCAAAACCAGCGCTTTGAGGCCACGAGTTGGTGGCCGGGCCATGGTTGGTTGATCCTGCGCGGGCGTGCAGGGCTGGAAGACCGGGCTTCGAGCGAAATGCGCGAGGCCGGATGGAAACATCTTGAGCGCTTGAGCGAGCACTATGAGGGGCCTAACGACCCCGCGCTCGTCTTCTTTAGCGTTGAGGATCCCGAGGCTTTTATCTGCAATCACGACGAATGGGTGCCGGTCGAGCTCTAGCCAGCTGGCTCATCCTAACAACTTAGTTTTCGCATGGGCGGGTCCCGTGTTGCCCGGCGCCGTAAGGAGTGCCGGTCAATACGGGGCCCGCTCTATTTGTCAATTCCTTCAAGTGAATGTGTCGGGAATGTTTCAATGCATGAACATGCAAGCTATTTACGTATAAATGCATCTTTTGGTGCTAAAGTTTCAACCCACTTCATAACGACCGCTGCGAAATGCGCATCGGTGCATAAATCGCAGACAAGGAGTCTGATATGTCTTTGAAGGTTGGAATCGTCGGCGCGGCTGGATATGCCGGAGCCGAGCTCATTCGCCTCGTACTCGGCCATCCCGAGTTTGAACTTGTTGCCATTACGTCCAACGCCGATGCCGGCCAGCCGCTGTCCGCGGTGTATCCGAGCTTTGCTGGCGTGAGCGATCTGGTTTTCACCACGCATGACGCCCCCGAGCTCAAGAGCTGCGATGCGGTTTTTCTTGCCGTGCCGCACACGGCTGCCATGGCACAGGTGCCCGCGCTGCTTGCATCGGGCGTCTCCTGCTTTGATCTTTCGGCCGACTACCGCCTGAACGACGCGTCCGTCTTTGAGACGTGGTATGCCGCCGAGCATACGAGCCCCGAGCTGCTCAAGACCCGTGCCTTTGGCCTGCCCGAGCTATTCTGCCGGGACTTGGAGACCGCCGCATCCGACCATGCCGACGGCAAACCCGTGCTGGTCGCCTGCGCCGGTTGCTATCCCACCGCAACGAGCCTTGCTGCCGCTCCTGCCGTGCGTGCGGGCTGGGTGGCAGAGAACGGCCCCGTAATCGTCGATGCCATTAGTGGCGTGACGGGCGCCGGTAAGTCCTGCAACGCTCGCACCCATTTTTGTAGCGCGGACGAGAACCTGGAGGCCTATGGCGTAGGCAAACATCGCCATACGCCCGAGATTGAGCAGATCATGGACCTGACCGATCGCGTCGTCTTTACTCCGCACTTGGCACCGCTCAAGCGCGGCCTGCTTTCCACGGTGACGATGCCGCTCGCGCCGCAGGCTCTCGACGCGTTGGCCCTTGAGGACGTCGTCGACCATTACAAGAAGTTTTACGCCGGACGCAGCTTTGTGCGCGTGCTCGATGCCGGCCAGCAGCCCAAGACGGCTTCGGTCGTCGGCACCAACGCCGCCCAGATCGGCCTTGCGCTCAACAAGCGTGCGGGCGTGCTGGTGACGACGGGCGCTATCGACAATTTGTGCAAGGGTGCTGCGGGCCAGGCGGTCCAGTGCGCCAACATCGTTTTTGGCTTTGACGAGCGACGAGGCTTGCCCACAGTGGCGTGCCCGGTGTAGCACATTCGATTGTTAACGATTTGGTAGTCGGGTATCGAGTTGGGCGCCACTTTTAAGCTGGTCTACTAATTGCGACCGGTATGGCGTGCCAGCCGATGCCCGCTTTTTTATTTGATATAAGGAGTCGTAGGGACGATGAATACCGACCTGATTGATATCAAGATTCGCGCCGTCGAGGGCGGCGTTACGGCGGCGGCCGGCTTTAAGGCTGCAGGTATCCATGCGGGATTCCGGAAGAATCCCGAGCGCTTGGACTATGCACTCGTCGTGCCCGATAAGCCCTGTCCAGGTGCCGGCGTGTTTACGACCAACCGCTTTTGCGCGGCGCCCGTGCAGGTGAGCCGTGCCAACCTGGGCGGTGCGGACAAGGGCTATGGCATCATCGCCGGTGTTTCAATCAACTCCGGCAACGCGAACGCCGCCACGGGCGAGACCGGCCTAGCCTGCGCGCGCGAGACGTGCAACATCGCCTCGCAGGTCATCGGCTGTGAACCCCAGCAGATCCTAGTTGCATCCACAGGCGTGATTGGACAGATTCTGCCGATCGACACGTTTGAGACGGCCGTTCCGTCCGCCTACGAGGCACTCTCTGCCCATGGCGGTGCCGATGCGGCCCGTGCCATCATGACGACCGATACGCACTCCAAGGAGTATGCCGTTCGCTACCGCAGTGAGGCTGCGGGTCATGCGGGCAACGCTTATACGGTGGGCGGCATGTGCAAGGGCTCGGGCATGATCATGCCCAATATGGCCACCATGATCGCGGTCATTACTACCGATGCCCCCGTCGAGCCGTCGGCGCTCCACGCCCTGTTGCTCTCGACCGTTAAGCAGACCTTCAATAAGGTGACGGTCGATTCCGATACCTCGACCAACGACACCTGTATCATACTTGCTTCTGGCGCTGCTGCTGCAGATGCCGAGGCTATCGTCGAGGGCACTGACGCCTTTGACGAACTGGCCTTTGCCGTGCACGAGGTGTGCGAGAGCCTGGCGCGCAACATCGCGGCCGATGGCGAGGGCGCGTCAAAGCTCGTGACGGTTAACGTTACCGGCGCCGCCACCGACGAGGAAGCCGATATCGCCGCCCGTGCCGTCGCCAACTCGCCGCTCGTCAAGACCTGCATCGCCGGTCACGACTGCAACTGGGGCCGCGTCGCCATGGCGCTCGGCAAGTGCGGCGTGAAGTTTAACCAGGAAGACGTTTCCATCGACATGATGGGCATGCCTGTCTGCCGCGATGGCCTGACCGTTCCCTTTGACGAGGATGAGGCTCTGCGACGTTTTGAGGCGCCCGAGATCGTGATCTCGGCCGACCTGGGCGCAGGCGACGCGGCAACGACCGTGTGGACCTGTGACCTCACGCACGAGTACATCTCCATCAACGGTGACTACCGTTCCTAGATTCCAGGCACGCTGCGCATCTTGCCGCATTGCGGACAGCGGAGCACGGCGTGATAATGATACGAAAGACGAGGCAGATTATGAAATTCGCACGCGATTGTCGTTCGAGCGAATCCAACGAAGCAACTGCGCAGCTGCTGTTCGAAGCGCTGCCGTGGATTAAAAACCTGACCGGCAAGACGGTCGTTATCAAGTATGGCGGAGCGGCCATGGTCGATGAGCAACTGCGCCGCGACGTGATGAGCGACATCGTTTTGCTCAAGATCATCGGCATGCGCCCCGTCATCGTGCATGGCGGCGGCAAAGCCATCAACGAGGCACTCAGCCACTATGACATCCCTGTCGAATTTAAGAACGGGCAGCGCGTGACTACGCCGGCGACCATGGATATCGTGCGCGAGGTGCTGGGCGGCAAGGTTAACCAGGAGCTGGTCGCTGCCATCAACCACCACGGTAATTTGGCCGTAGGCGTGTCGGGCAGCGATGCCGGCACGCTCATCGCCGAGCCGCTCGACCCCGAACTCGGTCGCGTGGGCATAGTGACGCACGTCAACACCGACTATATCGAGCGCTTGCTCGATAGCGAGTACATTCCCGTAATCGCTACCGTCGCGGCGGGGGAGGACGGCGGCTTCTTCAACATCAACGCCGATACCGCCGCCGGCGCCGTTGCGGCGGCGCTTCACGCGCACAAGGCGATTTTTTTGACCGACGTCGACGGTCTGTACAAGGACTTTAGTGATAAGGACTCGCTCATCTCCAACCTGACGCTCGACGAGGTCAACGAGATGCTCTACGGCGGAGAAGTCGACAAGGGCATGATTCCCAAGCTGCGCGCCGCCGTCGATGCGCTTGCTGCTGGCGTGTTCCGAGCCCACATCATCAACGGCACGACGCCGCACTCGCTGCTGCTGGAGCTGCTGACCGATGCTGGCGTCGGTACCGTGATCCACTCCACCGAGACGGCCTACGAGTTCGATACGCATCCGCATCCGCTTTCGACGTTTGCGGCGCGTCTGACCGAGAACCTCGACGAGGTCGAGAAGCTTCAAACGGTCTAGCCGGCTCAAAATTGCTACGCCATTACGCCCAAACTCCGCGCTACCTGGTGCTTAACGAAAGGTATCTCATGTCACTTGCAGCACAACAATCGCTTGAATCCCACTACGTCATGCACACCTTTGGTCGCTCGCCGGTCGAGTTTGTCGAAGGCCACGGCATGAAGCTCATCGGTGACGATGGTCGTGAGTATCTCGACTTTCTCGCTGGTATCGGTGTGTGCAGCCTTGGCCACGGCAACCCTGCAGTGCTCTCGGCGCTCGAGGCTCAGACCAAAAAGCTTCTGCATGTGTCTAACTACTTCTACATCGAGCAGCGTGGACAGGTCGCAGCGCTGCTGTCCAAGCTTGCCAACGACGACGTAGATGGTGCGTGCGTGCTGGCCGATGCCATTGCCGCCGGCGATGAGACCACGGCCGCTGCGCTCGGTGCCCCGGCTGCGGACGAGCAGGTGTGGGAGACGTTCTTTGCCAATTCTGGTGCCGAAGCCAACGAGGGCTCGATGAAGCTCGCGCGTCTGTACGCCAAGCGTGCTGGTAACGGCGGCAACACCATCGTATGCATGCGTGGCGGCTTTCACGGTCGTACGCTCGAGACCATTGCCGCGACCATGCAGGATTGGCTGCAGGACAGTTTCCGCCCGCTGCCGGGTGGCTTTGTGGCCTGCACGCCCAACGATGTAGATGAACTGCGCGCAATCTTTAAGCAGTTGGGCAGTGAGATTTGTGCCGTGATGCTCGAGCCGATTCAGGGCGAGAGCGGCGTGCATCCCATGACCGAGGAATTTATGGCTGCGGCGCGCGACTTGGCGCACGAGGTGGGTGCCGTGCTTATCGCCGACGAGGTCCAGTGCGGTATCTTCCGCACGGGTAAGCCGTTTGCGTTCCAGACCTATGGCGTGGAGCCCGACATTATGAGCCTTGCCAAGGGCATTGCCGACGGCGTGCCCATGGGCGCCGTGGTGGCAAAGAAGGAGATCGCCGACGTCTTTAAGCCCGGCGATCATGGTTCGACCTTCGGTGGTAGCTGCTTGGCCATTGCGGCGTGTGCTGCGACGCTCTCCGTGCTTGTGCGCGGCGATTTTGCCGAGCATGCTGCCAAGGTGGGTGCTTATATGGAGCAGACGCTGGCTAAGCTTCCGCATGTGGTAGAGGTGCGTGGTCGCGGCCTGATGCTCGGCTGCGATCTGGACGATGCCGCGGGTGATGCACACGACGTTGTAGCCCGTGCATTGGGGGCTGGTGCCGTGATCAACGCTACAGGCGCACATACGCTGCGCTTCCTTCCGCCGCTCGTGTGCGAAGAGGCCGACGTGGACAACCTGATCGAGATCCTGGCGGGTGTTTTGGCTTAGCGCTATTAGGCATAGCAATTTGAAGCGGGCTCCAGACCGTCACGTGCCGTTTGGCACACGATTGGGCGAACTGGAGCCCGTTTTGCTATCGATTTACCATGGCTGGGATAGGCCGTGTGCAAAAAAGAAAGGCCTCCATCACTGGAGGCCTAACAATTCAATGGTGGGCGATGAGGGATGTCCGCGTGCGGCTTCGCCGCCCGCGCCCCGCTTCGGGCCTACGGCCCTCGCGTGCTGCGCTGGAAAACGCTTCGCGTTTCCTCAGCTCCGCACCCTTGCGGGTTCGAATCCCATGTACCGGGCACAAAAAAGAAAGGCCTCCATCACTGGAGGCCTAACAATTCAATGGTGGGCGATGAGGGATTCGAACCCCCAGCCTTGTGCGTGTAAAGCACCTGCGCTAACCGTTGCGCCAATCGCCCGCAGGGATTGAGTATAGCGGAAACCCTGCGCTGTTCACCGCTAATTCATAACGAAAACTAAGCGGCGACTTTAGTCCTTGATTCTCATCTTCATTGCAACAGACTCAGGACTCAGCGCAACGCGTTGCGCTGAGTCCTGAGGCGCGAATCCG
>UQKU01000049.1 GCA_900541675.1 uncultured Collinsella sp. | reverse complement strand
GGGATAGCCCGATTATTTTCCGGTTCGACGAACAGCCGATCGTGTCAAATTTGGTCTAACAGAGCCAAACAAAAAGCCGAGCTCCTGGGCCCACGTGCTATACAGCTCGCAGCCGCGGGCGTTGACCTGCGCCTTTACGGTGCCCGGGGCCGGATCGTAGCCGGCGTGCACCAGACCGCCGTTGGCCTTCGATGCGCCCAGTGCGATATCGTTTGCTGCCTCGACCACGCAAATGGATAGGTCATAACGCGCGAGCTGCCGCGCGATGGCGCACCCGGTAATACCCGCGCCCACAATTGCGATATCAAACGTTTCTGCCACGGTGCCTCCCAGACAAGTTGACAGGCTGTCAATAAAACCATCCTACGGTCTGCGCGCCCCCAGTGCGGCGGCAATGCGGCGAACAGCCCGGCAACACCCGCCAACGGCAGGCGAGGGGAGACTTAGTAACGTCGATAACCTCGTCTGCCGCCCCTGGTGTCAGAGTTTTGTCTCGTTCTGTAACATCTTGGACTGTTTTTGCCGAGTAACTGTTACAGATTGAGACATTCGGTTTGAACGGTTTTCTTTGTCTCGATCTGTAACAGTAAGAGGGGCTTTGGGGTCCAAGATGTTACAGATCTAGATCGAAGTCGGGGAGGGACTCCTGTGTCTCGATCTGTAACATCTAGGCCCGTATTTACCGACTAACTGTTACAGATTGAGATGTTTGTGTCCGCGCCAGCCCCGTACCCAGCCGTGGTCCCATATAAACAAACCCCGTGGTAAACTTGACCGGACTGTAAATATTCCGAAAGGTACACCTCAATGTCCAAATACATCAACGAGCTCATGTCGCCGCAGCTTATGGGCGTCATCTATGCCTTTGTTGGCTTTATCATCGCCCTGTACGTGCTGTCGGTCGTCTATGTGTTCATCGACGCTCGCCGCCGCGGCGCCAGCGCCTACGTGGCATGGGGCATCATTGCCCTCATCCCGTTTGTAGGCCTCATCGCCTACCTGGTCCTGCGCCCGCACTCCTACGCGGCCGACCGTGAGGAGCAGGAGCTGGACATGGCCCTGCGCGAGCGCCAGCTTGCCCAGTACGGCACCTGCCCGCAGTGCGGCGCCCCCATCGAGAAGGACTTTGTGGTCTGCCCCGTGTGCGACACCCAGGTTCGCAACGTGTGCCCCAGCTGCCATCGCCCGCTCGACGCGCACTGGAAGGTCTGCCCCTACTGCCGAACTCGCATCCAGTAACGCATCCATCGCCGGGCCGGCCGTAAGCCGCGGGCGCCGCACGCGCCGCAAGCACGCGCGCCCCGCCCCACACGATGAAGCATGCGTAGAAAATCGCCTGCCGTGCCATTAAGGTGCGGCGGGCGCTTGTATACCAAGGCAACCTGCCTATAATGATGCAAGTCAAAAACGCCGAGCGCATCGCACGCACTTGCATCAGGCATCCGAGAGGAGAAAACATACCCATGAAGGCACTCTACAATGACGGTTCGGTGGCCGAGCTCCCGCAGGACGAGGTCACGCACGTCATCCGCCACTCCGCCGCGCACATCATGGCGCAGGCCATCAAGCGCCTGTACCCTCAGGCCGACCTTGCCTACGGTCCCGCGACCGACAACGGCTTCTACTACGACGTCGACCTGCCCGAGGGCGTCAAGATCAGCGAGGACGACTTCCCCGCGATCGAGGCCGAGATGAAAAAGATCGTCAAGGAGAACCTCAAGTTCTCCGTGTACGAGAAGCCTCGCGCCGAGGCCATCGCCCTTATGGAGGAGCGCGGCGAGAAGTACAAGGTCGAGCATATCGGCGACCTGGACGACGACGCCCGCATCACCTTCTACCAGCAGGGCGACTACATCGACATGTGCGTCGGCCCCCACATCTGCTACACCAAGGCGCTCAAGGCCTTTAAGCTCACCGGCGTCTCGGGCGCCTACTGGAAGGGCGACAAGGACAACAAGATGCTCACCCGCATCAACGGCGTCGCCTTTGCCACCAAGGAGGAGCTCGACGAGCACATGCACATGCTGGAGGAGGCCAAGAAGCGCGACCACCGCAAGATCGGCCGCGAGATGGACCTCTTTATGATGCGCGACGAGGCCCCCGGCTTCCCGTTCTTCCTGCCCAACGGCATGATCCTTAAGAACACGCTGCTGGACTACTGGCGCGAGATCCACCACAAGGCCGGCTACGTGGAGATCTCCACGCCGCTCATCATGAACAAGCAGCTGTGGAAGACCTCGGGCCACTGGGACCACTACAAGGACAACATGTACTCCACCGTCATCGACGACGAAGAGTACTGCATTAAGCCCATGAACTGCCCGGGCGGCGTGCTGGTGTACGCCTCCAAGCCGCACTCCTATCGCGAGCTGCCCATCCGCGCCGGCGAGATTGGCCTGGTGCACCGTCACGAGCTGCGCGGCGCCCTGCACGGCCTGTTCCGCGTGCGCTGCTTTAACCAGGACGATGCCCACCTGTTTGTGCGCCCCGACCAGCTGACCGACGAGATCGTTGGCGTGGTCAACCTCATCGACTCCGTGTACCAAAAGTTTGGCTTTAAGTATCACGTCGAGCTTTCCACCCGCCCCGAAGACTCCATGGGTTCGGACGAGGACTGGGCTCGCGCCGAGGAGGGCCTGCGCACCGCTCTGGAGAAGCTGGGCATGGACTACGAGGTCAACGAGGGCGACGGCGCCTTCTACGGCCCCAAGATCGACTTCCACCTGGAGGACTCGCTCGGCCGTACCTGGCAGTGCGGTACCGTGCAGCTCGACTTCCAGATGCCGCTCAACTTTGATCTGGAGTACGTGGACGCCGACGGCACCAAGAAGCGCCCCATCATGCTGCATCGCGTGTGCTTTGGTTCCATCGAGCGCTTCATTGGTATTCTGATTGAGCACTTTGCGGGCAAGTTCCCCACTTGGCTGGCTCCCGTGCAGGTCAAGGCACTTCCGGTTTCCGAGAAGAGCCGCGACTATGCCCACGAGGTGTGCGCCAAGCTGGAGGAAGCCGGCATTCGCGTGGTCTGCGACGACCGCGACGAGAAGATCGGCTACAAGATCCGAGAGGCCCGCAGCATCGACCGCGTGCCCTATATGCTCATCCTGGGCGAGAAGGAGGTCGAGGCCGGCAACATCTCCGTCCGCGATCGCTCCAACGAGACCGTTCAGATGAGCGTTGATGAGTTTGTTGCCAAGGTGACCGAGGAGATCAAGACTCGCGCCTAAGGCAAGCTTCACAACAATTAACAAAGGCGACCGTCCACAAAGGGCGGTCGCCTTTTTTCATGCCCAAATAAGAAAAGCCGCTGGTTGAGCGGCTTTTTTTGTTGCACAAAAAGGTACAGGTTTTTGTATCTTTCGACATAGGCAATTATACGAGCAATTAATCAACGATTGCCCAGATTACGCAAAATGTCCTGTCGGTAGATACATCTCCATAGCCCTCTACAAAAACCTGTACTTTTGCGACTGCGCCTAGCTGCGAGCGAGAAGCCTGTTCTAAACGCCCCTGCATTTGCGTGCATCGCAAAGCAAGAGAAGGGGGCGAGAACATGGAACAGACGGCACGGCGCCAAGAGCAGCTGCCGGGCGCATTTAACGGCGTCACCACCAGTAGCCAGCACGGCCGCGTTCGCTGGTATCTGGTCCACACCCCCCATGGAAAAGAGCGCGAGACCTGCGAAAAGGTCCGTTGCATTATCCCGCACGAGCTTATGAAAGACGCCTTTGTAATGCAAAAGGAGTTCTGGTTTAAGCGGGACGGCGCATGGTCGCTCCAAACCAAACCCATGTACAAGGAATATTTTTTCGTCGCTACGCACGATGCCGCCGCGCTCGATAGGGCTTTGGCCCAGTTGAGCTTTGGCTGTCGCATCGCCGGCAGTAGGGAGCGGGCGTACATGCCCATGCCGGACGACGCGCAGGACTGGTACCGCAGCGTGCTGGACGACGACGGCGTGGTGCGCAACAGCGTCGCCCGCATAGAAGACGGCGTGTTGCACATAGAGCAGGGGCCCTTGGTGGGGCAAGAGGCCCGCGTAAAGAAAATCGACCGTCATAAACGCTGGTGCCTGGTAGACGTGGGCGAGGGTGACTCCACATTTAGGGAGCTGCTACCGCTTGACGTTCCCAGCAAAACGTAAGGGAGACGTTGCACCGGCAATTCGTTCGCATTTTGAATTCATAGACGGGGGGGGGTTCCTGGGGACAGGGACGTAAGTTTTATTGTGGCTGCTAAAGAAGTAACAGAGAGCAATGTGCCCGCGGGGGCGGTACTGATTGCTCAGGCCATGGACCGGCGTGAGGGCGCCGGCCACTACAAGGCCATGCAATCCATTATGGACTGGGATCGCTCGCGCCTGGCCTACCGTGCTGTGAAGCGCGCGTTCGACATTGTGTTCAGCGGTGTTGTGCTCGTGGTCATCGCGATTCCCGGCCTTGTGCTCGCGGCACTCATCCGCCTGGAGAGCGAGGGCAGCCCCTTCTACAGCCAGATTCGCGTGGGACAGACCCGCCCCGACGGTAGCCTGACCACCTTCCGCATGTGGAAGTTCCGCTCCATGTACAAGGACGCCGACGAGCGCCTCACCGAGCTCAAGGGGCAAAACGAGATTGCCGGCGCCATGTTCAAGATGAAGGAGGACCCGCGTGTCACCAAGATCGGCAGGTTCATCCGCAAGCACTCCATAGACGAGTTCCCGCAGTTCGTGAACGTGTTCCTGGGCCAGATGTCCGTCGTGGGCCCGCGCCCGCCGCTGCCTAACGAGGTGGCCGAGTATACAGAATTCGACCTGCAGCGTCTGGCGGTTAAGCCCGGGATCACCGGCTGGTGGCAGGTCACGGACCGCAACGATACCGACTTCGACGGCATGGTTCGACGTGATCTCGAGTACATCGCCAAACGCGGTCCCATCACGGACCTGAAGATTGTTCTCCTCACGGTCGTTGAGGTCTTTACCGGTGGCGGTGCTTGCTAAATGGCTGAACCGATTAGAGTAGCTCAGGTTGTTGGCAAGATGGTTGGCGGCGGCGTCGAGGCTGTCGTCATGAATTACTACCGCCATATCGATCGCAGCAAAGTGCAGTTCGACTTTCTTGTCGATTCCGATTCGACGCTTGTTCCGCGCGAAGAAATTGAATCCCTCGGTGGCAGAGTTTTTGAGGTTCCGCCCTACCAGCATGTAATTGAATACCAGCGAGAGCTTCAACGTATCTTTAAACAAGAGGGCTGGAAGATTGTGCACAGTCACATTAATGCACTTTCGGTCTTCCCTCTTCGTGCCGCTGCGAAGGCCGGTGTTCCGGTGCGCATCGCCCACAGTCATTCTACGAGTGGTAAGGGTGAGTATGCCAAGAATGCTCTTAAGGCTGTGCTGAAAACGCAATCAAATCTGTACCCGACCCACCGTTTTGCGTGTAGCAAATTTGCTGGTGAATGGTTATTCGGTAAAGCTGCACACTTCGAGGTCGTGTACAACGCAATCGATTTGGATCGCTTCCGCTTCAATGCGGAGGCTCGCGCGCAAGCGCGAGCCGACCTGGGCCTCGTCGGCAACCAGTTTGCCATTGGGCATGTGGGACGTTTTACTGCCCAGAAGAACCATGCGTTTTTGATCGACGTTTTTACTGAGGTCGCAAAACGCCGCGACGATGCTGTCCTGTTGCTTGTCGGCACCGGCGAAGCCGGGGCCTCCGTAAAGGCCTTGGTGGACGAACGCGGCCTTACCGATCGCGTTAAGTTTTTGGGACAGAGAAACGATGTCAATCGTTTGTACCAGGCGTTTGATGCGTTCGTTCTGCCAAGCCTTTACGAAGACCTGGGCCTCGTCGGCGTCGAGGCACAGGCCTCTGGCCTGCCGTGTCTGCTGAGCGATGCGATTACGCGCGAGGTGGACGTAACGGGGGAATGTAAGTTCTTGTCGATTGATAGCCCTGTCGTGTGGGCCGATGAAATCGATTCACTCTCGCCGTGCTCGTATGAGGATCGAATGTCTATCTCAAGTGGGCAATTCGCCGATTACAACATTGACTTGCAGGCCAATCGGCTGACTCGTAAATACCTGGATCTCTACTCAAGGAATTAGATGTCAAACACTACTTTGGTATCGGTGATTGTGCCGGTATATAACGTTAAGTCATATCTGCAGGAGTGTTTTGATAGCATTTGCCGTCAAAGCTATCAGAACATCGAAATAATTCTCGTCGATGACGGCTCGACTGATGGATCCAGCGAGCTTTGTGACGTCCTTGCTTCGAAAGACAGCCGTACCATCGTTTTGCATAAAGAAAACGGTGGTCTCTCTGATGCTCGCAATGCGGGACTGCGTATTGCGCGGGGCGACTGGATTTCTTTCGTTGATAGTGACGACTTTATTTCTCCCGTTTTTATTGAGGTTCTTCTCAATGCCTGCCTTGACACTGGGTGTCAGATATCCGCTGTTCCGTTTGGTAAACCGTTCAATGATGGTGATGTTTGCTCTTTGGTAGAGTCGCTTGACCCCGTGGCGCCTGCGAAGGCCCTGCCTTCGCCCGATGTCCAGCGTCTGATGTTATATCAGGCGCTGGACACCGGTGCCCAGTGGCGCCTTTACGCAAAGGCGCCACTGGGCATAGATCCTTTTCCTAAGGCTCTGTTAGACCAAATTTGACACGATCGGCTGTTCGTCGAACCGGAAAATAATCGGGCTATCCCCGCCCATC
>UQKU01000048.1 GCA_900541675.1 uncultured Collinsella sp. | reverse complement strand
TTGGAGTTGCGGATAACCGCGACATCAGTGGTGTAAATGAGCGACTTGATGCGGCGGCCGAAGAGCGTGAAGCCGCTGGCCTCCTCGATCTCGTCGGGCATGCGGAGGGCCGCCTTGCGCAAACGCCCGTCGATGGGCAGGGGCTCCATAGGGAGCAGGCCGTTGGGCGTGACGGCTACCTGGGGCTCGGTGAACTCGTCTGCGAGCTCGACCTCGGAGAAATCGACCGAGGCGACGATGTCCTCGTGAACCTCGGCGGGCACATCGATGGGAGCTTGGTCGTTTGCCGCGGCAGGCGTGTCGAAGGAGCTGGTGCCGACGAAGGCGTCGACGCGCTCGTTTAGATCGTTGAGGGTATCCATGGAGGCTCGATTCTATGTGATGACGGCCGGCAGGGTGCCGGCAGCGTTGTGCTTGCTAAATCGTTTGACGAGTTGATTTTTCCCCGCCGCGTCCTCCGTTAGACCGAAGGGCGGCGAACGTGAAGGAGCTGTGGTGGCGGTGATCGAGGTGCTATCTTGAAAGTCCCGTTTAAAAGAGAGGTGACGCGGTATGGAATTTTCGGCAATGTTGGGCTCGATTGGCCTATGCGTGGGCGCAATCGTAGCCGCCGCGGTCATCTACTTTGTGGTCACGGCCATTAAGGGCAAAAGGGCCGAACGCAAGGAGCGCACGATGCTTAAACAGCATCGCGACCAGCAGGGCAAACGCGCACGGAGATAGCTTGTTGAGTTTTGGATCCGTGCGCTAGCTGCGTTTTCGGATCAGGGCAATGTAGAAGCCCTCAAATTCGCGGCTGGGCGGAATGGTGAGCGTGCCGGGCAGGCCGTTGGCGATGGCCGATACCTGACCCGCGGCAATGGCCTCGGTCAGGGCGTTGGACTCGATGCGCGGCTCCTCACCAGCTTCCTGGGCACGGCGTGCCTCACTTTCGCTTGGCGTGCCGTCGAGGGGGATGAGCTCGCAGTCCATATGCTTGTCGAGGGCTTCTTGCAGGGCGTCCTCGTTTTCCTGCGGCAAGATCGAACAAGTCGAATAGACGAGCGTGCCGCCCGGTTTGAGGGCTCCCATGGCGCGGTCCAGAAGCGCACGCTGCGAGCGGGCGCATTTGACGAGCAGCTGCTCGGTCAGGCCGCGCAGGCTTTTCTCGTTGCCGCTGATGACGGTGCCCGTGCCGGTGCAGGGAGCGTCGAGCAGGATGCGGTCAAAGCGGAAGAACTCGTCGAGCTCGCGTGCGTCAATGCGCATGACGGGCACGTTTTTGGCGCCCTGGCGGCCCAAGTTTGCCTCGAGCTTCTCGGCGCGGGGAATGCTCATCTCGCAGGCGGTAAGGTGCGCCTGCCCCTGCGTGAGGGCGGCGATCTGCGTCGTCTTGCCGCCAGGGGCTGCGCACATGTCCAGGATGTCCTCGCCTGCCTGTGCGCCCAGGACCAGCGGCGGCATCATGGACGACAAGCTCTGCAGGTAGATCTTGCCGTCGCGGTAGATGTCGAGGTCCCACAGATCGGAAACCTGGGCCTCGGGCAGGATAAAGGCGTCTGGGTACCAGGCGACGGGGTTGTGGGCGATGCCGGCGGCATCGAGCGCCGCAGCGATGTCCTCGGCGGTCGCCCTGAGCGTGTTGGCGCGCAGTGTGACCGGGCGTGTGGCCGCGGCGCCGAAGCCCTCGATCATGAGCTCGGCATCGGCGGGCGCATAGGCGCCGGCGACCGTGTCGACCATAAAGCGTGGCAGGTCGGCGGCGGAGTGTTGGGCGGCAAGCTGGTCGGAAAGCTCAGTAGCAGCAAACTGCCTAAGCTTGAGCTCGGGCTTAACCGGCTTTTTTTGCTTACGACGACGCGGCTTGGACATCCGTCTTTCCTTCCCATCCCAAATTGACTACTTTCCGGACACGCCGCTGCTGGCGTGCTTTAGTACTGGCTCTCGTGCTTGCTAAAGAAGTCGAAGCGCGGGGGCAGCGGCTTCACGCGGTGCTCGCCGGGCTTCTCGCCCAGGATCTCCACGAACTCGTCCGTGGAGGCAAAGATGTTATCCCAGCTAAAGAAAGCGACCGGGTCGACGTCGAAGTACTCGCAGATGAGCTCGCAGCCGGCCGGGACGATGCCGTGCATCAGGACGGTCGCCACGCGCAGCTCGGTAAAGGCGTCGACAAGGGCCTGCGTCATCGCGGCATTGGCCGGCTCGCCCTCGAGCTTGTTGGCGGCCTTGGAGGCGTCGCTCCAGCGCTTGTTGGCGGCGCGCAGGTAGTCGTCGCACACGGCAAGCGCGCGGTGCGTCTCGAACTTGTACATGGCCTGCTCAAAGGCGAGGGCTGCCTGCTGGGCGGCTTCGACCACGGTGTCAGAAGCGGCACCGGCGGGGATGCAGCCGTTGCGGTAGGGGCTCTCGTCGCCTTCCTTGACGGCGACGCCGTAGAAGCAGCTGCGGGCCAGACGGTTGAACACGCCGGTCAGCAGCGCGCTCTCCTTAAGGGCCGGGTCGATAACGCGCTTGTCGTCGCAGGCGCGTACCTCGTTGCCGTCCTTGTCCTTGCCGGTCACACGCGTGTCGTATGCCTTGGGGCTAAAGCTCACCGGCTTTTCGGATAGGCCGAGCGACAGCCAGTGCGCGCGCATCTGCTCGCAGGTGTAGTGGTTGAGCAGGTCGTCTGCCGGCGGGGGAGGCGTCTGCGAGGACGAGCTGGCCTTTTTGCCCATGTAGAGCAGGTGGTAGCAGGCGCTGACGGTGCTCTGCGTGAGGTCCCAGCCCAGGGCCTCCCACATGGCGGTCTGCGCGATGCAGTAGAAATAGATGTTGTCCTGACCGATGAACTGGTAAATCTGAGCGTCGTCAGAGCACCACCAGTCGCGCCAGTCGAGCGAGCTGTGCTGGTAGGTGGGTGCGGGCACCTGCGTGGAGTCGTCGGCAGGCTCGCCCATGAGGGCGGCATCCTGGGCGGCGACGCCCTCGGTCACGCCGGCGGCCTTGGCATCGCGCGCGAGCACGGTACGCGTATAGCTGATGGGCGCCCACAGGCTCTCGGGCCAGCACCAGCAGGTGATGTCGGAGACGCCATCGACCTCGGGCACCGGAACGCCCCAGTCGATGTTGCCGGTGATGCGGAAGGGCACGAGTGCCTTGCCGCTGCGGAAGCGCACGCCACCGTTGGCGAGCACCGCGTGGGCGTCGTCGCGCTCCTTCCAGCTGGGGAAGGTGACGGTAAAGCTGCTCTTGTTGCCCTCGGGCTCCAGCACGGTGTGCTCGGGGAGCTGGTCCTCGACGGCATCGAAGGCCTCGCGGAACTTGTTCTGGATGTAGAGCTGAGCCGGCAGCAGCCACTCCTCCATGGTCTTGGAGACCACGGAGCGAACCTGCGGGTTCTGGGCGAGCTTGGCGGTGTAGGTCTTCATAAAGTCGAGGTAGGCCGGCAGGTCAAAGTAGAGATTGTCGACCGGGCGCAGCTCGGGCACCTCGCCGGTGAGCTGGCTCTTGGGCGCGATGAGCTCCTCGGGCTCAAACTGGTGGCCCAGATCGCACTCGTCGGCATAAGCCTTCTCGGACTTGCAGCCCTGGATGGGGCAGCGGCCGATGACCTGGCGGCCGTTGAGGAACGTGCCGGCCTTGGCATCGTAGAACTGCAGCGTGGAGCGCTTGGAGATGGTGCCCTGCTCGTGCAGGCGCTCGATAATCTCGGCAGTCACCTCGTTGTGGATCTGGGCCGCCGGCTCAAGGCCCGAGCCGCCGTAGATATCGCAGCTGATGTTGTAGTTGTTGAGGGTCGCGGCCTGGCGGGAGTGATTGGACTCGACATACTCGCTAATGGACTTGTCGTAGCCTTCGTTCTCCTTGAGCTTGCGATAGCTCTCCATGATGGGCGAGCCATAGCAGTCGGTGCCCGAGGTGAAGATGACGTTCTCGCGGCCCAGGCGGTCGCGCAGGAAACGGGCGAAGAAGTCGGCCGGGACAAAGACGCCACCAACGTGGCCAAAGTGAAGGCCCTTGTTGCCGTAGGGCTCGCCGGCGGTAACGATGGCGCGGCGAGGCCAGCTGGGACGGTCGTTCATGGAGTATTTGGATGCCATGGGACTCCTTCGCATATGGTGAGAGCGCGGCCGGGCGCAAGGCCTGGCGACGCGGTGGTCAATTCGTGCATATCGCTCGACATTATCGCACATGCGGACGGGTACGTGGCAGGGGCGCTATCCTAAGATGCTATGAATGAGATTTCCAACATACATGCGTTTGAGGACGAGGATTTTCTGCACGCCTGCTTTGTGTGGGGAATGGCCGTGCTTGGCGCATTTGCCGTGTGCCTGGTGCCGGTGTTTATGCTGCTGGGCGGGCCCGCGGACTTGGATGCGGCTGACGTGGGTGGTTGGACGGCCGTTTTGGGCTGGATAGTCGGCTTGGCTGCGGTTTCGGCGGCGTCATTTGCCGTGCACGAGCTGGTGCACGGTGTGTTTTTTAAGTTGCTGGCGCCTGCGGGCGCGAAGGTGACCTTTGGGGCGAATCGCGAGACGGCGATGATCTATGCCTGCGCCGAGGGCGTGGTCTATTCGCGCCGGCGGTACGTGGCAGTTTGCCTGGCGCCGACGGTTGTTGTGACGGCGGCGTTTGCCCTGGGGTTTGCGTTTTCGGGCTATCCGCTGCTGTGCTACCTGGCGGCCGGCTTGCATTTGTCGGGCTGTGTGGGCGACTGGTATTACGTGCGGACCATCCTGCGCGACCGCTGCATTGTCGCCTGCGAGGATACGTCCTTTGGCGTCCGCTTTTTCGCAAGGTAGTCTTTTGGGATGATTTTTCTGGGACGGGGATTAAAAAATCATTGTGGGAGAGGAGATGTCCATGAAGCCGTTGCTGCTGCATGCTTGCTGCGCGCCGTGCTCGCTGGAGCCGGTTCGCCTGCTGCGCGAGGAAGGGTTTGAGCCCACGATCTGCTGGACAAACCCCAATATTCAACCGCGTGATGAATGGCAGCGGCGTTTGGACGAGCTGCGCCGGTGGTGTGCCGATGGCGACATCGAGCTCATCGAGGCGGGGGAGGACCGCGAGCGCTGGGAGGCCGGCGTGGCCCCGCTGGGCGCCGATCGACCCCGTCGCTGTCGCGCGTGCTATGCCTTGCGTCTGGCCGAGGCATGCCGTGTGGCTCAGGAGCGTGGGTTTGAGTTTGTGGGCACAACGCTCGCCGTCTCGCCGTATCAGTTGTTCGAAACCTGCAATGACGTGCTTGAGCGCTTGGCGGCGGCACATGGGCTCACCCCGGTCATTCGCGATTTTCGCCCGTATTACCCCGAGGCCACGCGTCGTTCGCGCGAGCTTGGCATGTATCGACAGAATTACTGCGGCTGCCGGTTCTCGGCCGTCGAGGCGGCCATGGATCGAGCCCGCATCCGCGACGAGCGCAAAGCCGCCAAAAAGTAGTTCATTTGGGACGTCAGCCTGCTAGGATGTAGAGCGGACTTTAGCTATATAAGGAGAATCCGACGTGTCTATGCGTACCGATGATTTTGACTACAACCTTCCTGAGGAACTGATCGCCCAGGCGCCTGCCGAGCCGCGTGACTCCTGCCGTCTGCTGGTGGTGGATCGCAGGGGCTCCCAGGCGGGAACGCCGCTGGAGCACGGCGGTACCGTTGAGCACCGTATCTTCCGCGATATCATCGACTATATCGAGCCGGGCGATGTGCTCGTCATCAACAAGACGCGCGTGATGCCGGCCCGCCTGATCGGTCGCAAAGCCGGCTCGGGTGGCGTGGTCGAGACGCTGCTGCTCAAGCGCCGCGAGGACGTGGATCCGCTGGGCCATGTTTGGGAGTGCCTGGTCAAGCCGGGTAAGCGTCTGAAGCCCGGTGCTCAGATTGAGTATCGCGCCGGTGGCGCCCATGCGCCCGAGGGCGCGCCCGTGGTGCTGACGGCCGAGGTCATCGACTTTGTCACCGATAGCCGCGGTGGCCGTCTGGTGCGCTTTGAGCCGGCCGGTTGCAATGCCGCCGGCGAGCCGCGCACGCTCGACGAGGCCATCCATGCTGCCGGCCACGTGCCGCTGCCGCCCTACATTACCGATTACGAGGGCGATCCCGAGAAGTACCAGACCGTCTACGCCATGAAGGAAGAGCACTCGGCTGCCGCTCCCACGGCGGGTCTGCACTTTACCCCCGAGCTTATGGCCGCTATCGAGGTCAAGGGTGCGAAGTTTGCCGCCGTCGAGCTCGAGGTGGGCATCGATACCTTCCGTCTGGTGGAGGAGGACGATCCCACGCAGCATGTGATGCACACCGAGCGCTACCACGTGTCGCAGGAAGTTGTCGACGCCGTGCATAAGGCGAAGGCCGAGGGACATCGCGTGATCGCCGTCGGCACCACCGCGGTGCGCTCGCTCGAGAGCGCGTTTGACGCAGACGCGCCGGTGTCCGATCCGGCCGTGACGGCGCGCTATTTTGAAGGCCGCGAGGATGGCGCCGACACGCTCGGCCGCGGTGACATCGTGGTACGCGAGAACGCGACAACGCAGCTCTACCTCATGCCTGGCTCGACCTATCACGTGGTCGACGCACTGATCACCAACTTCCACGTGCCGCGTTCCACGCTCATGATGCTCGTGAGCGCGCTTGCCTCCCGCGACCAGATCATGGATGCCTACGCCGCCGCTATCGAAGAACGTTATCGCTTCTTCAGCTTTGGCGATGCCATGCTCATTTGTTAGTTACGCGGTTCTACGAACCGCGTAACGGCTCGACGCTGCGCGGGCCGCATTTGGACAATCTGACGTTCAACTTCAAGGGCGCGACCTTTGTAGTTACGCGGTTTTACCAAACCGCGTAACCAGTTGACGCTGCAAACCCGCCAGAGCGGCAATCTGCCTTTCAACTTC
>UQKU01000047.1 GCA_900541675.1 uncultured Collinsella sp. | reverse complement strand
GGGCTATTCCCGCGTTGCGCTAGCTGCGGAAACGCGGGGCCCGTTCAGGCTGTTGCGTTGAGATTGAAAATCAACCTGATTTTTCTGGGACGGGGATTAAAAAATCATTAGGTACAAAATGATTTTTTAATCCCCGTCCCAGAAAAATCATCGGCGAACGCGTTGCTTTGCGCTGGTAAGGACGCCGGTGGTGTCAAACGCTGGGGTGAAGCTCTCGTCTACCGCGCCGCCCTCTTGCCAGAACATCGTTGTAAAGCCCAGGTCGTCGGCATGGTCGAGCACCTGCTCGTACTCATCGCGCGTCACGGCTCGTGCCAGGTCGCCGCCCTGCTCGCGCATGAGCGCATTGGGCGTGTACTGGTTCATGACCGAGATCGGCACATCGCCCACCGTCTGCCACACAAGGTCCAGTACGCGACACGAATCGTCCGCATGCCCCGGCAGCACCAGGTGACGCACGATCATGCCGCGCTTCATGAGCCCGTCCTCGTCCACCAGCTCTCCCCCGCGGCGCTCAATCTCGCGCGCCATTTGCGCCAAGCCCGACACGGCCACACGCGGGTAGTCCTTAATGTGGGAGAGCGACTGCGCAAGCCCCGCATCGGCATGTTTAAAGTCGGTAAGCCACACGTCGACCAAATCGCCAAGCGCCGCCACGGCACTCGCGCGCTCATAACCGCTCGTGTTGTAGACGATTGGGATGGACAGCCCGCGCGCCCGTGCCGCGGCAATCGCAGCCGGCAGCAGGTGCGCGTAGTGTGTCGCCGTCACCAGGTTAATATTGCTCGCACCCTGGTCCTGCAGCTCCAACATAATCTCGACCAGGCGCTCGGGCGAAATCTCAAGCCCAAAATTGCCCGTCGAGATCTCGTGGTTCTGACAATAGACGCATTTGAGCGAGCAGCCGCTAAAGAAGATCGTGCCCGAACCGGCCTCGCCCGAGATAGGCGGCTCCTCCCACATATGAAGCGCCGCGCGGGCCACCTTGAGCGTGTCGTTAGCACCGCATGCGCCGCGCGCACCCTCATCGCGCGCCGCACCGCAACGGCGCGGACACAAATGGCAGGCGGGCGAAAAAAGTTCGGTCAACGACGTCGGCATAAAAACATGCTCCAAAACAACGATTCAGCAGCTCAAGCGCAAAAGGACCAACCGCACGGACGGCTCAAGCCCAAGGTGCCGTAATCGTCCGACACGATTTTTGTAATGTCAAGACTGGAATCCACAAAGTGCCGCTTTATGATGTAGGTATTCCGCCCCCCGCGGAGCAACTGGGTGAACCGTCGCGTTTATTTAGGGAGCCCACACAGTCGTACCTAGTACAGGTATCCTTCGTTGTTAAGGACGCTGGAACAGTCGATGAGGGCACCCACCTGTTTTAGGTGGGTTCATTTTCGTAACGTGGGGGGTGGTTTTCTTTTGCCGAAACTCGCCATTGCAAATCTCGCCCAGATCCCCAAAAGGCACCAGGCAGAACCCCACCATCACTCGAATATCTGGTAAGCACGTGATTATCGCCCCGTGCAATTCCTCACACCCTCCTTAGTCGAGTATCATGGGTCAGCTATACCCTTTGTGGCGTGGCATCCTTTGACCTTTTCCTTCGACGCTTGGCGGTTTATCGATTCATGGCTTCCTCCACGAGCTTCATACCGTACCTTTGCGTGGCGGCCGCGGCTTTTATCGCGACCTTCCTTGCGGTGCCCCTGGTCAAGCGCCTGGCAATCAAGCTCGACGCCGTCGACTATCCTTCCAAGCGCCGCATCAACACTAAGCCCATCCCGCGCATGGGCGGCACGGCGGTCTTTTTGGGCCTCGTCGTCGCCTGCATTGTGCAAATCCTAGGCACCTGGTACCTGGGCTGGCCACCCGTATTGGTGCCCCACCCCCGTCTGCACATCAGCTACCCCATACTTGCGCTTTCTTTTACCGTCATCTTTGCGACCGGCGCGATCGACGACATCTTCCAGCTCAAGCCCAAGCAAAAGCTGGCCGGCCAGGTCCTCGCCGCGCTCATCGCCTGCGTGGGCGGCCTAAAAATCGGCGTCATCGTCAACCCGCTTGCCCCCGGCGAGATTATGCTCGGCTGGCTCGCCTATCCCATCACCGTGGTCTACCTGGTGGCGTTCACCAACATCATCAACCTCATTGACGGCCTTGACGGCCTGGCGACGGGCATCTGTGGCATCGCATCGTTCACGATGTTCTCGATGGCCGTTCTCTCGGGCCGCATCGATGCCGCCGCGCTCTCCATCGCGTTGTTTGGTGCCTGCTTGGCCTTTTTGCGCTACAACTTCAACCCCGCGAGTATCTTCTTGGGCGACTCGGGTTCGCTGCTGCTGGGCTTTGCGCTGGGTTCCATCTCGCTGCTCAACGTGAGCCGCACCGCCGCGCTCACCTCGCTCATCATCCCGCTCATCGTGGCGGGCGTGCCTATCATCGATACGTTTAGCGCCATTGTGCGCCGCAAGCGCGCCCACATTAGCATTGGGCAGGCCGACAAGGGCCACATCCACCACCGCCTCATTCAAGAGGGCTACAACCAAAAGCAGGCCGTACTGCTCATCTATGCGTGGTGCATTATGCTTTCGGCCGGCGCCGCCGCCATCAATCAGGTCGAAGTGCCCACGCGCGTGCTCATCTTTACCGTGCTCGCCATTGGCTCGGCGGCCTTCGCCAAGCACCTGCACCTGTTTGAGCCCGTGCTGCGCCACCATTACAACAAGCGCACGCACGAGGACGAGCTGGTAACCCCCGACGACCCCGCCTTTAAGCAGGAGGAGCAGGCAGCCGAGGAATGTAAGGAAGAGCGCCACCACAAGCTCTAGGGTAAGCTGCCGAGGATGTGCCCGGGCGCCGCTGACCATGCGCAGCCCCGTGCCCATCGTGCAAGCCACCTCTCCCCCGCCCCTCGCTTACTTACGCCCCGACCCTCCAATAAACGCGTTATCATCTTGACCCATGAACATACGTTAGGAGCAATCATGCCAAACGAGAACAGCTACGAAGTCGCGCTGCAAAAGAGCAACGCCATTCGCGAGGGCCTGGCCAAAACGCCCGAGAAGTTCACCATGCTCACCGGCGACCGCCCCACCGGCCGTCTGCACCTGGGTCACTACTTCGGCACCCTCAAGGGCCGTGTTGAGCTGCAGAACATGGGCGCCAAGACCAACGTGCTCATCGCCGACTACCAAGTCATCACTGACCGCGATACGACCGAGCACATCCAGGACAACGTGTACAACATGGTCATGGACTACCTTGCCTGCGGCATCGACCCCGACAAGACCATGATCTACGCGCACTCCGCCGTACCCGCCGCAAACCAGCTCATGCTGCCGTTCCTGTCGCTGGTCTCCGAGGCCGAGCTGGCGCGCAACCCCACGGTCAAGGCCGAGATGGAGGCCTCGGGCCACGAGCTCACCGGCCTTCTGCTCACCTACCCGGTGCACCAGGCCTGCGACATCCTGTTCTGCAAGGGCAATGTGGTGCCCGTCGGTCGCGACCAGCTGCCGCACATCGAGCTCACCCGCACCATCGCCCGCCGCTTTAACAACCGTTACGGCAAGGTGTTCCCCGAGGTCGACGCGCTGCTGTCCGAGACCCCGCTGCTGCCCGGCCTGGACGGGCGCAAGATGAGCAAGAGCTACGGCAACGCCATTAACATCTCGATGACCGCCGAGGAGACGGCCAAGCGCATCAAGAAGAGCCAGACCGACTCCGAGCGCATGATCACGTTCGATCCCGAGAATCGCCCCGGCGTGTCCGGCCTGCTTTCAACCGCCGCCATCTGCACCGGCCGTTCCGAGGTCGAGATTGCCGAGGAGATTGGCATGGGCGGCTCCGGCCAGCTCAAGAAGTACGTGACCGAGGCCGTCAACGAGTACTTCGCGCCGATCCGCGAGCGTCGTCAGCGCTATGAGAACGATCTGGACTATGTGAAGGACGTGCTGCACGAGGGCAACCGTCGCGCCAACGAGATTGCCGAGCAGACCCTGGCCGAGGTTCAGGACGCCATGGGCATGGTGTACTAGGCAAAGCGCCTTCGCACAACATAGACGGTGAGGCTGAATCCTCACCGAAACAGGAACAGGCCCGCTGGCAGATAGTTGCCAGCGGGCCTGTTCCCGAAGTACACCGTTGAATCGCACAGAGGGGAGGAATGCGAATCAAACTCAACAGGGCAGGCTTTTTCATCGCCTATTGCCTGCTCCGTTGCTGAAAACAATATAGTTCACCGTGGTTTACTTTGCTGCGACAAACCGCGCCGCCATACCTTCTCCATAAGTTAACCTCGGTAAACCTGCCAAAACCACCACAAAGGGGATAGGCACCTTTGTGGTGGTTTAAGCCACGGCAGAGCCGCTAGAGCCCTGCAGGCCAGCGACAGGCGGCCAAGTCGACGTGCATGTCGTCCTTAAACGCCACACCCTCCCCTAGCAAAAGCTCACGTTGAGCATCGGGACCGCCAAAAGCAAAACCATCGCATATGCGGCCATCGGCAAACACCACGCGGTGACAGGGAATCTCGCCGGGGCGCGGATTGCCATGCAGGGCATACCCCACGTACCGCGCACTTCGTGGACGTCCAGCAAGCAGCGCCACCTGACCATACGTGGCGACCATCCCCTCGGGAATCTGCTCGACCACCTCGTACACCCGCTCAAAAAAGCCCTCAGACGCCATTGCTCGCTCCCTTCCACCCGGAATAGCATAAACCACCACAAAGGTGCCTGTCCCCTTTGTGGTGGTTTTGGCAGGTGGGCTAGTTAACGGGCTGGAAGAAGGCTACGGCTACGGCGCCGGGGCCTACATGGGTGCCGATGGTGGCGCCGATGGTGTGAACGGGCAGTTCGCCCTCGGTGTGGCCAGCCCACAGTGCCGCGCTGTCCTCGATATACTTCTTGAGCACCGCATCCGAAAGGCCCGTATAGCCGAGCGCCAGCGGCATGGAAAAGTCGATGCCGCCCGCCTTTTCGACCTTCTGGTTGAGCAGGTTACGTCCGTTCTTGGAACCGCGCGCCTTGCCCAGCTGCACGATCAGACCGTCCTCGGCAGCCACCACGGGCTTTACGTTGAGCAGCGTACCCACGGCACCGGCCGCAGCAGACAGGCGACCGCCGCGCACCAGGTACTCCAGCGTCTCGAGCAGGCCGATGACGACCACGCGGTCGCGCACGGCCTCGACAGCCGCCGCAACCTGAGCCGCGCCCTGGCCCTCGTCCACCAGGCGCAGCGCATACTCGACCAGCACGCGCTCGCCCAAGGTCACGTTATTGCTGTCCACGACGAACATGTCGCCGCCCGGCGCCTCGGCAAGTGCCGTACGAGCACTCTGGTTGGTGCCCGAGAGCTTGGCTCCCACGGTAATAATCACGGCCTCATCGCCGGCCTCACGCGCTTCGGCAATCGCCTGCGAAAAGGCGTACGGGTTGACCTGACCGGTCTTGGGCAGCTCATCGCGCTCCACAAGCATCTCGTAAAAGCGCTGGTGATCGATGTCGACGCCATCCATATACACATCGGTGCCAAAGGTGACGGACAGCGGCAGAACACGCAGAGCGGGGTGCTCCGCCGGCGACATATCGCTTGCGGAATCGGTAATAATGCGGACGGACATAACGAATCCTTTCTTGCGCAGGTCTCGCGCAGGGAATTTTGACAGCAATGTCCCGGCACGGCGTACGCGCTCAAACGGGACGATGCAGTTCTTGGCTGAAAGCTAGCGCCAGCGCGGCTCTAGATCTCGCGCAGGGTGTTGAGGATCGTGCGCAGCGATGCATACATCTGCTCGCGCTGCTCCACGCCCATGGCCTTGCCGGTGGTATCGAGCACCTCGCGAATGATGCGATCGGCCTCGCTCATGCTCTCGCCGCCCAGGGCAGTCAGGCGCACCGGAGCACGATACTTGACGGCCGCATCACCCGAGTCGTCAACCTCGACGTAGCCGCCCTCCTCCAGATGTGCCAGTGTGCGCGAAACGGCGGCACGGGTAACGCCGGCCATGCGGGCGAGGTCGGCGCCAGTCAGGCCGTCCTTGCTGCGCTCAAGATAGTACAGGCACATAACGTCGGAGCCCTTGAGGCCCAGCCTTGCGCCTTCGGACGTCTTGATACGCTGAATCTCCTTGTAGAGGCCGCTGATCAGTCCGACAAAGTCCTCAAAACGTGTCTCGTCGTTCTGCTGCATGGTGACGACCGCCTTTCGCTTACATGATGCTAACGGGTAAACATCTTAGCCGCACAAGGCAACACCCGTACCCAAATATCCCATTTGTTAACCCATCAACATAAAAACCACCACAAAGGGGACAGGCACCTTTGTGGTGGTTTGGGGCATCGAGTTTGATCCGCAGACTTCGCTACAGCCCCACGCAAGGATTGTCGCGGGTCACAAGCGTTTTAACGACAACCGTCGCTCCCAGATAGCGCTCGAGCAGCTCGGCTAAGCGATCGATCGCGGCCTGGCAATCCCCCATCCGCTCGGGCTCCACGCACTCAATCGCCAGGAAAGCATCGGCCGAATCATCGGACAACGCCGTTCGAACGCCATCGCGCCAGTTCCAGCAGCGGCATACGGCGCCCGCATCATCGATGTAGGCGAGCTCGCCGGGCAGCGTCGGGTCATCTGTCTCCTCGCCAAGCGGCAGAAATGAATCGCCACCGTCGGTCACCTTCAGGCAAAGGTCTCCCTCAATCGCGTGCAAATCCTCGCCGCCTACGGGCAGCGCGTAGGACAGCGACACCGTGTTGTAGATGTCCTACGCGGGCGTAATGTGGCCCACCGGCTTTCCTTTGAGCACGCGCTTGAGCAGGTTCTCAATTGAGCAACGCGCGCCCTTCTTGGTCTTGAATAGGCGATATGCCTCGCGCCATGCCTTAACCGGCGCATTCTCGCTGATGGTATCACTCGTCAGGTGACGCTCCGCATCGATATTGGCGCGGTCGAGCAACGCGGCAATCGCATCAACGTCCTCTTGAGGAATCTGAGCCGCGGGCTTCATGCCCTTTACGACCACAACACCGACAGCCGCCTGCGGAAATAGCTCCCAAAACGAATCCTCGGCAACGAAACTCTTCATGTGCTCTCCCTTCATAGCATGCGCCCGAGCCCGGGTGCCTAAACAAAAGGCTCTGTTAGACCAAGGTTGACATAAAAACGATGTCACCGCGAGGCGGTACCCTTCAATTAACGTCGA
>UQKU01000046.1 GCA_900541675.1 uncultured Collinsella sp. | reverse complement strand
TGGGCGGGGATAGCCCGATTATTTTCCGGTTCGACGAACAGCCGATCGTGTCAAATTTGGTCTAACAGAGCCAATAATAATAGAATAGCTGCTCAGAAAGGCCCTACAAAGTAATAGAGAAGCCAGTTCTCCGCCAGACAAATTGTGTCCCCTAGTTCCAATGATGGGATTGGCTTCAAATAATTTATCGAGGCTAAAACCCTTCAAAAGATAGATGAGTTTTTCAGAGTCAATATCTACAAGACCATAGTAAAGAGCCTTCCTGAAAGTTCCCCCCATTATCAAATGTCTTTGCGGCATAGTTGCGCAGGGTAGCTGGATTAAAGTCAAGCCATCGAAAATGACAGTAGACTCATTAACACACAGTCTGCCGGCAACTGGCGACAATAATCCATTCAATACTTCCAGAAATGAAGATTTGCCACATGCATTAGGGCCGCTTACTAAAACCAGACAAGGTGCCTGTATCGTGCAATCTGGAATTGTTATCCTCTCATTAGTTTCGCTCGACGAAAACGAGAGACTGATTCCTTTCCAACTAATTCGATCAGCGTGATCGAAGCATATCAAATTAGGTTTTCCAGCTTCCAAAAGACGACGTAATTCCAAGACACGGCGCAACGACCTAAACGACGGCTGAAGCTGAGCCCAACAATTCAGAACAAGAGGAAAAGGAGAATAGCATAGAAGCACAAGTTGATAACTCTGCACCGCAATCCCGACCGTCAGCCCGCGCTTTAACACAAGGAAAATAAGCAGCAGAACTGAAAGCAAGCCAGTAATGATGTTGCCAGCGTTAACTATTTCAGTTGCCAATCTCGCAAAGACACTCTCCTCAACTCGAGAGTTCCTGCAGGCTTTAAGCATCTTTTTATAGCGAAGTAATTCCAAGTTAATTGAACGAGAAATTCGAATGTAAAGTCGACAATTTATTAGCTGGGCTAAATAAGCAGAACCCCTCGCCTGGGCCTCCAATGCCTTTTCGCTCTTAGTCGATAGCTTACTAAGAGCGAACGGATATAGAAGCGAAATAAACAATGCCGAAACACAAACAGGGATCAAAAGCAACAAAGAGATATTAGATAGCGCCACAAACGATGCCAAACCCGTCACTAGGCACGGAAGAAACGCAGTTGTAAATATTCCAATCATCGGCTGTAGGTTCCCAGCCTCTTCAATGCGCGATAACAGGTAGTCACTGTCTTTTGCTAAAACTAAGGGCCGCTCTAAAGCACGGCGGGCAAGCAATCTATAGAAGCAGTTAGCGCCATCGGAAGCCAATTGCTCCGCATATTTTGATCTGAACAGGTTTGTCACCAGCTCAACTGAGAGCAATACTAGCAGGCCTAACCCAATGTATAAAACGTTACGATAATTAGAGCGAAGCAGGCCATAGTCTATAATCAACGATTCAGCTTTAACAACAGACAGCTCCACCAGGGCAGATAAAATGCAGAGCACCATCAACTTGATTACTGTCGTCTTATTTTGAATAAAAAGCTCTGGCATATGTCCATCCCCTCAACTAATAATTATAGCTAGAAAGATGGCATTTTTATTCTATAGCCTCAAGCCGCACGCTTTGCTGACGTCAAATCTTGTCATTACGAACATGCACCTTAGCGCTTAAGACTCGTGGTCTGCCAGTCAGCTACGATGCGGGCCCATTTCCTGTGCAAATCGCGTTCACGGTCGATAAACATGATGGCAAACGCGACAAACAGCAGCACGCTCGCCACCGCAATGGCGTGCAGGCCCATGCGCTCGATGCACCAGTTGCCCAGCACGGCGCCAAACACAAAGGTAAAGATCACGCCAAAGTACAGCACGCCGTTTTCCAAAAAGCCGCGCTTGTGGGTGATGATGTAGTCGTCCACGTTTTGCAGCGCATTGCGCAGGTTACCGATGCACATGGTCGTAGCGATGCCGTGACCGTGGATCTTGCGGAAACTCTCGACCTGCATACCGCAGGCAAACGAAGTAAGGCAGTTGGCGAGCAGGTTGAAATCGCCGCCCGGGATAAAGCTCACGCCCAGCAAGATAACGGCTTCAAAAAACACCGTCACCTGGCGCCAGTGAATCACGCTGCCAAAACGCTCGTGTACCAGGTCGGCAAGCATAATGCCCACGGCAAACGACACCACGGGGAAGAAATAGCGTCCCGCGAGCGCCCAATTACCCTCCGAGATGCTCACGCCCACCAACAAGATGTTGCCTGTCTGCGCGTTGGCGAAAACATGATCGCGCCCAATGTACGAATACACGTCCATAAAGCCACCGGCGAGCGCCAGAATGATGCCCAGCTCGATGGACTCCGATATCTGCTTGGCACGCTGCATCGTCGTGCGGCCTCCTTGTTGACGACCCTCTCGTGCGTTGGCGGAGACATAACCGCCGTTCATACTGTAACCCATTGACAACATGGCGTGCGCGCGAGACGGGTTCTCCAACGCGCAGATACACAGTCTGGAAACAAACGGCGGGCGCGGCGCCACACCCGACGCCCGACGCCTCGTGTACTCCACCAGTCTTTTTAGCTCCGTCCCAAAAAGACTGGTTACAATTACGTGCAGCATACAGACACCGGGAGGGATCGTGGCAAAAAAGCCTCAGCACGCTCAGAACAACCAGCGCAGTCAGCAGGGCAAACAGGGCCAGCAGCAAAAGCGTGGAAGCAAGGCCCAGGGCTCGCGCCCCACGCATGCCCCAGCAGCGCTCGTCCGTCCCTGGCGTCCAGGCCGCGATAAGTTCCTCCCCGTCAGCCGCGCCGACATGGATGCACGCGGCTGGGACCAGTGCGACTTTGTCTACATCTGCGGCGACGCCTACGTGGACCACCCCAGCTTTGGTATGGCCATCATCAGCCGCGTACTCGACGCGCACGGATACAAAGTGGGCATTATCTGCCAGCCCGATTGGACCGACCCCGCCAGCATCACGGTGCTCGGCGAGCCGCGCCTGGGCTTTCTCGTCAGCGCCGGCAACATGGACTCCATGGTCAACCACTATTCGGTGACCAAGCACCGCCGCCACACCGACGCCTATACCCCTGGTGGCGAGGAGGGGCGCCGTCCCAATCGTGCCGTCACGGTCTACGGCAACCTCATCCGCCAGACGTTCAAGGACGCCCCCATCATCATCGGCGGCATCGAGGCGAGCCTGCGCCGCCTGGCCCACTACGACTACTGGCAGGACAAGCTCAAGCGCTCGGTACTGCTCGACTCGGGCGCCGACATCCTCATCTACGGCATGGGCGAGCACGCGATTGTCGAGATCGCCGACGCGCTCGACGCGGGACTGCCCGTCGATCAGATCACCTACATCAACGGCACCGTCTACCGCACCAGTTCGCTCGACGAGGTCTACGACTACGACCTGCTGCCCAGCTGGGACGACCTTGCCGCCGACAAGCTCAACTACGCGCGCAGCTTTAATGTGCAGCAGCAGAACATGGATCCCATCACCGGACACCGCCTGGTAGAGCCCTACCCCAACAGCGTCTATGTGGTGCAGAACCCGCCGTCGGCGACGCTCACCACCGACGAGATGGACGAGGTGGCAGAACTCCCCTACGCACGCGATTGGCATCCCGACTACGACGCGGCGGGCGGCGTGCCGGCCTTTGCCGAGATCAAGTTTTCCATTAGCTCCAACCGCGGCTGTTTTGGCGAGTGCTCGTTTTGCGCCCTCACCTTCCACCAGGGCCGCGTACTGCAAATGCGCAGCCACGATTCGATCATGCGCGAGGCCGAGCTGCTCACGCGCGATCCCGAGTTTAAGGGCTACATCAACGATGTGGGCGGACCGACGGCAAACTTTAGCCGCCCCGCCTGCGACAAGCAGCTCAAGCACGGCGTGTGCAAGAACAAGCGCTGCCTGTGGCCGAGTGTGTGCAAGAACATGGTGGTCGACGAGAGCGGCTACACGCAGTTGTTGCGCGACCTGCGCCAGCTGCCGGGCGTCAAGAAGGTCTTCGTCCGCAGCGGCATCCGCTTTGACTACACCATGGCCGACGCCTCGGACGAGTTTTTGCGCGAGCTGCTGGAGCATCATGTCTCGGGCCAGCTGCGCGTAGCGCCCGAGCACGTGAGCGACGCGGTGCTGAGTGTGATGGGCAAGCCGAGCCGCGCCGTCTACGATGCGTTCTGCCGTAAATTTGAACGCCTGAACCGCGAATACGGACTCAAGCAGTACGTGGTGCCGTATCTGATCTCGAGCCACCCCGGCTCGACGATGAAGGAAGCTGTGGACCTCGCCGAGGCCGTGCGCGACATGGGTTACATGCCCGAGCAGGTGCAGGACTTCTACCCCACGCCGTCCACCATGTCGACCTGCATGTACTACACCGGCGTGGACCCGCGCACCATGGAGCCGATCTACGTGGCACGCGACCCGCACGAGAAGGCCATGCAGCGTGCGCTCATTCAGTATCGCAAGCCCGAGAACTACAAGCTCGTGCGCGAGGCGCTGGAAAAGGCCGGCCGCCGCGACCTAATCGGCTACACCAAGCATTGCCTGATTCGTCCCGTGCCGCCGCGCCCGGGCGAGACGCCTGCTAGCGGCGGACACGGCACCGGCAAGAAGGGCGGCAAGGCCCACGGTGGCGCCGGCAAGGGCCCCAAGGGCAGCAAGGGGCACGGCGGCATGTCGCGTGCGCAGAACACCGCCGGCCGCAACCGTGCAGCTCAGGGGCGTCAGGGCGCCAACGGAGGCGGACGCCGCAACTAGGGCAGCGGTGCTATCACTATGCCCATCTCGCATGCGTGGCGCAGTGAGAGCATCGCCTCCACGAGGATGATACCGGCGATGGTGACCGTGATTACCACGTCGAACGGCGTGTTCACAAACCAGAGCAACGTCATGAGATACGACCCGGCATTAAAGGCAAAGTGCAGCAGGATCGTGTAGCGGAGCTTCCCGGTCGTCACGAGCACCCAACCAAAGATGAGGCCGGCGGCACCCGCATAGCAGCCCTGCACCCAGTTCATGTGCATAAAACCGAAGATCGCCGCCTGCAACACGACCGCCGCAGCGATACCCCAGGTGCTCGGGGCCGCCCAGGGCACCATGGCGCCGTCTTGCGGTCGCACGCGACGTCGGCGCTTCCAAAGTGGGCGGCACTGCGGGTTAAACGCTCGGAGCGAAAACTCAAAAACGATGCCGCGCACCAGCAACTCCTCGCAAAACGGAGCACCGAGCACCGTGGTCAGGACGGCCAGGTAGCTCGTGTCGCCCATGCCTGTTTCCTCGACAAGTTCACTGTAATCGGTCGCGACCTCGGGCAACAGCGACAGCACGGCGTCGGTCACGTAGCCAACGACCACCTGCAGGGCAAGGCCGATCACGATAACGCAGGCGATGCGCCTCCATGCTTTGCCTGCTCCCCCGCCAAGCGGGCGCTCGCCCTGCCAGCGCGCCATAAACGAGCGCGGCCACAGATAACGCCACCACAGCAGCGCCATCAAAAACGACGCCATCTGCGCGGCAGCCTGAAGCAATTGAATATCGAGGTCGTCAATCGAAAAGCCCATGAACACCGATGCGACGCCCAGAGCGGAGAACAAAACCACGCTCAGGGCGATATCGGCAGCGACGACGCCAAAACAGGCAAGCGCCCAAATCATCGCATTGAGCATGCCAACCTCCTCCCGACAGCTAGTCATTTAAGAACGTCCCCAACGACTAGTCATTGGGGACGTTCTTTAACGACTAGCCGTTGGGGACAGTCTTTGCCAAAGGCCCCGTTCGGCGAGATGTCGAACGGGAAGGTGCCGCAGCGATTGAACGCGGCAATGAACATGCGGATGGCGTTGGACGGCGTGGTGCCCACGAGCTGAGTTGCCGCCGCGAAGGCCGCCTTCTCCTCGGGCAAGACCTTCGCGACTACGGGGGTCATGTGTTCTGCCATGGCGCTTCCTTTTTGAAACGACGGTGGTGCGGATAGATGCGGGCCACGCGGCTGGGCGACGGGCTGTGAAGGCAACCCGATTGGCCCGCATCTGGAGTTTGTTTCTACGGCGTTGGTATTACTAGGTATTCCTAAGTATTACCCCGCAGATAGAATACCATACCAGATCCCATGGAGACGGAAGAAAATGAATCATTTTATTGTTGAGTTAGCGTCTGAAATGGCTTTTAGAGCGTAATGATGTCCGAGATATTGAGGGCCCGAGCGTCAGCGGCATCGTGCGTGGCAAGCAGGAGCATGCGGCCGTCGAGCGCCGGCGCCCAGGGCGCGCGATCGCCCACGGCAAGCGCAAGCTCCGCTGCAACCCCGCCGTCAGCAGGGCCGCCCGCACGCCCATAACTGCCCTCGCCTTTTGATTCGCGCACGGCGCGGAAGGAACGCGGCGAACGTCGGCGTATGGCGCGCCCAATCTGGGCATCCGGCGCATGGCGCCCTATTGTCTTGCATATTTTCGCTTGTGCCATGCATAAATAGATGGGGGCGCCCCTTCCCGTCCCAACGTACCCCCGCTTGGACCGTGCAAAAACCGGAGTATTCAGCATCGCGACCCCCGCCGGCGACGCCGCGAACCGGGAGCATCGCGCGGCCGGCGTCGCTTTGGGGCACGGCACGGCGCGAAACGCGCGCTATCGCCACGCCGTACGCCGCCTGCCGACCCAAATCGCCCGTCGAGGGATCTCGCGAGATCAAATAGACGCTTCCGGCGCGTATGCAGCCACCCCGGCTTGCTGAAAACTCCCGAAAATGCACGTCGCACCCCGGGGGACCCGTGCGTGCCGTGAAAAAACACGCCCGCATCCAGAACAATGCGAGCGTGAAAGTCAGATGGCAGCAAGGGCGCCAGGCAGCGAGCGGAATCCCGAGTGTGTCCGCCCGGGCACTGCGGCCACCGTGCGTCAGTAGGGAGCTTCACGTTCTCCGTCTATGCCAGAACCCCGCATACGCGAATCTCCAACTAAGCCGATAACCCACATCTCTTGCCGCGACCGCCTCCGTGCTTTTTCGTGAGGGGGCCGGCCCACCTCAAACTACGCCCACAAAAAGGGCCCCGAGCATCGTCTGCTCGGGACCCAAACTCATCTCGCCTTACCGCGCGACGCGTATGTTACTTGCGCTTGCCGCCGCCGTCACCGGGACGACGGGAGCTGCCGCCGCGCTTGCCGCCACGGCTGTTGCCATAGCTGCCACGGTTATCGCGACTGCCGGCGCGGCCGCCACGAGAACCGGCCTGGGTGCC
>UQKU01000045.1 GCA_900541675.1 uncultured Collinsella sp. | reverse complement strand
AGAGCGCTTCCCTGACACGGAAGAGGTCAGAAGTTCAAATCTTCTAACGCCCACCAAATGTTCGCAGCTCAGAGGCTATGTCCTCTGGGCTGTTTTGTTTTTTGTCACCAAGCGCGCCGCCAAATAAGTCATCAAATATTGATCCAAGGTCCGTACGCGATGGTCTTTGTATCCCGTAGGGGTGCCGGCAGATTGCATGTGTCCTGGCCCATCATGACCGCAACATGTTGGTCAAGGACAATCTTTTGGATTCTTTTGGCGCGAGCAGCTTGGTTTTGGTGCTATTTGGCGGCGGCACGGTTGAGGGGGTTTCAAAACTGCTGTGCAGGTAGTTGGGTTGATAACGTTTTAGCAGTCTGCCAAGAGGCCTTCATTTATAATGCGTCTGCAAATTGACCAATTGCTTTGACCTGCTGAAACACTATATGTTGTGTTTGACCTAAAAAAAGAATACAGGATATAGATGCCTCTTTGTCGTATGATAGATGGCGGACAGAGAACGAGAACCTTATTCGCCCCATTATTTGGATGGATCTTTGAGCCCCTTGATTGGCTGCGAGGATTGTCCGCATGAGGGCCTATGGTTATCGAAAACACAGATTGCGCGACGGCGCCGCAAGACAGGGTAAGCCCTGCCGGGCATCGTTTGGCTCTGAAGCGCAATGAGGCTACGATGCGAAAGAGGCAAGAGGATGAAGATCATCAAGCGCAGCGGCACCGAGGTTACCTTTGACATCGATAAGATCGTCAATGCGATCCGCGCCGCAAACTTGGAGGTCGAGGAAGGCTCTCGCCTTACCGACCGCCAGGTGATCTATGCGGCACAAAACGTCGCCGAGGCATGTGAGAAGGCCGGCCACACCGTATCGGTCGAGGAGATCCAGGATCTGGTCGAGGACGAGATTATGCGTCTCGACTGCTACGAGGTCGCTCGCCACTACATCATCTACCGCTATGTTCAGAGCCTGAAGCGCCAAAAGAACACGACCGATGACAAGATTCTGTCGCTGATTGAGTGCAATAACGAAGAGGTCAAGCAGGAGAACTCCAACAAGAATCCGACCGTCAACTCCGTTCAGCGTGACTACATGGCCGGCGAGATCTCCAAGGATCTGACCCAGCGCGTGCTGCTGCCCCAGGAGATCGTGGATGCGCACAACGAGGGCCTGATTCACTTCCATGATTCGGATTACTTTGCCCAGCACATGCATAACTGCGACCTGGTGAACCTGGAGGACATGCTCCAGAACGGTACTGTTATCTCGGGCACGCTGATTGAGAAGCCGCATAGCTTCTCGACTGCCTGCAACATTGCGACGCAGATCATCGCCCAGGTTGCTTCCTCCCAGTACGGCGGCCAGTCGATTTCGCTGACCCATCTTGCCCCGTTCGTCGAGGTGAGCCGCCAGAAGATTCGCGGCGAGGTTGCCCGCGAGCTTGAGGAGCTCGGTGTTTCCGCTCCCGCAGAGAAGGTGCGTGAGGTCGTAGAGGACCGTCTGCGTGATGAGATCCGTCGCGGTGTCCAGACGATTCAGTATCAGGTCGTGACCCTTATGACCACCAACGGCCAGGCACCATTCGTGACGGTCTTCATGTACCTCAACGAGGCCCGCTCGGTCCAGGAGAAGCACGATCTTGCCATGATCGTGGAGGAGACGCTTCGCCAGCGCTATGAGGGCGTTAAGAACGAGGCGGGCGTGTGGATCACCCCGGCGTTCCCCAAGCTTATCTATGTGCTCGAGGACGATAACGTTTACGAGGATTCCCCGTACTTCTATCTGACTCAGCTGGCCGCCAAGTGCACCGCCAAGCGCATGGTGCCCGACTACATCTCCGAGAAGAAGATGCGCGAGCTTAAGCTTTCGAAGGGTGAGACCGCGGGCAATGGCGATTGCTACACCTGCATGGGTTGTCGCAGCTTCCTGACGCCCGACCGCTCGGGCAACGGCTTTAATAACGTTGCAAACGCGCTGAACTATGACCCGAGCAAGCCCAAGTATTACGGTCGCTTTAACCAGGGTGTTGTGACCATTAACCTGCCCGATGTCGCACTGAGCTCGCACCAGGACATGGACAAGTTCTGGAAGATCTTCGACGAGCGCCTTGAGCTGTGTCACCGCGCTCTGCTGTGCCGCCATGAGCGCCTGATGGGCACGCTTTCGGATGCCGCGCCGATTCTTTGGCAGTACGGCGCCCTGGCACGCCTTAAGAAGGGCGAGACGATCGATAAGCTGCTCGTGGGCGGCTATTCCACCATCAGCCTGGGTTACGCCGGTCTGTATGAGTGCGTCAAGTACATGACGGGCCACAGCCACACCGAGAAGGAGGGTACGCCCTTTGCCATGGCAGTTATGCAGCGTATGAACGACAAGTGCGCGGAGTGGAAGGCCGCGAGCGATATCGATTTCTCGCTGTACGGTACGCCGCTGGAGTCGACGACGTACAAGTTCGCCAAGTGCCTGCAGCGCCGTTTTGGCATTATTCCGGGCGTGACGGACAAGGGCTATATCACCAATAGCTACCATGTTCACGTGTCCGAGGAGATCGATGCCTTCGATAAGCTTAAGTTTGAGGGCATGTTCCAGCAGCTTTCGCCGGGCGGCGCCATCTCCTACGTCGAGGTTCCCAACATGCAGGACAACCTTAAGGCTGTCATTCGCGTGATGCAGTACATCTACGACAACATCATGTACGCCGAGCTCAACACCAAGAGCGACTACTGCCAGGTGTGCGGCTACGACGGTGAGATCAAGATTGTCGAGGATGACGGTAAGCTAGTGTGGGAGTGCCCCAATTGCGGCAATCGTGACCAAGAGAAGATGAACGTCGCCCGTCGTACGTGCGGCTACATCGGCACCCAGTTCTGGAACCAGGGTCGAACCGAGGAGATCCGCGACCGCGTGCTGCATCTCTAATACCGCTCCGGGGCTGAGCCGAGAGGGCCGCTTGGGCATTTGCTCGCTATTTCGGACAGTCCTGCGCAAGACGAAGGCCACATTAAGTGGCCTTCTTTGCGTGCGGAACTCATATCGAGCAAAAGCCCAAGCGGCCCTCTCGGCTCAGCCAAGTTGACGTAGCTGAGATGCAGCATGCGGTCTGCTCGCTTCTCGAAGTTCTTAGCGGAAATGAGTTGAGCTGCAATGACGATCTGCTTGCAATGGCGGTTGAGCTGCAGCTGAGTATTTATTGGACCGCGAACCCTATACTCAATGTTCGCTTCGTTCATTGAGTTACCCTTTGCATGAGGCCGGGACATATCGTCCCGCCCGCAGTTTCGCAGGCCGAAGGCCGAGAATGTTTGAGGACGGGATGATATGTCCCGGCCTCCCGGGAGAGTTACCTATGAACTACGCGAACATTAAGTATTTCGATATTGCTGATGGGGAAGGCGTCCGTACTTCTCTGTTTGTGAGTGGGTGCCGTCGTGGGTGCAAGAACTGCTTTAACTCTGTTGCGTGGGACTTTGCTGCGGGTGAGCCGTTCGATCGCGCCGTCGAGGACAAGATTATCGAGAGTCTCGACCATCCCTTTATCGATGGCCTGACGATTCTGGGCGGGGAGCCTATGGAACCCGAGAACCAGGTGGGGCTCGTTGACTTTGTCGAACGCGTGCGTGCGGCCTATCCTGTGGAGTCGGGGAAGACCATTTGGTGCTTTACCGGCGACGTGCTCGAGGAGCTTGTGCCGGGCGGCCGTCATCATACCGAGGTGACGGACCGTATCCTTGCCTGCCTCGACATGTTGGTGGATGGTCCGTTCGTTCAAGACCTGTACGATATCTCGTTGCGTTTTAGGGGCTCGAGTAATCAGCGCGTGATCGACATGAACGCCACGCGCGCTCGTGCTGCGCGTGAGGGCGTTGCGCTTTGCGATGCTGTGGAGCTTTGGCGAGACGATCCGGTCTATTCGACCCATACTATGTAGCTGGCAGAGGCTGCGTGCCGGCGTGGTACCATAGCGCGAACGCGAAATCGAAAAAAGTGAGGCCCAGATGGTCGATCAGGAAAAAGTCGAGACTGCCATTAAGCTGCTGCTTGAAGGTATAGGCGAGGACCCAACTCGTGAGGGCCTGCTGGAGACGCCGGCACGCGTCGCCCGTATGTATGGCGAGATTGCCGGCGGTATGGACCAGAGTGCCGAGGAACACCTGTCCAAAACTTTTGCCGTCGCTTCGAACGATTTGGTTATCGAGCGCGACATTACGTTTTACTCGCTGTGCGAGCACCATCTGCTGCCGTTTTATGGCAAGGCTGCGATCGGTTATATCCCTAACGGTCGCGTGGCGGGTCTGTCTAAGCTTGCTCGCACGGTTGAGGTCTATGCCCGTCGTCTGCAGCTGCAGGAGCAGTTGTGTGCACAGGTTGCCGATGCCCTCATGGAATATCTAGCTCCCCAAGGGGCGATTGTGCTGATGGAAGCCGAGCATATGTGCATGACCATGCGCGGCGTGCAAAAGCCCGGCACCAAGACCGTGACGCTCGCTCGCCGCGGCGTCTTTGAGACCGATCCCGCGCTCGAGGAGCGGTTCTTTAGGATGTTGGGCCGTTAGCATGGGGGCCGTCAACGACTTTACATCGAAGACCGATGAGGGGACGCCGCGTCGCGGCTTTATGGCTTCGGGCCTGACTCCCTTTGGCGCCATGCCTCGCATTGATTACATTTGTGCCAACGGGCTGTTCCGGCGGCATCTGGGCAATATTGCACAGTTGGAATCGGGGCGCATCTTTTGCCGCCACGGTATTGACCATCTGCTTGATGTCGCGCGCATTATGTGGATTAAGAATCTCGAGGAACAGCTCGAATTTGACCGCGAGGTCATCTACGCTACGGCACTTCTTCACGATATCGGCAAAGATGAACAGTATGAATCGGGTATATCCCATGATGTTGCAAGCGAGCGCGTCGCTGATGCGATTCTCGGCGGCATGCCCGATGACGTGGCGTTTGAGCCGGCCGATGCCGCAGCTATTAAGACGGCCATTCTGGGCCATCGAAAGCTGCGCGTGAACAGCCAGCCGCTCGAGCGTCTGCTTTATGCAGCCGACAAAGCGTCGCGCGCCTGCTTTGCATGCCCCGCGCGCAATGCTTGCAACTGGAGCGATGATAAAAAGAACCTGTCGATTCGCGTGTAGTTAGTTTGCGCGGTCGGGGTTCTAAACGAAGGAGACGATCGCGATGAGTAACAAGAAACTGCCCGAGAATGCAACTAAGACTGAAGGCGCCGAACTCGCCCGCCGTGGAAGGGGCGAAATATCCACTGCAACGGCGGTGCCCCACGTGAGCTATGACGATCTGCGCCATGCCGATCGCATTACTATCGACGGTCTCGAGGTCTTTGCCAACCACGGCGTGTATCCCGAAGAGAACGCGCTGGGCCAGAAGTTCATCGTGTCCCTGGTGCTCTATGCCGACCTGCGTGCAGCGGGGGAGCACGATAACCTGGACGCCTCGATTGACTACGGCTCGGTGTGCCACGATGTCGATGGCTATCTGCGTGAGCATACCTTTAAGCTTATCGAGGCTGCAGCCGAGGGTGTGGCCCAGATGCTGCTACGTCGTTACCCCCTGCTGCTTGGCGTGCGTGTTAAGCTCGATAAGCCTTGGGCGCCCGTCGGTCTTCCCCTGGCAAGCTGCGGTGTTGAGATCGAGCGCGTGCGTTAACCGGTTCTAATACGTCTCTATGGGTGGTTGCTTGAGCCGCTGCGACAAAACTCTATTGTTGGGACAGTACGTGTCGAGCAAGGCGTGAAACCGCTGATTGTGGCTTGGCTCGAGCAAGTGGACGAGCTCGTGGGCGATAACCATGTCGAGGCATTCGACGGGGTAGGCGGCAAGTTCTCGTGCGATGCGAACGGTGCCGGATTTGGGCGTGCATGAGCCCCAACGCGTTTTCATGCTGCGTACGGAAACGCGGGAAACGGCGACACCCATTGCGATTTCGTATGCGTGCACCATATCGCGCAGCGCCGATGTGACTTCGGACGTATAAAGCTGGTCGATGTGGGCTTGGAGCTCGTCGGACGTTAGACCGTCGAGGATTGCGAGCCGCTTGGCCTGTGGGCCTTCGTCCGATTCGTCGGTACCCATAAAACTTGCGAAGGTGGCCTGCTGGGGTCGCGGTGCGGGTGATACAAAGTTGTGATCGAGTGCGTCCTGTACCGTGATGGGCTTGCCCCAAAGCGCAATGATGGACGAGGGGCTGAGCGGCTCCTGTGCCGTCGTCTGACGTTGCTCGCGCTGGGCAAGTCGGCTGATAATCCAGGCGCTGTTGCGCTTCACAAACGCTTCGATACGCTCGCGGCTGGCGCCGAGCGGTGCGCTGGCGTGGACCTCACCGCTCGATGTGACGCGTAGGTTGAAGTTCTTGACGCGCTTTTTGGTAACGACGACGGGGATGGGCATCCCATCCGGTCGGGGTAGGAAAATCGTAAACTGCTGCGTCAAAAGCGGTCCTTCAGATTGGGGACGGGCCGGCATTTCGACCGTTCGGTATGCCGGCCCGCTCAAGGGATGTGAAATTAATAACGCTCGAAGAAGGCAAGGGCGTTATCGCTGCAGAGCTTCTGCGTCACGGTCTTGCCAAAGTGCTTGGAGAGCATGTTCTGGAATTCGGGCATCTTGCTGGCATCGGAGAGGAAAGCGGGCACCTTGGCGCCGTCCCAGTCGCCGCCGAGTGCGATGACATCTTCGCCGCCCAGGTCGAGCCAGTGTTCGATATGGGCTGCCAGCTGGTCGAAGGTGACGTCTGCGGTGGTCTTGTCGGTCGCATCGTTGGATAGGAACTCGCTGCAGTAGTTGAGGCCGACGATGCCGCCCATGTCGCGAATGGTGCGGAACTGGTCGTCGGTGAGGTTGCGCTTGACGCCGCAAACCGCACGGGAGTTGGAGTGGCTGGCGACGAAGGGGCGCGTGGCGTGGGCGACAACCTCGTCAAAGCACTCGTCGTTGAGGTGGGAGACGTCGAGTATCATGCCGGCGTGCTCCATCTGCGTAAGTGCCTCGATGCCGGCGGCGGTGAGGCCGGCGTGGGTGTCGTGGCCGCTCGCGAGCGGTCCCTGCGCGTTCCAGCTGAGTGACGACATAAGCACGCCCAAGCTCTTGAGCACCTCGATCAGCGCGGGGTCCTCGGCAAAGAACGTGGCGTTTTCGATGGTGTGGATGCAGGCGACCTTGCCGTCTTTGAGCGCAGGGCGAATATCAGCGGCGCTGCGCACGTTGACCATGCGGTCGTGGTTGAGCATTGCCTGGCCGCTCATATGCGCCATGATCTGCGCCTGGAAGCGCGCGGCGTGGGCGGTGGGAATCTCGTCGGGGACAAACGTAGCGAAGCACTGCGCCCACGGCGTGTTGCCGATCTTTGCGAGCGAGATGGCGCAGGCGTTGCCCTCGATAAGGTCGAAATCCTGCGGATGCGTTTCGTCGCCGGGGAAATAACCGTCGGTGCCGCCGGGGTCTCGAAGGGGGAGATCCAGGGTGGGCCGGCC
>UQKU01000044.1 GCA_900541675.1 uncultured Collinsella sp. | reverse complement strand
GGGGGCTTCCTCCGTCCTGCGGAATGTTTTCAGAGCTTTACCCTGTAGGGTCCCTGCCGCTACGTAGCAATCAGGGCATCTGGAGTGGACGGCGGCTTGACTACGAGCTGGGGCTGAAGATCTGAATGGATGGGTGCCGTTGCTAGGGGCGCAAGCGTTGCTGGCGATGGTCACTTTGGGACTGGTATTTCCGCCTGCTAGTAAAAAGGCCTCCGGAGCTGTTGCTCTGGAGGCCTTTCGTTTACTTGTAAATGCGCGCGTTAGTTGTTCTTGGTCAGACGCTCGACGTCGTGGGCGATCATGTATTCCTCGTCGGTGGGGATGACCATGACCGTGACGGCGGAACCGGCGGCACTGATGACCTGCGGGCCGCTGCCCACGGCCTCACGGTTCTTGTTGTTGTCGATGCGCACGCCCAACCACTCAAAGCAGTCGCAGAAGGCCTTGCGGATCGACCAGTCGTTCTCGCCGATGCCGGCAGTGAAGGTAATGGTATCCACGCCCGCCATAGAAGCGATCATGGAGCCGGCCTGCTGCATAGCCTTATAGGCGAACATATCGAAGGCGAGCAGGCAGCGCTCATCTCCCTCGGAGGCGCGCGTGCGAATGTCGCGGGCGTCGTTGGAGATACCCGAGATGGCGAGCAGACCAGACTGCTTGTTCATCATGTCGTCGACTTCCTGGTAGCTGTAGCCGCCCTCGCGCTGCAGGTAGCACACGGTAGCCGGGTCGATAGAGCCGCAGCGGGTTCCCATCATCAGGCCGTCAAGCGGCGTGAGCCCCATCGTGGTGTCACGGCATACACCGTCCTCGATGGCGGCAAGCGAGGCGCCGTTGCCCAAATGGCACGAGAGCAGGCGGTGGCAGCGCGAGCCCAGGATCTCCTTGGCCATCATCCACTCATAGCGGTGGCTCGTACCGTGGGCTCCGTACTTGCGCACGTGATACTTGTCGCACACGTCCTTGGGCAGGGCGTAGGTGTAGGCGACCTCGGGCATGGTCATGTGGAACGAGGTGTCGAAGACGGCCACGTTGGGCAGCTCCGGATACTTCTCACGGCAATACTCAATCGCCGCCGCCTCGCCGTAGTTGTGCAGCGGAGCAAGCGGTGCCACCTCGAGAATCTTAGCCATGACCTCGTCGTCGACGACCGCAGAATCATCGAAGTGCCAGCCGCCTTGAACGATGCGATGTCCAATGCCATCAATCGTAAAGTCGGTCTTCTCGAGCTCCTCGAGCACGCGAGCGATAGCAGAGCGATGATCGGGGAAGGGAACCTCCTCGGTCTGTTTGGCGCCACCGTTCTCGGAGTGGCCAAAGATGCCCATGTCCGATCCGATACGCTCGCAGTTGCCCTTGGCGAAAACCTCGCGGGTATCGGTATCCAAAAGCTGATATTTAAGGCTTGAACTGCCGGCGTTGACAACAAGTACGTTCATGAGACTCCTTTGCAGTGCAATACGGCCGACGCAGACCCCTTAAGGCGGCCGTATTTTAATAAGAAGTTATCATATCTTGATAAATAGCTATCAGCATATCGCCCAACGAGCGCAAAAGAGGGACTAAACGACACTTGGTCGTCCAGCCCCTCCCCTCTTGCAATTACTTGCCGTTGACGATGCGCTCGACGTCGGAAGCGATCATGAACTCCTCGTCCGTGGGGATGACGAAGATCTTGACCTTGGAATCCTTGGCAGACAGGCACCAAGCGCCGTCGCCACGCAGGGCGTTACGGGCATGGTCCATCTTGACGCCCATAAAGGCCAGACGGTCGGCAACGCCGGCGCGAACGGCCGGAGCGTGCTCACCGATGCCGGCGGTGAAGACCAGCGTGTCCATACCGCACATGGAAGTGGCCATCTCGGCAGCCTTGGCGGCAATCTTGTAGACGAACATGTCGAAGGCGAGCTGAGCCTCGGGGTCGCCGGCGGCGGCAAGCTCCTCGACGTTGCGGCAGTCGTTGGTCTTGCCACCGGTCACAGCCAAAAGGCCGGACTTCTTGTTCATCATCTCGTCGACCTCGTCGAAGGTGTAGCCGCCCTCGCGCTGCAGGTAGCACACGGTAGCCGGGTCGATGGAGCCGCAGCGGGTGCCCATCATGACGCCGTCGAGCGGGGTGAGGCCCATAGTGGTATCCATGCACTTGCCGTCCTCGATGGCGCACAGGGAGGCACCGGAGCCGATGTGGCACACGACAACCTTGCGGGCCTCGCCGTTGGTCATCTCGGCGACCTTCTTGGAGATGTAACGATAGCTGGTGCCGTGGGCGCCGTACTTACGGATGTGCAGCTTGTCGCAAACATCCTTGGGAAGGGCGTAGGTCTTGGCGACCTCGGGCATGTTGAAGTGGAAAGCGGTGTCATAGACCGTGACGTTGGGCAGGTCGGGATACTGCTCCAGGCAGAACTCGATAACGTTGGCCTCGGGGTTGTTGTGCAGCGGCGCCAGCGGGGCGACCTCACGGATCTTGGCGAGGACGTCCTCGTCGACGAGGGAGGAATCGCCAAAGTACCAGCCGCCCTGAACGATACGGTGGCCAATGCCCTCGATCTTGACGCCGTTGGCCTCGAGGTCCTTCAGGACGACCTCGATGGCGACCTTGTGGTCGGGGAACTCGATGTTCTCGGTCACCTTCTTGGAGCCGTTGGCAGCGTGGGTGAAGGTACCGCCGGTAAAGCAGACGCGCTCGCAGGAGCCCTTTGCGGACACCTTGTGGGACTTGGTATCGATGACCTGATACTTAAGGGTCGAAGATCCTGCGTTGACGACCAGAACGTTCATGTGTCTCCCTACTAACAGGCGGTGTGGCGCCGCCAGGTTGCATACGCTTCAATAATAAACCCAAACGCCCTCGCGCTCGGGTTTATTGCGTTGATATATAAGTTATCGGTGCCAGAGCTTCCGTTTCATTGCACGGAAGAAGCGTCCTCAGATGAGGTTCTCGCCCAGGTTTTTGCCGCCGAGGACGTGCATGTGGAAGTGCATGACGGTCTGGCCGGCGTTGACGCCCTTGTTGGAGATGACGCGGAAACCGTCCTCCAAGCCCTTGGCCTTGGCAACCTCGTGGATGGCGTGGGCCATGGCGCCCATGGTCTCGGCCGGCACGTTGTCGGCGATGTCGCTGTAGTGCTTCTTGGGGATCACGAGCGTGTGGACCGGCGCCTGGGGGTTGAGGTCGTCGAAGGCGATGACCTGGTCGTCCTCATAGACAACGGTTGAGGGAATCTCGTGGTTGGCGATTTTGCAGAAGATGCAATCACACATGGCTGGTTCCTTTCTCACAGGCCAAGGTAATTATATTTGGTCGGGATGGTTAGAACGAAAGCTTGTCGTCGGTGTTGGCGGCCTCGCCGTCGGCGAGCACGTCGTTGCCGTCGACGTCCTTAAGGAGCACCGAGACCTTCTGCTCGGCATCGGACAGGCGGGTGCGCAGGCTCTTGAGGAGCTCGACGCCGCGGGTATAGCTCTCGAGTGACTCCTCGAGCTCCATATCGCCCGACTCCAAGCTGCGGATGATGAGCTCCAACTCCTGCGAGGCCTGCTTGTACGTAAGCTGCTCGACCGGGGTCTTCTCTGCCATATCTGTTTCCTTTCCTAAAGGTTTATCGCTGTGAAACGCGGTCTACTCGACCGTATCGACCGTTGCCGCCACGTTGCCGTCTGCCATGCGCACGCGTATGGCGTCGCCGGGCTTAAAGGTCTTGGCGCTCGTAGCCACCCCATCATCGCTGTACGCGATGGAATAGCCACGGGCAAGCACCTTGAGCGGCGACAGGGCATCGAGTGAGGCTGCCGCACGGCCCAGGTCGGACGCGGGTTTGCTGAGCATCGTGCGCCCCTGATGCTCCAGACGGGAACTCGCAAGCGTGAGCGCATGGCGCTTGCCATCGAGCCCCGAGGTGCTTGCAACCAGACGCTCGGGCAGGCGCTCAAAGTTGGAGCGGAATGTCCCGACCGAGCGTACTATGGCGCCCGACAGGCGATCGGCAGTCAGCGCAAGCTCCGATTCGCGACGCTCGACCATAAATGTGGGGTCGTTGAGGCACGGGCGGCAGGCGGCGGCATCGAGTGCATCGCCCAGACGGGCCGTATAGGTATTCCAAGCGCGGCGACCACGCTGATCGAGCATCTCCAGGTCGACCTGATTCGACCCAATCATCGATGCCATCGCGGCGCCAAGACGCTGATGGCGTGCCTCGAGCACATCGGCCAACTCCGTCATAGCCGGCGCCACCGATTCGGCCGCCGCCGTGGGCGTGGAGGCGCGGCGGTCGCTCACCATGTCGCAAATCGAGGTATCGGGCTCATGGCCAATACCGGTCACCACGGGCACAGGACAAGCCGCCACCGCGCGGGCAAGCTCCTCGTCATTAAAGGTCATGAGGTCCTCAAAGGAGCCGCCGCCGCGCACCAGCAAAATACAGTCGGGCGCCGGCGTAATGGAAGCGGCGCGGCGCAAGCCCTCGATGAGCTCGGCCGGCGCACCCTCGCCTTGAACCTTGGCGCCCACGCAGACGACCTCGACGAGCGGGTTGCGACGACGCAACGTGCGCTTGACGTCGTCGATTACGGCACCCGAAAGCGAGGTGACGACCGCCACGCGGGAGCAGAACACCGGGATGCGGCGCTTGCGCGCTTCGTCCATCAGGCCCTCGCGGCGTAGCTTTTCGGCCAGTTGCGCCACTTGTTGACGCAGCAGACCCTCCCCCGCCAACGAAAATGAGCGGGCAACAAAGCTCATGCGACCCGTGGGCTTATAGAGATTGAAGCTGCCCTTAAAGCTCACCTGCATGCCATCGCGCAGATCGAAGGTGCGCTTGAGATAGGCGCCCTTCCAGATAATGCAGTCGACGGCGGCCGAGTCGTCCTTGATCTGGAAGTAGCAGTGACCGCTTCGGGCGTTAGGACCACGAAAACCTGTGACCTCGCCCAGAACGCTCAGCTGCGGAATGGCATCGAGCGCACCGGCGGCGATCTCCACTGCCTGGCTCACGCTGAGCTCCTTGCGCTCCTGATCGTCCGAACCGTCGAACTCGGCGGAAACGGCATTGCCGGTTAGATTCCAGCCTGCCACGCAGCCCCCCTTCGTTATCGAGCACAAGGGCTTCGACCCTGCGCAGATTCAAGTCCAACACATAGTACAGCGCCGCGGGGACAAGAATCTCCGCGGCGCCTGTCAAGCCAATTTGTTATCGGTTGGAGTTTCTGTTGTAGCGGGCCATCAGGTAGAGCAGCTGAATAATCGAGGTGAGCGCCGCCGCCACGTAGGTGAGCGCGGCTGCCGTCAGCACCTTCTTGGCACCGTTGACCTGCTTGGAACTCATGCCCGACTGCTCGATATACGCCACGGCGCGGTGACTGGCATCGATCTCGACAGGCAACGTAACGAGTTGGAACAGCACACTAAACGAGAAGAAGATCAATGCGAGGGTCGTGAGCCCGGCGATGTTCATAAACAGGCCCAAGAGCAACACGATGGTCCAGGTGTTCTGGGTAAAGTTGACGACCGGGACCAGGGCGGTGCGAACCTTCATCATGGCGTAACCGCTCTGACGCTGGGCGGCATGACCCGCCTCGTGGCAGGCCACGGCAACGCTTGCGACCGATCCGCCCGAACGGTTAGCGTCCGAGAGATACAGGTTGTTATCCTGCGGGTTGTAGTGGTCGGTGAGCTCACCGGCAACGCCCTTGATACCCACGGCGTTGCAACCGTTGGCGTCGAGCATGCGGCGAGCGACCGTGGCACCCGTGTCGCCGTCCGAGCGAACCTTGGACCAGGTCTTGTACGTCGAGTTGATATAGCTCTGCGCCGCAAGACCAAGCACCGTACAAACAAGGACAACCAGCAGGTACAGCGGGTCGATGCCAAAGCCGTAACCATAGTAATAGGGCATGCGAATTCCTCCGAATCGAATTACACGTTGGAGGCATTCTACCCAATCAAGCGGCTAGGCTTCCTTACAGCAATTCAATTTTGCCATCTTTGACCGTCAACCCCATGTTGCCGGAAAGCAGATCGTCCAGGCGCGAGCCCACAAGTTCAAAGCGCCAACCTTCGCGCAGGCGGCTCTGCTCGGGATGCTCAATGTAGTCGGCCAGGTCATCGCGCGACGCAATGACCGAGGTCGCCACGCCCGAGCGCTCGGCAACCAGGCGAATAAGCGCATACATAAGGTCAGTCACGCTCTCCAGCTCCGGCGAAATCTGACGATGTCCGCGCACCAAGAGCGGCAGGCGATCGTGCGGACAGCTCGCTCCGCGCTTGATGGCCATGAGCGCGCCGTCCACGTCGCGCTCCCCCAGCTGGTCGGTGCCGCGGATGCTACGGAACTCCTCAACACGCACGGGATTGCGCTTGACGAGCGCCAGCAGCGTATCGTCGGACATAACCCACTTGCGCGGGATGTTGCGCCGCTCAGCGCGGTCCTCACGCCAGGCGGCAAGCTCGCGCGCAATGCCCAGCTGATGGCGGCTGCACGAGTTGATGCGCTTGACCTTGCGGAACGCTTCGTGGCGGTCGGCGCGGTAGTGCGACTCATCGGCCAGAGGACGCAACTCGTCGAGCACCCAATCCACGCGGCCCAGCTCGCGCAGACGGCTCATCATCTCGGTATAGGCAACGATCAGATACTTGACGTCATCGATCGCGTACTCAATCTGCTTGTCGGTCAGCGGGCGGCGCGACCAGTCGGTCAGCGACTCGGTCTTGGGCAGTGATACGCCGCAGAACGTCTGAACGAGCGCACCATACGAAATCTGCTGGCGCTCGCCCAAAAAGGCGGCGGCAACCTGCGTGTCAAAAATCGGACGCGGCAGCGCGCCCACGGTGTGGAGCATGACCTCCATATCCTGCGAGCAGGCGTGGAAGACCTTGGTCACGCTCTCGTCGGCCATAAGCTCGGCAAGCGGCGACAGGTCGTCGATCACCAGCGGATCGACAGCGACACTCTCGGCGGGGGTGGCAATCTGGACCAGGCACAGGCGCGGATGAAACGTGCGCTCGCGCAAAAACTCGGTATCGACGGCGATCGCGTCGAACTCGCGGGCGCGCTGGCAAAAGTCGACCAGAGCCTGATGTGTGGAAATGTACATATCAACCCATCGAATAAGGTTAGGCCCGAAAAACACGGGTAGGATATCGGCATTGCTCTACAACTATACTCGGTTAGTCACAGAACGGGAACGTAAGTATGCGCTGCCTTATCATCCACAACCCGGCATCGGGCCCCAGCTCAGATGAAATCTACGCGTTCACGCACGCCCTCGCGCAGGGCGGCGACGAGGTCGTGATGCGTTTTATCGGCGATGGCATGGAGCCCGAGGACGCGGTAGCGGACGTTCGCGAGTTCGATCGCGTGGTCGTTTCGGGCGGCGACGGCACCGTCTCCAACGTGCTCGACCAGATGCGCGGGTGCGGTGTCCCCACGCTTGTCTTCCCCTCCGGCACGGCCTGCCTGTTCTTTAACAACATCGGCAATGCCCCCGAGGCGGCGGCACTCGCCAAGGCTTGCCGCGACGGCCGCACGGTCAAAGTGGACATGGGTGAGCTCTTTTGGCTCGACGAGAACGGCAACGAGAAGCGCCACGGCTTTATCATCATCGCCGGCTCGGGCTTCGACGCCGAGATCATGATGAAGGCCGCTCCCACCAAAAACGACATTGGCGAGATCGCCTACTTCCTCTCCGCGCTCGCCACGCCCAACCCCACGGTGGCGCACTTTACCATTGAGCACGACGGCATTGTCGAGGAGCTCGACGGCATCTGCTGCATGGCAGGCAATACCTCGGTCATCCAAAACGACATCAACCTGTTCCCCAACTGCCGCATGGACGACGGCATGGTCGACATCGTCGTTATTGAGCCCGTGCGCACGATGCAGCTGCTCCCCACGGTAATTACCGCCGCGCTCGACCCCGCTGGCAAAGTGCTCGGCCGTCCGCAGTTTAAGATCATCCAGACCAAGGAAGCCAAGATCACCTGCACGCCATCGCTGGGTATGCAGTTCGATGGAGAGATCATCTCCAGCAACTCCGGCGTCTTTGGCGCTCGCGCGCTGCCGCAATGTCTCGACCTCATCGTCGACGATTTTTCACCGCTCGGAAAATAGGAGGACCCCATGAACGACAATCCCCTGATTGGCTTTATCGTCATCGTCTTGGCCATGCTCGTTGGTTACGCCATCAATGTGATCCACCGCCGAAAGAAGTAAATCCACATTGGTATGATATTCATCCAGTTATCGACTCTCCCGTTGTTTATGCAAATCCTAAACAGCGGGAGAGTTTTCTTTTTGAGCATTGTCTGGCGCTTTATTCAGCTACAGTAAATGCAGGGTGCCTTTATTTAACTAAAGCAATAAAATGAGTATTATTATCCGCTCATCGTATATTTCTTCACGCTCATCGAGTAAAAGCTGTTGTCGAATGAATACTCTTTACACTTCCTTTAGGCTAGTAGATGTATTTATTAGCTGAAACTCCGTACGGTTTCGCGGGGTTTCAACAGTTGGGAGGGATCATGAGGTTTACTCATCCTGTCAACACGCTCAAGAAGCTCGGCTGCGGCCTTGCATTTGGAGCAGCGGCCATTATGGCCATGCCGACTTCGGCGCTCGCTTGCACCCAGATCTACATGGGCAGCCAGCTCACGGCAGACGGCAACACGTACTACGGACGCTCCGAGGACTTCGGCCCGCGCTACATCAAGCACTTTGGCATCGAGCCCGCACACAAGGACGGCAGCAAGTACACCTCGGTCGAGTCCGGCTTTGAGTACAAGTCCAAGGGCGCAACCTACCGCTACACCTTCGTTCGCGACAACCCCTCTCAGTGGGAAGATCGTTACGACGCATATTCCGAGGCTGGCATCAACGAAAAGGGCGTTTCCTGCTCTGCCACGCTGAGCACCTCCTATAACGAGAAGGCAGAGGAAGCCGACCCCGTCACCGAGGAGACCGGCATCGGCGAGTACAACTACGCCAGCGTCATTCTGGGCGAGAGCGCCACGGCCCGCGAGGGTGTCGAGCTCCTCGGCAGCCTGATTGACGAGCAGGGCGTCTGCTCCAACGACCAGATCATCATTGCCGACAACAACGAGACCTGGTTGTTTGCAGCGCTTTCCGGCCACCAGTGGATCGCTATGAGGCTCACCGACGATATTGCCTCACTCAACCCCAACATCGGCAACCTCACCTATGACGTCGACCTCGACGACACCGAGAACTGCCTCCACTCCGAGGGCATCGAGTCCATGCCTAAGGAGAAGGGCTTTGCCGAGTACACCGACGGCAAGTTCGACGTCGCCAAGACCTACGGCGAGGAGATTAGCGAGGCCGGTATGCACCAGTGGTCGCGCTATGTCCAGGGCCGCGATTACTTCATGGCTCCGCTTGCTGAGGGCACCGACTATGAGATCGTCAAGGACGAGCGCGAAGACGCTCGTGCGACGACCGGCGCCCTGGTCCACGAGATGCAGCCGCTGTTCTTCCAGCCCGGCAAGTCCGACTGGAACACCTTTGAGATGATTCGTTCCTTCGCCGCTCGCGGCGAGAATGTCGCCGGCCTCAACGCCAACACCGACGGCGCCTTTTTTTTTAATGATACGCCGACCACCGAGATCTACACCTTCCAGATCCGTC
>UQKU01000043.1 GCA_900541675.1 uncultured Collinsella sp. | reverse complement strand
CCCCCTCCGGGGAGCGGGGCCCCCCCTTGTTCCCGGCGGGCGTCCCCGGGGCCCCCCCGCGCCCGCCGTTGACGCCCGCGCCTGGCCCCATATCGATCACATAGTCGGCAGCGCGAATCGTGTCCTCATCGTGTTCAACGACGATAACGGTGTTGCCGATATCGCGCAGGCGCTCGAGTGTCTTAATCAGCCGCTCGTTGTCGCGCTGGTGAAGACCAATCGAAGGCTCGTCCAGAATATAGAGAACGCCCATGAGGCCCGCACCGATCTGCGTAGCCAGGCGAATGCGCTGCGCCTCACCGCCGGAAAGCGTCGCCGAAGCACGATCGAGCGTCAGATAATCAAGGCCGACATCAACCAGAAAACGCAAGCGTTCCAGGATTTCCTTGACGATACGACCGCCGATGAATTGTTGACGCTCGGTGAGCTCAAGGTCCTCAAAAAACTCGAGCGACTCGCGGCACGACAGGCAACAAACCTCATAAATGGACTTGCCGCCCACGGTGACGGCGAGCATCTCGGGGCGCAGGCGAGCACCATGGCAGCTCGAACACGGCTCCTCGCGAATGTACTTCTCCAGGCGCGCCTTAGTGTTCTCGTTGGTCGTCTCGGTATAGCGCTCGTACAGGATATTGCGCACGCCCGAAAACTTGGTGTCCCACTGGCTGCGACGACCGTCGAGCTTTTGATAGTCCACCGAAATCTTCTTGTCGCCCATGCCATCCAAAAATGCACGGCGCACTCGCGGAGGTAGGTCTTCCCACGGTGTATCCGCGCTCACCTTAAAGTGCTTACAGACCGCGGCGAAGATCTGGGGGTAGTAGTTCGAATTGCCGAACAGGCTTCCAAAGACCCCATCGGCAATCGACTTCGACGGGTCCTCAATCAGCGCCTCGGCATCGACCGTTTTCTTAAAGCCCAGACCATCGCACTCGGGACACGCACCATAGGGCGCGTTGAACGAAAAGTCGCGGGGTTGTAGGTCGTCGATGGAGTGCCCGTGCTCCGGGCACGCCAGAGCCAACGAATACTCCAGCAGCTCGCCCTCGGTTCCCTCGGGAGCATCGCGATCGGGCAGCATGTACACGTTCACATTGCCGTGTGCCAAGGCAGTCGCCTGTTCAACCGACTCGGCGATACGGCCCAGAGAGTTTTCCCGAATCACGATGCGGTCGACTACGACCTCGATATCGTGCTTGAACTTTTTGTCCAGATCGATGGGGTCGTCGAGCGAGCGTACTTCGCCGTCGACACGCACGCGGCTAAAGCCCTCAGCCCGAAGATCCTCGAACAATTTTGCGTACTCGCCTTTGCGCCCGCGCACCACCGGTGCCAGCACAAACGCACGACGACCCTCTCCCGCTGCCAGGACCTTATCGGCGACCTGGTCGGTGGTCTGGCGTTCGATAACGCGACCGCACTCGGGGCAGTGTGGCGTGCCCACGCGTGCAAAAAGCAAGCGAAGGTAGTCATAAATCTCAGTTACAGTACCCACCGTCGAGCGCGGATTCTTGGACGTCGTCTTCTGATCGATCGAGACGGCCGGCGAAAGGCCGTCGATCGAGTCTAGATCGGGCTTGTCCATCTGGCCTAAAAACTGGCGCGCATAACTCGACAGGCTTTCCACGTAGCGACGCTGACCCTCGGCATAGATCGTGTCAAACGCCAGCGAGCTCTTGCCCGAGCCCGAAAGACCGGTAATGACCACGAGCTCGTCGCGCGGGATGGAAACATCGATATTGCGCAGGTTGTGTTCGCGCGCACCACGGATAACGATAGAAGAATCAGACATGGAAGCTCCTTGCCTCCTATAACCTCAAATCACACTGTCGATGAGTTTAACGCACTCAACGCGCACAGATGTTCGTAATACAAGATTCGCAGACCTTTTGCTTTGCGTGTCGGGTGCTTTGTTTCTCGAAATGCCGTGGAAAGGTTAGAGTAATCTAAAACTGAACTTAATTTGCTGTAACAGAGGAACGTCCATGACCGAAGATATCCCCCTTGAAATCACTTCGAGTGGCATGGCCAATCTGCCCATATTCATCGCCGTCCTTATCGTGGCCGCCGTCGTCGTGCGCGTGTATTTTTCAATCAGACACAACGAAAAACCGCCCATTGCCCGCGTCTTTTGGTGCGCGATGCTCCTCATCCCGCTCGGCATGGTAGCTGCATGGATTACGAATCAATTGCTCGTAAATGAGGACTGTTCCCTATGGGTCCTTTCTTATTCGGCGCTCGGTGCTGCCGCCGTCATACTTCTTGTCGAGCCCTTGGTTTCGGGACTTATCGACCAAACCGATCTTGCGACGGGAACGGTTGCCTGTATTTGCCGCGACATCCTTGTCGTCGCCGCTGTTTCAGCGCTCTCGTTCGTTTCACTCGAAATTGCCTGCAACGAAACGTTCTATCGCATTCCCGCCAACTCATTCGGGTTTTCCGTTGGGCTGCTCGCGACGGTTCTGCTCTCCCTTTATTTGCTGGGACAGCGTCATGGAGGCGTCATGGCCCTCGTGCCCGTCGTCTGTTGCACCCTTGGCATTGCCGAGCACTTCGTCATAACGTTTAAAGGCGAGGCCATCCTGCCGAGCGACATTTTGGCATTGGGCACCGCAATGGAAGTAAGTGAGGGATATGAGTTCACCTTCACTGCAGGAATCGTAACCTCACTCGCCCTGCTGGAGATTTCCCTGGGGCTTCTTTCGCTTATCCGACCGCGAAAGCTCCGTACGCCCGCCCATGTCTTCCCCGCAATCGCCGCTAACCTCTGCGCTTTTCTGCTAGTGACCGTTGTGGGGCTCTTGGGCTTTTCCAACATCGACTTGGAGCAGTCGCTGGATTTTGGATTTGACCGTTGGCAGCCCATCACCACGTATGCGTCTCAGGGTTTTATCACTTCGTTCACCGAAATGGTCAACGAGTTGCCCATTGAAAAGCCCGAAGACTATACGCCCGATGAGGCGCAGAGCATCGAACAGGAGCTCGCCGCCGCCTACGACAGCACGTATGGCTCGAGCGAGCAGCGCGCGGCGGCCGTTGCCCAGTTCAATGAAATCAAGCCGACGATTGTTGCCGTCATGAACGAGAGTTTTAGCGACCTTTCGTGCTTTGAGCAGCTCCAGGCGGCCGGGTACACCGGTCCCGCATTCTACAACTCGCTTCCCGACACACTTGTTCGCGGCACCATGCTCGCTTCGGTCACCGGTGGCGGAACGGCGAACTCCGAATTCGAATTTTTGACCGGAGCGACAACGGCCTTTGCCGGATTAGGCAAAATCCCCTATCAGCTGTATCAGATGAATAGTGTCAACAGCCTGGCAAAGGACCTTAAAGAGCTTGGGTATACTACTACTGCTATGCACCCGCAAAACCCCGTCAACTACCATCGAGATAAAATCTATCAGCAGCTGGGTTTTGGAGACTTTCTTTCAATCGGCGATTTCGAAGGTGCGCCCTATTACCATGCCGGCGTATGCGACTACGCCACCTACGACAAGATACTCGACCTGCTCAGAACCGACGAAGCCCCGCAGTTCATCTTTGACGTCACGATGCAAAATCACGGCGGCCACGACTATGGCACCGTTCCCGCCGAAGAGCTGACAAACTATTGGGTCGAGGGAGCCAGCGAGGGCGCCAATAGCGCGCTCAATACCTATCTCACCTGCATCAATGCATCCGACCGGGACCTCGAGTACTTTATCAATGAGCTCCGCAATATCGGCAGACCGGTTGTTCTTGTCTTTTTTGGCGACCATCAGCCGAGCGCCGCAACGACTCTCAACGACGAGCTGTACCCTCAGGAAGATACGGCAAGCCACGCTTTCCGTATCTATCAGTCGACCTATTTCGTCTGGGCCAACTATGAAATCGCCGGCAATACCGAGCTCAACGTCTACGACACCGTCGGGGCAAACGAGATTGCAGCTATTACCCTTAATAAGATCGGCGCCCCGCTCACTGACTATCAAAAGGCCCTGCTTGCAACAAGGTCAGATGTGCCCACCATCAATGTCGCCGGCTATATTGGTGCCGACGGGCTGCGCTACGACTTGGAATCTGAAGACAGCCCATACGCCTCGACGATCGACAAGCTGCAGCGCATGCAATACCTCGAGTTCGCCAGCAAAGTTCAGTAAGCCCGCCCATTCGCTTGGACCCATCGTATTGCAAGCACGCTCGGCCCAAATGCATCGCAAATGACTCCCGCTCGCAAACGAGGGTACAATGACGCCCGTGTCACACCGCGGGGCTCCGGCCCCAACATATACAAAGGAGTCATACATGGGTTGCGAGCACGCACAAGCAGCCGGCGGACAATCAACGCCGTCGCAATTTGAAGAGAATACGCTGTCGGAGGTCAAGCGCGTTATCGCTGTGCTTTCCGGCAAGGGAGGCGTCGGCAAGTCGTTTGTGACGGGCGCCATCGCAACCGAGCTCGCCCGCCGCGGCAACAAGGTTGGCATTCTCGACGCCGACATCACCGGCCCCTCCATCCCCAAAATGTTCGGCATGAGCGGACGCCATGTCCATGCCCTCGGCAACCTCATGCTGCCCGAGATCTCCGAGCACGGCGTCAAGGTCATGAGCTCCAACCTGTTGCTCCAAAACGAAACCGATCCCGTCCTTTGGCGTGGCCCGGTTATCGCGGGCGCCATCAGGCAATTCTGGAGCGAGACCTCGTGGGGCCCCATCGACTACCTGCTGGTCGATATGCCTCCGGGAACGGGTGACGTCGCGCTCACCGTTTTCCAATCGCTGCCCGTCGATGGCATCGTCATCGTCACGAGCCCGCAAGACTTGGTCTCGATGATCGTCGCCAAGGCAGCCAACATGGCCGAGAAGATGAACGTCCCTATTCTGGGCATTGTCGAGAACATGAGCTATATCGAGTGCCCCGACTGCGGCAAGAAGATCGAGGTCTTTGGTAAGAGCAAGCTCCCCGAAGTCGCCGAGCGCTACAACCTCGACATCTTGGGTCAGCTTCCCATCAATCCGTCACTCGCCGAGGCCTGCGATAAGGGTGAAGTCGAGACCGCACTGCCCGATGACATGCTGCCCAAGGCCGTCTCCGCCGTTGAGGCCATCGCCCCGCACAAGACAGACGAGGCCTAAGTGAACGCAAGCGCCTTCTATGACGTCTTGGTGATCGGCGGCGGGGCCTCGGGCCTCCCCGCCGCCATTACGGCGGCGCGTGTCGACAAAAGGGTCTGCGTCGTCGAGCGCGACGTCGCCTGCGGTCTCAAGCTGCTCGCAACCGGAAACGGCCGCTGCAACCTCTCAAACGAATCCATCGACATTCGGCGATATAACCGCCCCGCCTTTGTCGAATCCATCATGGGCCCCCAACCCGAGCAAGATCTCGAGAGTTTTTTCTCCTCGCTGGGCATCATGACGATCCGTGAGGAAGGCCGCCTATACCCGCGCTCCCTTCGCGCCGAGTCGGTTCGCGATGCACTCCTCAATGCATGCGAGCGTTTGGGCATCACCCTACTCTGCGGAACTAACGTCATTGCGGCTCATAAGGCTTCCGAAGGCTGGACGCTTCAGATCGACCGTCCCGCTCATGTACTCAAACCCAAAAAGCACGGCGACCGAAAGACGGAGCTCCGTTCGCTTCGAAAGGCGTTAGCCGATACTCCTCGCACGAGCGATGCCCTGCAGGCAAGGGCCGTGGTTATCGCTACGGGCGGCAACCCCACCGGCATCGCCGAGGTGTTTAGCCTTCCCTTGACGCCCCTGCGCCCCGTCCTGTGCCCCGTATCGGCATCAGTCGTCGGCGACCGGACGGCACTCGGAACTCTGGATGGTCTGCGCGTCCGAGCCCGCTTAACGCTCTCGCGCAGCCACGAAGAGCTCTGGCGAGAAGATGGCGAAGTGCTGTTCCGTGCCTTCGGCATCTCAGGCGTCGCCGCCTTCAATCTCTCTCGCCGTATCAACCAGGGCGACACTGTTCTGATCGACTTCTTTCCAGATTTCTCCAAAGATGAGCTGCTCGATACGCTCGAGCAGCGTGTCAACGTGCTCGGCGATTTTTCGCCCCGAAACTCCCACTGGCTTGACGGCATGCTCGCCCCGCAGCTCTCACACGTCGTCTGTACGGCATTCGAGCGGTGCCATCCCGGCTCGCGCGATGTCATCCACCTGGTCTCAATCCTCAAGCACTTTAAACTGTCCGTCGAAGGGACGGCAGAGGAGCGCTCAGCACAGGTCACGCGTGGCGGCATATCTATCGAGTGCGTCTCGACACCCAATCTTTACGTGAACAGCACCACAGGCGCCCCGCTTTACGTCTGCGGAGAAGCGCTCGACATCGACGCCGATTGCGGAGGCTTTAACCTTGCGTGGGCCTGGATCTCGGGTATTCGCGCTGCAAGCAGCCTGTAGCCGCGCAGTCTATAATCAAAAACGCATTCGGGCCGTCTGGGATACCGGACGGCCTCTTTCTTGCCTCTAAGGAGACCTCGATGATCGAAATCACCCAAGTCAACGCGACGCTCGATGAGGCCGGCGACGAAAACGCCTGCCTTGCTATTGGCAGACGCGCCGTCAAACGAGCCCTGCGATGCGAGGATTCCCAGATTAAAGCCATTGAGCTCCATCGCAAGTCAATCGACGCCCGTAAAAAGCGAGATGTTCATTTTATTTTGAGCTTTCGAGTTGAGCTGACAAGCTCCCGACTCGAACAGGAAGTGGTCGACCGCGTCGCCGAGCGCAACCGCTCGCGCATCCGCATGGTTGACGGCGAGGCTCCTTCATTCCCCAACCCCGTCCCGAATGCACCCAAGGGGCGTCCCGTCGTTGTCGGCGCCGGTTGCGCCGGTCTCTTCGCCGCCCTGACCCTTGCCGAAGCGGGCCTTAAACCCCTGCTCATCGAGCGCGGCGACCCGGCATTTCGCCGCTCACATGCGATCGACCTCTTTCTAAAGGAGCGCATCCTCGACCCCGAGAGCAATATCCAGTTTGGTCTGGGCGGCGCGGGGACCTTCTCGGACGGCAAGCTCAATACGGGAACCAAAAATCCCGCCCATCGCCTTATCCTCGAGACCTTCGTCGAAGCGGGCGCTCCCCGCGATATTCTATGGGATGCAAAACCGCATATTGGCTCCGACATCCTCCCCGCCGTCGTTACCAGCATCTCCCAGCGCATTGAACAGCTCGGCGGTGTCGTCCGTTATCGAACGAAGCTCGTCGACATTCGCGTCGACGCGTCTGGCGCCATCACCGGTATTGGTGTCCAATCGTCCCAAGACGCTGCTTACGAGTCAATCGAGACAAAGCACCTCATCCTCGCCTGTGGGCATTCTGCTCGCGATATTTTTGAGCTCCTTAAGGACCACAACGTGGCCCTCGCACAAAAGACCTTTGCCATGGGCGTTCGCATCGAGCATCCGCAGCGCGACATCGACCGAGCCCAATATGGAGCCTCGGCGGGACATCCAGCGCTCGGGGCGGCCCCCTACAAACTTGTTGCCCATCTTCCCAACGGCCGCAGCGTGTTCTCGTTTTGCATGTGCCCCGGCGGACAGGTTGTTGCCGCCTCTTCAGAACCGTGCCATCTGTGCGTCAACGGGGCCAGTCTCAATGCCCGCGACGGACGCAACGCAAATGCCGCCCTGCTCGTTAACGTCACGCCTGAGGACCTTCCCAACGATGACCCGCTCGCCGGCATCGAGCTCCAGCGTGCCTGCGAGGCGGCCGCCTATCGCCTGGGCGGTTCCAACTGGAACGCACCGGCACAACTCGTCGGAGATTTCCTCGCAGGACGCGCCAGCAAGGCGCCCGGAAAGGTAAAGCCCACCTATCCGCTCGGTGTGACCTGGACGGCAATTGACGAAGCCCTGCCGCAGCATATCGTCGAGTCGCTCCGCCTTGGACTTCCCCTACTCGGAAAAAAGCTACGAGGCTACGACCGCCCCGATGCCGTTCTTACTGGCGTGGAGACTCGTTCGAGCTCACCGGTCACTATCACCCGAGACCGAACGTGCCATGCCGTGTCGACCCCGGGCCTCTACCCTTGTGGTGAGGGAGCCGGATATGCCGGCGGCATCATGAGCGCGGCCACCGACGGCATCCGTTGTGCCGAAGCCCTGATCGCAGACATCTAACGCACGAATTCCAGCGCGCAAAAGACACAGGCCCCGAGCTCAACGAGAAGTTCGGGGCCTGCACTCTATTTCTTAAACCGTGCACCCTGGCGTTTTCTGCCCGATGCGAACGTGGAACCCTTGCGGGCCTGCGAACGTAAGCGCTCGATCGTCTCGTCCTCAGACGCACCCTCGAGCATCGCCCGAATCTGAACGACAGCATCGCGCAGGCGCGCCGCCTCCTCAAAGTCCATGGCGGCAGAAGCGTTGCGCATATCCTCTTCCATGGTTTCGACGATCCGCACAAGCTCGTCATGCGGCAGTTCTTCCAACTGCTCCGCAAGTGTCTGCTCGGGTGCCACCGTTTCCGGCACGCCGCCCTCGCCCGACTCATCGGGCGTATAGAATGCGCCATGGCCAAGGGAGTCGCCCTTCGAGCGCCCCTTGGAACCCACAGCCTTTTCGGCCTCGGCAATAAAGCTCGAAATGTCGTTAATGGCCTTGCGGACCGTCTTGGGCACAATGCCATGCTCTTCGTTATATGCCATCTGAATCTCGCGACGGCGCTGCGTCTCCTCGATGGCTTCTTTCATCGAATCGGTCACAACGTCTGCATACATGATGACCTCGCCGTCGGCATTACGGGCCGCACGGCCAATCGTCTGAATCAACGAACGGCGATTGCGCAAGAAGCCTTCCTTGTCAGCGTCGAGAATTGCCACCAGCGAGACCTCGGGGAGATCCAGACCCTCGCGGAGCAGGTTGATGCCAACGAGAACATCAATCTTTCCCTCGCGCAGCGTTCGCAGGATCTCGACACGGTCCATCGTCGCTGTATCGGAGTGCATGTAGTTGACCTTAATGCCGGCATCGAGCAGGTGATCGGTCAGATCCTCGGCCATGCGCTTGGTCAGCGTGGTCACCAGCACGCGCTCCTTACGGGCCACGCGCTCGCGAATCTCGTCCTCAAGATCGTCAATCTGGCCTCGGACCGGACGAACGTCGATTTTGGGATCGAGCAGGCCGGTCGGTCGAATGATCTGTTCAACATCGTTTTGACTCACACGCAACTCATAGTCGCCTGGCGTGGCCGAGACGTAAATGAACTGCGGAATCCTCGCCTCAAACTCATCGAAACGAAGCGGGCGGTTATCGAGCGCCGACGGAAGACGAAAACCATGCTCAACAAGCGTAACTTTGCGCGAACGGTCGCCTTCGTGCATACCGCGAATCTGCGGCACCGTCACATGGCTCTCGTCGATGATGCAAAGCATATCCTTGGGGAAGTAGTCAATCAAGGTAAACGGCGGTTCACCCGGCTTACGTCCATCCAGATGGCGCGAGTAGTTTTCGATGCCGTTGCAAAAGCCCATCGTCTCGAGCATCTCGAGGTCATAATCGGTCCGCTGCTGCAGACGTTGCGCCTCGAGCAACTTGTCGGTCGCCTTGAGCTCCGCCACGCGCTTCTCGCACTCTTCGCTGATTGATTTCAGGGCCGCCTTGACCTTTGGCTTCTCGGTCACGTAGTGCGAAGCCGGCCACACGGGAATCGCTTCGTACTCACGTAGCATTTCGCCGGTGACCTCATCGATCTCGGCAATCAGCTCGACCTCGTCGCCAAAGAACTCAAAGCGCAACGGATGCTCGGCATAGGGCGGATATACGTCGACAACATCGCCGCGCACGCGGAAGGTGCCACGTGCCAAATCATAATCGTTGCGATCGTACTGGATATCGATAAGCGCATGGATAAAGTCATCGCGCTCGAGCGGCACCTTCTTGTCGACGTTCGGGGCTAGGCCCGCATAATCCTCGGGAGAGCCAATGCCATAGATACACGAGACCGATGCGACAACGATCACATCGCGTCGAGAGAGCAGTGACGCGGTCGCCTGATGGCGCAGCATCTCGACCTCTTCGTTAATCGAGGAGTCTTTCTCGATATATGTATCGCTTTGCGGCACATACGCCTCGGGCTGATAGTAGTCGTAATACGAGACGAAGTAGACCACAGCGTTATTGGGAAAGAACTCTTTGAGCTCGCTTGCAAGCTGAGCGGCGAGCGTTTTATTCGGAGCCATGACCAGCGTCGGCTTTCCCAGGGCCTCAATAGTCTTTGCCATCGTGAAGGTCTTGCCCGAACCAGTCACACCCAGCAAAACCTGATAGCGGTCTCCGTCCCTCACGCCCTGCACAAGCGACTCAATGGCCTTTGGCTGGGAACCTGCAGGCTCATAGGGAGACACGACCTCAAACGGCACCTCAGAGCCCTCAACGCCAAAGCGTTTGAGCTCTCCGCCAACACGCTCAACTTCAAAATCCGCCATGGATACTCCTAACTCATACATCTGCAGTATACGCAGGCGGCAGGCATAGTCCTATACGAACCGGTCGGGATAGAGGGTCTTATAGCGAACCCAGGCATTATTGACACGAATCAAATAAGCTTGCGTCTCGGGGAAGGTAATCGCGTTATGGAGCGATGTGTTTTGCTGCGCCCACCCATCGACATTGCCCATTCCGGCATTGTAAGCAGCAATAGCGCTATCCGTCGAGCCATTGAAATATGTCAGCAGGTACGAGAGATATGCGCACCCAAATTCAATATTCGAAGCGGGGTCATTCAGGTTATCGGCAGAATACTCGTCCCCGTCGACAAGGCCCTTGGCGATCATATCCTGAGCGGTTTCGGGCATAAGTTGCATGAGACCTTGGGCGCCCTGGTTTGATTCCGCCTCGGGATCCCAGTTTGATTCCGACTTGATGACGGCACATACCAGATACGGATCGAGATTATGCGAAATGCTGGACTGCTTTACATACGCCTCATAGTCAATCGGATAGAACGGTTTAAAGAAAGCGGCGGGAGCACACGAGTAAACGAGCGAGATAAGGCCAAAGACGAAAACGACAGTCAGGGGCACAAGGCGATACCACGTAAAGAAGCGCGTCTTAGGCATCTGTCGTCCCCTTATCCGTAGCGTCCATAAGGCCATGGCGGGCAAGCCATGCGTCCAGTTGTACAAAGAGCGAGCTATCGCCCGCCGCGTTATCAATCACGGTAGTGGCTAGACTGCAAAGCGAAGACTCATCGGGCTGGCAAGCACAGCGAGCATCAAAATCGGATGCCTCCATACCACGGTGAATAGCGCGTTCGCGACGGACCTCCAAAGGAGCGCTAACAACCATAATTTCATCCGCAAGGCCAAAGGCGTCCTCAAAGCCAGCTGGAGCAGATACTTCGACCGCCGCAAAGGGATAGCGAGGAGTCGAAACCGTACAGCAGACAGGATCGAGAATCCTCAGCGAAAGCTGCTCAATGAGAACGGGGTGCACAATGCTATTGAGCCTTGCAACCGCATCAGGAGAGGCAAAAGCTCGAGAAGCGAGGATGTTACTTCGAACGCCGCCCTCCTCGTCCAAAATATCCCAGCCAAACTCTTCAGCAAGAGCATTGACGATATCCGACCCCGGCACGTACAGCGATTTGGCAAGAACGTCTAAATCGATAAGCAGGGCTCCGCGAGATTCCAGATAGCGGCAGGCAGTCGATTTACCCGAAGCAATATTGCCCAAAACAAAAACGGTAAACATCAAGCCCTCCCTAACGTCAATGCGAGATATTATCGCGCAAATACAAAGCGACAGTTCAAAAAACAGCCAAACAGTAAGAGAGTCAAAAGAAGGGCCCGTTCACAAGGGACAGCTTGGATATAACGCAAAAAAGGGGGAGGCCGCGAGGCCTCCCCCTTCTACATTCCCAATGGCGGCTCGGTGCCGTCCACCGGTCAG
>UQKU01000042.1 GCA_900541675.1 uncultured Collinsella sp. | reverse complement strand
TGTCGCAGCCCCGACCCGCGGTCACGAGCGGGGGCTCCTGTCGTTTCCGTGCCCCTGGATTGGGTCATAGTGTCTGTATGACGCCGGCATTTGGCCCGTCACCCTGGCGACCGACGTGCTCAAGCCCGGTGGCTACGAGCGCTTTAGCCAGATGGCCGGCGAGTTCACCGATCTGGACGACAAGCCGTTTGAGGGCATCGCTCTCGAGGCCGTGACCGCGATCCAGGCCGACTCGCTCACCAATCCGCTCTACAAGAAGCCGCTGCGCCCGCTGCCCGACCGCAAGGCCGCCGGCAAGAGCCCGCTTTCCGACTGCTTTACCACGCCGTGCCGTACGAGCTGCCCCATCCAGCAGGATATTCCCGCCTACCTGGCGGCTGTTGACGAGGGCCGCTACGAGGACGCACTCAACATTATCATCGAGCGCAACGCCCTGCCGTTCATTACCGGCACCATCTGCCCGCATCCCTGCGGCCGTGCCTGCGAGCGTGCATTCTACGAGCCCGAGGGCGCCCAGATTCGCGCCAGCAAGCTCAAGGCCGCCCGCGAGGCCATGACCGCCGTGCTGCCCAAGCTGCGCGCCCAGGCCATCGCCAACGACGGTGAGCGCAACGTTGCCGTTATCGGCGGCGGCCCGGCCGGTCTGGCGACGGCGTTCTTCCTGACGCGTGCCGGCGTGCCCGTCACTATCTTCGAAGCCCGCGATTCGCTCGGCGGCGTGGTCCGTCACGTGATCCCCGAGTTCCGCATTGCGAGCGACGATATCTCCCACGATGCCGAGCTCTGCCTGGCCTTTGGCGCCAAGGTTCAGCTCAACGCCCGCGTGGAGTCCATTGACGAGCTCAAGGCCCAGGGCTTTACCGACGTGGTCGTTGCTACCGGTGCCTGGATGCCCGGCTTTGCGGGCTTGGGCGAGGGTGCCGAGCTCGATGTGCTGGAGTTCCTCGAGGCCGCCAAGAAGGGCGAGAAGCTCGAGCTGGGCGAGGACGTCGTGGTCATCGGCGCCGGCAACACCGCCATGGACGCCGCCCGCGTGGCTAAGCGCCTGGCTGGTGTGAAGAACGTGCGCCTGGTGTATCGCCGCACCAAGAAGCAGATGCCCGCCGACGAGGAAGAGCTCGATCTTGCTCTTGCCGATGGCGTTGAGTTCTGCGAGCTGTTGGCGCCCAAGGCGCTCAACGGCGCCGTGCTGACCTGCGACGTTATGGAGCTTGGCGAGCCGGATGCAAGCGGTCGTCGCAGCCCCGTCGCTACGGGCGAGACCGTCGAGCTTTCCGCCACCACGGTGATCTGCGCCGTGGGCGAGGGCATCGATGCCAGCCTGTACGATGCCGCGGGCGTCGAGCACGACCGTCGCGGCCGCCTTGCCGCCACCTCCACCGGCGTCGAGGGTGTCTGGGCTGCGGGCGACTGCCGCCGCGGTCCCGCCACCGTGGTCGAGGCTATCGCCGACGCCGCCGAGGTCGCCCGTGCCATTGCCGGCGTGGACTTTAACAAGTACGCCGACTGCAACGAGCGGGCCGGTCGCGAGGACACCTGCTACGAGCGCAAGGGGTCGCTGTGCCGTGACAAGCGCAACTGCACCAAGACTCGCTGCCTGGGCTGCGGTTCGGTGTGCGAGGTCTGCTGCGACGTGTGCCCCAACCGCGCCAACGTTGCAATTAAGGTGCCGGGCCTGGCCAAGCATCAGGTCGTTCATGTCGATGGCATGTGCAACGAGTGCGGCAACTGCGCCGTGTTCTGCCCCTACCAGGAGGGTCGTCCCTACAAGGACAAGCTCACCCTGTTCTGGAGCGAGCAGGACATGGAGAACTCCGAGAACGAGGGCTTCCTGGCCGTGGACGAGGATCACTTTAAGGTCCGCGTCGCCGGCACGGTCCGCACCGTCTCGGTCGATGCCGTCAATACCGGTCTGCCCGAGGCCGTCCGCCTGGCCATCAAGGCCGTGCGCGACAACTATTCGTATCTCCTTAAGAAATAAGGGACCCCTTATGGCCAAATCCATTCAACATAACGTGGCCTACGTTGCCTGCGGAAGCGGTTGCGCCTCCGCAGGCGGCGACGCCCGCTGCAGCGAAGGCTGCATTGGCTGTGGCGCCTGCGTCATGGCCTGCCCCCACGGCGCCATTGCCCTGGTCGATGGCATCGCCCGCGTGGATCGTTCCAAGTGCACGGGCTGTGGCCTGTGCAGCATGGTGTGCCCGCAGCGCGTGATTGCCTTCGTCCCCGGCTACCAGAACATTCTGGTGTGCTGCAACAACACCGATAAGGGCGCCATTGCCCGCAAGATCTGCGACACGAGCTGCATCGGTTGCGGCATGTGCGCCAAAAAGTGCCCTGCCTGCGCTATCCGCATCGAGGACAACTGCGCCCATATCGACGGTACGGACTGCCTGTCGTGCGGCATGTGCGCCGTCGTCTGCCCGCATGGCGCCATCCACGACCGCACCGGCATCGCCGCCGGCGTGTAGAAGGGAATCACCATGGCACAGGAATTCACTTTTACCGTTAACGGCGTCGAGCGCACGACGACCCAAAACAAACCGTTGCTGCGCTATCTGCGCGACGACTTACACATTCACTCCGCCAAGGATGGCTGCTCCGAGGGCGCCTGCGGCACCTGCACCATCCATGTGGATGGCGCCGCCGTCAAGGCGTGCGTGCTGACCACCGCTCTTGCCGCCGGTCGCAACATCGTGACCGTCGAGGGCCTGCCCGAGGACGTGCGCGAGGCATTTGTGTACGCCTTTGGCGCCGTGGGCGCCGTGCAGTGCGGTTTTTGCATCCCCGGCATGGTCATGGCAGGTGCAGCGCTGATCGCCGAGGATCCCGAACCCACCGAGGAGCAGATCAAGTACGCCATCCGCGGCAACGTCTGCCGCTGCACTGGCTACAAAAAGATTATCGAAGGCATCTCGCTGGCCGCTGCGGTGCTTCGCGGCGAAAAGCAGATCGACGAGGATCTGGAGCGCGGCGATGACTACGGTGTGGGCAAGCGCGCCTTCCGTATCGACGTGCGCAAGAAGGTGCTCGGCGAGGGCAAGTATCCCGACGACATCGACGAGCTCGATCAGCCGGGTCTGACCTACGCCAGCGCCGTGCGCTCCAAGTATCCGCGCGCCCGTGTGCTCTCCATCGACACCTCTAAAGCCGAGGCCCTGCCCGGCGTGGTGGGCATCCTGCGCGCCGAGGACGTGCCGGTCAACCAGGTCGGCCACCTTATCCAGGACTGGGACGTCATGATTGCCCAGGGCGATATCACCCGCTGCGTGGGTGACGCCATCGTGCTGGTGGTCGCCGAGGACGAGGCGACGCTCGAGAAGGCCAAGAAGCTCGTTAAGATCGATTACGAGCCGCTGGAGCCCGTGCGTAACATTGTCGAGGCCAGGGCTGCCGATGCCCCACGCCTGCACGACAGCTTCTTTGCCTTTGGCAACACGGTTGAGCTCAAGGACAACGTGTGCCAGAGTCGCCATGTGACGCGCGGCGACGCCGCCAAGGCGCTGGCGGAGAGCGCATTTACCGTGACGCAACGCTTTACCACGCCCTTTACCGAGCATGCCTTCTTGGAGCCCGAGTGCGCCGTCGCCTTCCCGTACAAGAACGGCGTCAAGGTGCGGTCGACCGACCAGGGTGCCTACGACACGCGCAAAGAGTGCGCCCACATGTTTGGCTGGGATAGCGAACCCGAGCGTGTGGTCGTTGAGACCATGCTCGTGGGCGGCGGCTTTGGAGGCAAGGAGGACGTTTCCGTCCAGCACCTGGCCGCGCTTGCTGCCTATAAGCTCCAGCGTCCTGTGAAGTGTAAGCTCACGCGCGCCGAGTCGCTCGCGTTCCATCCCAAGCGCCATGCCATGGACGGCACCTTTACGCTGGGCTGCGACGCCGAGGGCAACTTTACCGGCCTGGACTGCGAGATCAACTTTGACACCGGCGCCTACGCGTCGCTGTGCGGCCCGGTGCTCGAGCGCGCCTGCACGCACGCCGTCGGTCCCTACAAGTACCAGAACACCGACATCCGCGGTTTTGGCTACTACACCAACAACCCGCCCGCCGGCGCGTACCGTGGCTTTGGCGTTTGCCAGTCCGAGTTTGCGCTCGAGAGTCTGATCGACTTGTTGGCACAGAAGGTGGGCCTGGATCCGTGGGAGATTCGCTACCGCAATGCCATCGAGCCGGGCGAGGTTTTGCCCAACGGCCAGATTGCCGACTGCTCCACGGCGCTGAAGGAGACGCTGCTCGAGGTCAAGGATGCCTACTATGCGCATCCCGGCCACGCCGGCATTGCCTGCGCCATGAAGAATGCCGGCGTGGGTGTGGGCCTGCCCGATGCCGGCCGCTGCAAGATTCGCATCGAGGATGGCCGTGCCGTGGTCTATGCCGCCACGTCCGACATCGGCCAGGGCTGCAACACCGTCTTTTTGCAGGACGTTGCCGAGGCCTGCGGCCTGCCGCTTCGCTGCATTGCCAATGGCGAGTGCTCTACCGAGAACGCACCCGACTCGGGTACTACGTCTGGCTCGCGTCAGACGGTCGTGACCGGCGAGGCCGTGCGTGGTGCCGCCTTCCTGCTGCTCGATGCCATGCTTGGCATCGAGGCCGGTAAGCCTGCGCCCACCGCCCCGGTGAGCGCGCATGGTGACGGCGTCAAGATCGAATACGACGACGGTCGCGCCTACCAGCTGCGCACACAGGAACTCGTCGCCGGCCAGGGTATGCATCCTCAGGATCCTGCGGCTGCCATCAAGGCACTCGAGGGATGCGAGTTTGGCTACGTGTACCTGGAGCCGACCGACAAGCTGGGTGCGGATGTTCCCAACCCCAAGAGCCACATTTGCTACGGTTTTGCCACGCATGTGGTCATTCTGGATAACGATGGCCGCGTGAGCGAGGTCTATGCCGCGCACGATTCCGGCAAGGTGGTCAACCCCATCTCCATTCAGGGTCAGATCGAAGGCGGCGTGCTCATGGGTATGGGCTATGCGCTTACCGAGGACTGGCCGCTCAAGGACTGCGTACCCCAGGCAAGGTACGGTACGCTCGGGCTGTTCCGTGCGCCCGAGATTCCGGATATCCACGCCATTTACGTGGAGAAGGACGAGCTGCTGCCCGTGGCATACGGCGGCAAGGGCATCGGCGAGATCGCCACGATCCCCACAGCGCCCGCCGTGCAGAACGCCTATCGCGCGTTTGACGGCAAGCTGCGTCCGGATCTGCCCATGGTGGATACGCCGTACAGTCGCGCCCGTCACCGCGGGTAGGGTGGGGTGCGGACAGTCATTGCCGACGGGTTGTTCGCGCTCAACATCAAATGCATATGCTGGGCCTTTGGCCCCAACTCCATCGCGAGCCGGGGCCTTTTGTTTGAAGCGGAAACTGTGTCCCGGAATCCAGCCTCGGAACGGGATGAACTTTCCCAACGGGGCAGCATGCGGAAACTGCATCCCAGATTCGACGCTCAGAGTGGGATTCGTTTTCCGGTAGGGGCATCAAATGGAACATGCGTCCCAGGACCCGCAACGGCGCCGCCGCGCAACTTTATGTCCGCACGGGCGGCTACGCTTACTGTGATGTGACCGTTTGAGAAACGAGCGACAAGCAACGGAGAAAGGCCCTAACCGTGTCAGCTGAAAAGACGCCGTGTATCTCGGCTATCGATACGACGAACTTTGCGCGCCAGATTGTGCTGGACTTTGAGTTTGCGCCGGTGCCAAAGCAGCGCCAGCGCCGTGGGCTGCGCAATGAGATTATCGAGGTCGGCGCCGTCAAGCTCGATTACCACGGCAACGTTATGGGCGAGTTCTCGCAGTTTGTGCAGACGGAATTTAGCGAGGGCGTTGCGTTCCCCGTCCGCGAGCTCACAGGGATATCGGCCGTGGACACCGCGATGGCCGATCCGCTCTATGTGGTGATTAAAAGGCTCAGCGATTGGGTCGGTCGCTACTCCGCCCAGGTGGTTTGCTGGAGCGGGGCGGACCGTCGACAGCTTTTGACCGAGTGCCAGGCAAAGCACATCAATCTTTCCGCATTTCCTACGGACTGGGCCGACCTGCAGGCGTTTTACACCTCGATCATGGACGTGGGCAGCCACGGGTGCGTCTCGCTGGGTGACGCGGCAACGTGGTTTGGCATCGAGTTTGACGAGTCGACGGGCCACGCCCACAGCGCCCTTGCCGATGCGCGCGTGACCGCCAAGCTGCTCAAGCAGATGATGGAGGGGGACTATCACGTGAGTCCGCACGCCCAGGAAGTCCGCCAGCGGTGGGGGATGGGCGAGCGAGCCCAGACGCGTCTTTCCAGCAAGTGCCCCGAGCTGGGAGACCTGCTGCTGAAGCTGAAGGCGGAGGGGAGGTAGGGGGCGTTAGCTGTCTGCATGGCGCGTGCCTGTCGCGTATCGCTACTCTTCCTGCTGCTTGGCAGGTAAGATGTAGACGTTCTCGGCGTCCACGGCAATCTGCGTGGGACGGTTGTAGAGGATGTCGATCTCCATCACACTCTGCCTGAACGGTGCGACGTCGGGCGTCTTTGCCTGGTGGAGCTTCTCAATGAGTTTCTCGGATTGCTCGTCGTTGAACCTGCCGATGTCCTCTCCTGCACCCTCAAGCGCCTCGTCTATGGGCGTGAGCTCGCCGATGGGCGTCGCCGCGATGGCGCGACCGAGCATCTTGCCTGCGGAGGCGATGCCGCCCAGAAGCGTCACATCGATAGTGTCGGCAGTGCTCGCCTCGAGTGCGTCGTAACATTCGGTGTAGAGTTCGCGGTACGCAAGCGAGTCCGCCTCGATTTTTGCGGCAGCGTCTGCGAGCTTTGCAGGTTTGAAGTTCTGGGTGAGCATGGGCTCGAGGAACAGCGAGAACGCGTGGATATAGGTAGCGAGCTGGTAGTCCTTGAGATAGTCGAGAACCTTGTCGAGGCGCCTTTTCACGTCGTCTCGCACCTCGATGAACCCTTTCTTTTTCAGGTCCGTTTGTGCTTGCGAACGGAAATGTTCCATGTCCTGCACGGAGGCCTGTTTGATGTCGAGTACCTTCATATGGGCATTGGCCATGTAAACGGCTTTGTCGTAGTTGAGGTCGTAGCCGTTGAGGATGTCTACAAGTGTCTTGAGGTTGCCGCGCATGTTGGCCTTGTCACGCTGGCGCATATACTCGAACATTTCGTCGACGGACTCCTGGATGGAGTCGAGCTTTTGGTTTATCTGCGCGATTGCGGCTGCCATGAACAGCGACGTCGGGTCGTAGGGCACTTGCGTGACACTTGTGGCGATGTCACCCTCGACAACGTGGAAGCGAGCCTGCCCAAAGCCATTGGCTGCGTCGCGGTAGGACCCCATGAGGCCGCTGCCGTCCTTGAACGATTGGAGTATCGACGGGTCAAGCGGATTGCCAAACTTGTCGGTTGGCTGGAGCAGCATAGGCACGCTCACCGTATTGGTGACGGTGCGGAATGTCGAAGGGAGTGAGGCGAGCGCTATGCCGAGCTGGGGGACTCGTTCGAGCGGGAGCTTGATGCCGTCGGAGACGTCCGCCCGCTCCTGAGTGAGCGCGAGGTGGATTTTGGTAGATGCGAGCTGTTTTGCCACGAGTTCCTCTCGGTCGCCGTCCGTCGAGGGTTTGATCTCGTTGTCTGCCATAGCGTGCTCCTTGCTTACGTTAATAGTCGCGGGAATTATCTCACCGTTGTGTGAGCTGCCGGGACGGGACGGATTAGCGGTAGCACGAGGCCGATTGACGGTCGAAGCGCATAGGCCTCGCCGCATTTCCTGCGGACTGGACCGACCTGCAGGCGTTATACATCTCGATTATGGAGGTGGGCGGCTATGGGTTAGTCTCGCTGGGTGGTGCGTCACCGGGACTCGGTATCGATTTTGATGAGTCGACGGACCATGCTCACGGTGCCCTTGCTGATATGCACGTGACCGCCAGGCTGCTTAAACAGGCGATTGACGGGGCTATCACGTGAGCCCGCGCGCGCAGGAGATCCGTCAACGATGGGGGATGGACGAGTGCGCCCAGACGCGCCTTTCCAGCAAGTGCCCCGAGCTAAGCGATCTGCTGCTGAAGCCGAAGGCGAAGGGGTTAGGCAATTTGCTAAGAGTGGCTGGTGGACTTGGGTGACTGAAGGCCATTGATAAATTCACTGCTGTCTATCGTATTTCAACTTCCCTTAATTCAATTGATGCGCTTCTCGTGTTTCTTTTGGAAAGACCATCCGTTTGCTTCTAAACATAGAGCGTTTCTCTCTGACTTTCTAGGACATGTGCTGCGTCGCCGATGGGTCCGGGGCCCACCACGCTTCAACGACCGTTCCTCCAGAGCGCTCGCTGCTTTTGCTCAGAGATAGACGCTGCTGTCTACTGCCTGATAAAATGTTTTTATGTATGTTCTAGGACGCTGGCATATTAGTTTGCGGCATCGAGAAAGGCTGGCGGTTGGGTGAGTCCCGAGGAAAAAGCGCGTCTTGTTATCGATGAAAAGTTGAGGGCTTCTGGATATGTCCTTCAGGACGTTAAAGAGTTCAATCCCGCAGCGGCCTGCGGTGTCGTTGTCCGTGAGTGGCAAACGACTTCTGGACCATGTGATTACCTTATCTTTGTTGATGGCACCCCCTGCGGGTTAATTGAAGCCAAGGAACACAACAAGGGCGAGAAGCTAACAGCGGTAGCCGAGCAGTCAAAGCAATACGCTGAGAGTGAATTCAAATATGCCACTACAAATATTGACATTCGCTTTGTCTACGAGGCGACCGACGTCCTGGTCCGGTTTTGCGACTACCACGATAAAGACTACCGCTCTCGCGAGATCTTCTCTTTTCATAGACCGGAACAGCTACGTAGTTGGCTGAAGGATTCTGGCACTCTTCGGAATAGACTTAAGTCTTTTCCCGACTTCGAGACCGCCGGCTATCGCAAGTGCCAAGTAAATGCAATTTTAAAACTCGAAAAGACGTTTGAGGAGAATCGCCCGCGCGCGTTAATCCAAATGGCCACTGGTGCTGGCAAGACATATACCGCTATTACCAACGTTTATCGTCTGCTCAAATTTGCCAAGGCAAAGCGCATTCTATTCCTTGTTGACACAAAGAACCTGGGGGAACAGGCCGAGGAGGAGTTCCGCAAATACAGGCCTACCGACGATGCGAGGTTGTTTCCTGAGCTTTACAACGTCTGCCGTTTGACCTCTTCGCAGATCCCCAATGGCTCCAACGTATGCATCAGTACTATTCAGCGCATGTACTCCATTCTCAAGGGCAAGGAACTTGATGAGGCGGACGAGGAATCTTCCCCTAGTGAGGGTCGCTTCGTCGGCGGGCCACGCGATGTTGAGTACAACTCGGCTTACCCGCCTGAATACTTCGATTTCATCATCATCGATGAGTGCCACCGTTCTATCTATAACGTCTGGCAGCAGGTCCTCGATTACTTCGATGCCTTTCTCATCGGGCTTACTGCTACGCCTGACAAGCGAACCTATTCTTTTTTCAATCAGAACGTCGTGAGTGAATACACCCATGAGGAGGCAGTCATTGACGGCGTCAATGTCGGCGGCGATATCTACATCATCGAAACTGATGTGAGCAAGAACGGCGCGACGATTACCGAGCGTCTAGTTGAAAAGAGGGATCGCCTTTCCCGTGAGAAGCGATGGGAGCAGAACGACGAGGATTTGGAATACGACAAGGGTAAACTGGACCGCGATGTTGTCAACCCGTCCCAGATACGCACCATCATCCGCGAGTTCCGCGACAAGGTCACAACGGTTATGTTTCCTGGCCGCAAGGAAATACCCAAGACTCTCATCTTTGCCAAAACAGACAGTCATGCGGACGACATCATCAACATTGTGCGCGAAGAATTCGGGCGCGGGAACGAGTTCTGTAAGAAGATAACCTATAACGCTGAAGAGGACCCCAAGTCTGTACTTGCGGCATTCCGCAACGAATTCTATCCACGCATAGCCGTGACCGTTGACATGATCGCTACTGGTACCGATGTCAAAGCTCTCGAGTGTCTTGTCTTCATGCGAGATGTTCGTTCTAAAAACTACTTCGAGCAGATGCTTGGCCGCGGGCGTCGTACGCTCGGCCATGATGACCTGGCTCGCGTTTCGCCGTCAGCGACAACGAACAAGTGCCGCTACGTGGTTGTCGATTGCGTTGGCGTCACGAAGAGTCTTAAGACTGAAACAAGGCAGCTTGAGCGGAAGCCCTCAGTAAGCTTGAAAGAGCTCATGATGAGCGTCGCCATGGGCGCGCGCGATGACGATACCGTCACCTCACTCGCCGGCCGGCTTCTTCGACTCGCTGCCGTCATGGACAATGGCGAGCGAAAGAAGGCCGCCGAGCTCGCTGGCGGGGCCTCTGTGAACGATATCGCCAGAGATATGCTTGATGCTTTCGACGAGGACAAGATCGCAAAGGAAGCTGGGTTTATCCTTAGCGATGATGTTCAAGAAGCAACCGAAGAAGAGCGAGCCAGGCTGGCAGAAGCCCAGTCTCGGCTTGTCGAAAAGGCGATAGAGCCGATGTTCTCTGCCGAGTTGAGAAACTATCTCGAAAACGTGCGCAAGGCACACGACCAGGTTATAGATAATGAGAACCTGGATGCTGTCATTTCATCCGGTTGGGACACCGACCGCGAGGCCCACGCCAAAGAGGTCATCCAAACATTCAGACAGTTCCTTGCCGACAACAAGGATGAGCTGGACGCGTTGCAAATCATCTACGGTCAAACCTACAAACAGCGCCCCATCACGCTGCGTATGGTCAAGGCTGTTCACGATGCGTTGAAAACGTCCCCCTATGGGCTTTCTTGCGACACGGTCTGGCATGCATACGAGGTTGCGGGGGCACCCGTCGCTACGGCGCGAAGCGCTGTGGGCAAGATTATGGACATCATTTCCGTCATTCGATTCGAACTCGGACAGGAAAAGATCCTGCGGCCCTTCGAGGCGGGCGTGGCGGAGCGTTTCAAGAGTTGGGTCTTCTCCAAGAACGCAGGCCACGGCCAGTTTACCGAAGAGCAGATGGATTGGCTGCGTATGATTCGCGACCATATCTCAACTTCGGGAAGCGTGAGCTCTGACGACCTCGACCTGTCGCCTTTCGGGGAGAAGGGCGGCCTCGGGCGTTTCTACATCCTGTTCGGCGATAAGTACCAAGGCGTTCTCGACGACATGAACTACGCGCTTGTCGCATAACACCTATGAGTTAGAAAGGCAGCGCATGAGCGCATCCACCATTAACCAGAAGATTTGGAACATGGCGACCGTCCTCTATAACGATGGCGTTTCCAACAGCGATTATCTCGAACAACTCACATATCTGCTCTTCCTCAAGATGGCAGACGAGTACAGCAAGCCCCCCTACAATAGGCCGACCGGTCTTCCGGAGGACTGTCGTTGGGAGTGTCTTGCGGACAAGAGCGGCGCAGAGCTGTTCGACACCTATAAGAAGATGCTCGACAAGCTAGGCGCCCAGGGCGGCATGCTGCAGGAGATTTTTACTGGGGCCCAAAACAAGATGAGCTCTCCGGCGATCTTGGCGCGAGTTATTCAGATGATCGGCGCAGAAACGTGGACGGCTATGTCGCAGGACGTCAAGGGCGACATCTACGAGGGGCTGCTTCAGCGAATAGCCGAGGACACCAAATCTGGTGCCGGGCAGTACTTTACGCCTAGGCCGCTCATCGACACCATCGTCAAGTGTGCGCAGCCTAAGCCTGAGAAGACCGTCTGTGATCCGTGCTGCGGTTCGGGCGGCTTCCTGCTGGCCGCAAAAAGCTACATAGAGGAGGCCTATCAGCTCGACGCCGACCAAAAGAAGTTCTTGAAGAACGAGGCATTCCACGGCTGGGAGATCGTTCCCGCCACGCGCCGGCTTTGCCTCATGAATCTTTTCCTGCACAACATCGGTGACTTTAACGATGTGCCGCCTATCACAAGAAATGATGCGCTTCTCTCCGACCCTGGTACGCGTTTCGACTACGTGCTCACCAACCCGCCTTTTGGTAAAAAGGCGACACTTAAAGCTGCTGCCGGCGAGGACGGTGAGCTTGTCGACGAAGAGCTCTCGTACTCTCGCCAGGACTTCTGGGCAACGAGCTCGAACAAGCAACTGAACTTTGTTCAGCACATTCATACCATCTTGAAAACTGGCGGCACCGCTGCCGTTGTCGTACCTGACAACGTACTGTTCGAGGGCGGTGCCGGTGAGACGGTGCGCCGTAAGTTGCTGGAGACCACGAACCTGCACACTATCCTGCGCTTGCCGACTGGTATCTTCTACAAGCCAGGCGTAAAGGCTAACGTTATATTCTTCGAGAACCGTCCCGGCAGCGAGAGCGTGCAGACCCGAGAGGTGTGGATTTACGACTATCGTACGAACGTTCACCACACGTTGAAGCAACACCCAATGACCGAGGCGGACCTTGCCGACTTCCTTGAATGCTACAGGCCCGGCCATATCGATGAGCGCGATGAGACCTACAACGAGGACAACAACCCCGATGGACGTTGGCGTCGCTTCACTATCGACGAGATTATGAGCCGCGACAAGCTGAGTCTCGATATCACCTGGATCAAAACCGGTGAGGACATCTCGGAGATCTCGCTTTCTGATTTGCTCTCAAGCATTCACGAGAAGAGCGATGCGATTGCCGACGCCGTGGAGCAGCTCGAGGCGCTTCTGAGGGACATCGAGGACTAATGGACACTAGGAAACTACGTCAAAAGCTGTTGGACCTTGCCATCCGCGGCAAGCTTGTTCCGCAAGATCCGAACGACGAGTCCGCAAGCGAGTTGCTGTCGCGCATCCACGAGGAGAAGCTCGCCATGGTCGAGCGCGGCGAGCTCAAGCCTAAGGATGTTAAAAACGATACCGTGATCTATTTCGGTTCCGATGGGCTGCCCTATGAGAAGCGAGCAGACGGCAAGGGTGAGTCGACTCCCATCGAGCGAGCTATTCGCAAGCTCCCGTCAGGTTGGGCATGGACGCGAATGAGGATGGTCGCAAGGGTTGAGGCTGGCAAGACACCGAGTAAAGATGCCTTTGTCGACGAGGGCATTCCCTATTTCAAAATGTTCAACCTGCGTAATCAAGCAATTGATTTGGCTCTGTTAGACCAAATTTGACACGATCGGCTGTTCGTCGAACCGGAAAATAATCGGGCTATCCCCGCCCATC
>UQKU01000041.1 GCA_900541675.1 uncultured Collinsella sp. | reverse complement strand
CTGGACCCCGTCTCGGTGATATAGCCCGCCTGCGGAGGGCGCTGGCCATACCGCGTCGAGCGACCACCCTGAACCATCAGAAAGCGTCCGTTATCGACCGACGAACGCGAGTTAACGTAGCCGGCAGCATCCTGAAAACGACCGCCCTGCTGCGAGGTCTCGCGTTCATATGCCATGAGGTCATCAAAATAAGCGTTGACGACCTCGCGAGGGTTAAGCCCCAAAAAGCGAGCGTAGCTCGAAATCATGCCCTGCGCATAGCCGCGCGGGGGCATCGATGCAAAGTTACCGGTCTCGAAAAACTCGATGATCTGCGGCCTGATTTTGATGGTGTTGGCGACCTGCTGGATGGAAAGGCCCATCCGGCGACGCTGCTCGAGCAGCATGTCACCAAAGCGTGCAGCCATCAGAATCCTCCAAACTCACGATCTTCACGTGCCATCTCGGCGTCGACAGACTCCAACGCGGCGAGCCCCTCCTCGTCCAGCAGGACCTCGCGCGGCTTGGAACCATCGGGCGGGCCGACGACACCCTTTTCTTCCAGCATGTCCATAATACGCCCGGCGCGCGCATAGCCAACCTTGAGGCGGCGTTGCAGCCCAGATGTGGAGCCCAGCTGCGATTCCACCACAATATGGGCGGCCTCCCAGATAAGCGGGTCGTCATCTTGCGGTTCGGCAACGCCCGTGCGAACAATGCCGCCACCAGCCATGGACATGGAAGCAGGCGCCACGGCAGACAGAATCTCCTCGTGGTAGTCGGGCTCGCTTTGCGACTTAACGAACTCGACGATCTCGTTGATCTCGTCGTCCGAGACAAAACAGCCCTGGATACGGCGGGGTTTGCCCCAGTCGACCTTGGAGAACAGCATGTCGCCCAAACCAGTAAGCTTTTCGGCGCCCATCTGGTCGATGATGACGCGGGAATCGATGCCCGTAGCCACGTTAAAGGCGATACGGTTGGTGATGTTGGCCTTAATAAGGCCCGTCACCACGTTGGAGCTGGGGCGCTGTGTAGCCACGATAAGGTGAATACCGGCGGCACGGCCCAGCTGGGCGATACGGACGATCGAGGCCTCGACATCCTTGCCGGCGACCATCATCAGGTCCGAAAGCTCATCGATGATGATGACCAGATAGGGCATCTTTTGCGGCGGGTTATCGTAATGCTCAAACTCGCCGGCGGCCTGCTTTTCGTTGTAGGTCGAGATCTTGCGAACGTTGAGGCGCTCGAAGACCTTCAGGCGACGCTCCATCTCGGACACGGCCCATTGCAGCGCACTGGCAGCCTGCTTGGGCTCGGTCACCACGGGCACATAGAGATGCGGCAGACCGTTATAGCCTGCAAGCTCGACGCGCTTGGGGTCGACCATGATTAGGCGAACGTCCTCGGGAAGGGCGCGCATGAGCAAGGTCGTGATGATGGAGTTGATCATGACCGACTTACCCGAACCGGTGGTGCCGGCGATAAGCAGGTGGGGCATCTTGGCGAGGTCAGCGACAACCGGAGTGCCCTCGGCATCGCGACCGATGGCAAGCTCGAGCGGACCGCCCTTCACATAGGGAAGCACGTCGCCTAGGTTGACGTTCTGACGCTTGCGATTGGGAATCTCGATACCAACGAGCGATGTGCCGGGGATCGGCGCGAAGATGCGCACCGACTGGGCGGCAAGCGAAAGCGCGATATCGTCCTCGAGACTCGAGATCTTGCTCACGCGCTCACCCTCACCGGGCTGCAGCTTAAAAGTCGTGACCGTGGGGCCGGCAATCCAGCCGACAACGCGGGCGCTACGGCCAAACTCAAGCAAGGTGGACTGCAACGACTCGGCAGTCTGTTCCAGCTCCTTGTCAGAAGACGCGGAGGACGCCGACTGCGGGTTGGCGTGCAGGATTTCGAGCGGCGGGAGCTTGAGACCGTCCTCTTGGTCGCCCTCGGCATCGGCTGTGGTACCGTCCGCTCCCCCATCGCCGGCTGCAACAGAAGCTGCGGGAGCCGTGGGAGCGGAGGCATCGGAAACCTTGGGATGCTTGAGGAAGTCAGGGATTTGCGGAGCTGCCGAAACGGGATTCACGGCAAACGGCGGCTCCGACTCGTCAGCCTTGTCCGGGTCGTCTTCCAACGAAAACTGTCCGGTGACCTGTCCTGCCTTGGAATGGCGACGCGGCAGCAAGGTTGTCTTGGCGGTCTCGAGCGGAGCCTCGTCATCCTCGTCATCGCCCTCGGTGAGTTCAATTTCACTATCGGACCAAGACGGGTCGGGCTCGCTCGTGTTGAGCTTGGGCGCGGCCTTGCCCTTCTTGGCGTGGCGACGTGGTAGCAGCGTGGTCTTAGCGCGCTCGGCCTCCACGGCCTCGGACACGTCGACAAACGGGTCATCATCCTCGTCGTCATCCAAAACCGGGTCGGCATCGCCACCCATGATCGTGGTCACGGCGGCGTCAGTCTCCTTCTGGCGCAGAATGCTCAGGTGCGGATGCGCGACGCCGGGTACCGACAGGGCCTCTTCATCGCCCCACGGGCTCGCGTTGACATCGGCACGACGGCGCTCGGCAAAATCGGCAGCGCGATCGCGTGCGGAGCGCAAAACGCCGCCCACCGAGAAGCCGATGATAACCAGGCCAACGACGACAAGGCCCAGCAAGACAACCATGGCGATAGGTTTACCCAGGGAGTTTTGCAAGGCACTTGCGATAAAGGCGCCAATGTAGCCGCCTGAGGCGGAAAGGTTCTGCGGCTCAAACATGAGGTCGCACGAATCGCTCGTGCCCGGCACCATCAGCGACAGGATAGAGACAATGGCCACAAAGACCACGGCGCCACCCGCGACCGAGCGAATGTTGAGCGGCGAGTCCTCACCCAAAAAGAGCGTGGCAGCAAACAGCAAGATGACGATCGGCAGCACGTAGGCGCCCAGGCCAAAGCCGAGGTGATAGAAACCGGCGACAGCAGCCGTCACGGGCGCCGTTGCCGGCGAAATCACGGCAATGAAGGATGCAATCGCCAAAACGGCAATGACCACGCCGGCGATATCGCGATTGGCCGAAGGCTCGACCAGGGGCTCGAACTCATCGAACTCCGCCTCGTGACCCTTATTGGCACGCAAATGGGAACCGGCACCCTTAGCAGATGCCGGTTGGCTGTTGGCTTTATTGCCTTTGGCGTTTTGTGTAGATCCGCGCGCCAAACTAAACCTCCATGACGACCGGGATGATCATCGGACGGGTGCGCGTACGGCTCCAGATAAAGTTGGAGAGCGAATCGCGCACGGCTTTGCGAATGGCATCGGAGCCGCTGCTGGTAAAGCTAAACTTGCCCTTCTCGATCGTCTTCATGATTGCTGCGGAGGCATCCTCGGAGAACCGGTCATCGATGGCAAACGAAACGCCGCGGCCCGAGAACTCGATAGCCTCGATCTTCTTATGCTTGAGCGAGACGATGGCAACGGCCGTGAACATACCGTCATTGGCGAGCTTTTGGCGATCGCGAAGGACGATGGGGTCGGTGTCGCCGATGCGCAGACCGTCGACATAGACGACGCCGGACTCGACGGGCGCACCGCGTTTGACGATACCGCCGCGCATCTCAAGCGTATCGCCGTTATCGAGAATAAAGATATGATCATCCTTAAGGCCCATCTTGCGGGCGAGCTGGGCATGGGCGCGCAGATGAACGGCCTCGCCGTGAACCGGCATAAAGTAGGTGGGCTTGGCCATGGCTATCATGAGCTTGAGCTCCTCCTGGCTGCCGTGGCCCGAGACGTGGACGAGGGCACGGGACTTATCCCAGACGTCGCAGCCAAGCTTGGCCAGGCTGTTGACGACCTGCTGGACGGCCTTCTCGTTGCCGGGAACGGGAGTTGCCGAGAGGATGACGGTATCGCCCTCGTGGATGGAAAGCGTCTTGTGCTCGCCGTTGGCCATGCGGGACAGGGCCGACAGCGGCTCGCCCTGCGAACCCGTGCACATGACGACGATCTTATCGTCGGGCAAGTTATCGATATCAAAGGCATCGATGATATCGGCATCGTCGATGTTGAGGTAGCCCAGCTCGCGCGCCACGCGGGTGTTGGTGAGCATGGAACGTCCGGTCACGACGACCTTGCGGCCGCACTTGCGGGCGGCGTCGCAGATCTGCTGCAGGCGATGGATATGGCTCGAGAACGACGCGACGAACACGCGGCCCGGGGCGTTCTTGATGGCATGCAGCAGGTTGGGGCCGACCTCGGCCTCGGATTTGGTAAAGCCAGGAACCGTGGCGTTGGTGGAGTCGGAAAGCAGCAAGTCGATGCCCTGCTTGGCAAAGCGGCTGATGGCGGCATAGTCGGGCGTGACGCCGTCGATGGGCGTCTGGTCGAGCTTAAAGTCGCCCGTGTGCATAACGGTGCCCTGGTTGGTGCGAATAAACACGCCCAAAGCACCCGGAATGGAGTGCGTCATGGAGAAGAAGTCGAGCGAGATGCCACCGAGATTGACGTGGCTGCCGCCCTTGACCTCGCGGAACTTGGGTGCACGGATGCGGAACTCGGCAAGCTTGCCCTCGATAAAACCGAGTGTCAGCTTGCTCGAGAAGATGGGCACCTTGTTGTTGAGGTCCTGCAGCAGGTACGGAAGCGAACCGGTGTGGTCCTCGTGGCCGTGGGTGACGACGATGCCGCGGAGCTTCTCCTCGTTCTCCAGGACATACGTGTAGTCGGGAAGCACCAGGTCGATACCGGGCTGGGAGTCGTCGGGGAACATGAGGCCGGCGTCGACGAGCACCATGTCGTCGCCGCACTCGAAGACCGTCATATTCTTGCCGATGCCGTCAAGGCCGCCGAGCGGGATGATCTTCAAGGGAGATGATTTTTTAGCTGCCATAGGTGAGTGTTGTTTCCTTTCTACGAAACGGGTCTGGAACAACCGACGGGGCGCTTCTGGCAAACCGACCGCCGGGAACGTACAAAAATGCATCTCAGAGTCGATGCAGTAACCACAGCATCATACCCAATTGCCCATCAACAGACCACCCATGCATCAAAGCCCCATCTGAACCGGTCTATCCCGCCGGTTTCCCGTGGGGCGGGCACTGATGAAGTTTCCTGCTCTACAGTCCTGCTCACGACGGAGGCCACATTAAGTGGCCTCCTGTTCGTGCGGAACTCGCGATAAACTTCATCAGTGCCCGCCCCACGGGAAACCTGCCAATAAGGGACAAGTTTATTTTGGTAGGTTTTATCTGGGGAAATGCTGCTGCATCTCTCTACTGATCTGAAATCTGACTACTGAATAGACTGTATAACTCAATAGCGAGCGGTACTAACCAGCCCTTTTGCTTTCGCCCGGGAGGGACGCATATGAAGTTTATCGCGAGTTCCGCACGCAAAGGAAAGCACTTAATGTGCTTTCCGTCTTGCGCAGGACTGTAGAGCAGGAAACTTCATATGCGTCCCTCCCGGGCGCAAGCAAAAGGGCGACCCCTGTCCGGAGTCGCCCTTGTTGAGCTGCTTATGTGTAGCTATTACTCGGCGTCGTGGTGACGGCGGGGCTTGCGGCCTCCGTTGTCACCGGGACGGCGCGGGCGGTCGCTGCGCTCGGAGCGCTCGCGACGCGGACGCTCACGGCGCTGGAAGTGCTCGCCGTCGCCCTCGGAGGCACCCTCGGCGCGAGCCGGGGCCTCGGGCTTGTCAAGGCGATCGAGCGAGATCTTGCCGCGATCATCGACCTCGATGACGACGACCTTGACCTCATCGCCCACGTTGAGGACATCCTCGACCTTCTCCACGCGGCCCTTGGCGACGCGGGAGATATGCAGCAGGCCGTCCTTACCGGGCAGCAGGTTCACGAAGGCACCGAAGGGCTGGATGGAGACCACGCGACCGGTGTACTCCTCGCCCGGCTCGGGAACCTTAATGATGAGCTTGATGCGCTCGACGGCCTGGTCGACGGACTCGCCGGTGCCGCCGACAAAGACGGTGCCGTCCTCCTGGATGTCGACCGAGGCGCCGGTCTCGTCCTGGATGCCGCGGATGACCTTGCCGCCGGAGCCAATGACGTCGCGGATCTTGTCGGTCGGAACCTGGATGGAAACGATGCGCGGGGCAGTGCTGCGCGTGGTGTGGCGCGGCTCGGGGATCACATCGAGCATCTTCTGCAAGATGAAGGCGCGACCCTCCTTGGCCTGCTGCAGGGCGCGGGCCAGGATGTCGAAGGTAAGGCCGGTGGCCTTGTTGTCCATCTGCAGGGCGGTGATGCCCTCGGTGGTGCCGGTGACCTTAAAGTCCATGTCGCCCAGGAAGTCCTCGAGACCCTGGATGTCGGACAGGACCACGGTCTTTCCCTCCTCCTGGATCAGGCCCATGGCGATACCGGAAACCGGGCGCTTAATGGGCACGCCGCCGTCCATAAGGGCGAGCGTGGAGCCGCAGGTCGAAGCCATCGAAGAGGAACCGTTGGACTCCATGACCTCGGAGACCACGCGGATGGCGTAGGGGAACTCGTTCTCGTCGGGGAGCACCGGAAGCAGAGCGCGCTCGGCAAGGTTGCCGTGGCCGATCTCGCGGCGCTTGGGGCTGCCCATGCGGCCGGTCTCACCGGTGCAGAACGGCGGGAAGTTGTAGTGGTGCATGTAGCGCTTGCCCTCGGTGGGCTCGATGGTATCCAGACGCTGGCCCTCGTTGAGCATGCCGAGCGAAAGAACCGAGAGCACCTGGGTCTGACCGCGCTGGAACAGGCCGGAGCCATGAACGAGCGGCAGGTAGTTGTCCTTCACCATGATGGGGCGAATCTCATCGGCGGCACGGCCGTCAACGCGCTCGCCGGTCTCGACGACCATGGTGCGCATGGCCTTCTTCTCGAGCTTCTTGAGCGCCACGGGGATCTCGCGCTCCCAAGCGGCCTGCTCCTCCTCGGTAAACTCGGCGCGGATGGACTCCTTCAGAGCCTCGACCTTACCGATACGAGAGAGCTTTTCGGCATCGCGAAGGGCGGCCGCCATCTCGTCGTAGTGGGCAAAGATGCGCTCCTGGACCTCCTCGACGGGCTGGTCGAGCGGGTACTCCTTCTTGACGATGGGGCCGTTGACCTGCTCCCACTCGGCGACGAACTCGTCCTGGGCCTGGCAGAAAGCAGCAAGGGCCTCCTGGCCAAACTTCATGGCGGCGAGCATATCGTCCTCGGAGATCTCCTCGGCGCCGGCCTCGACCATCGAGATAAAGTCGGCAGAGCCGCCCAGCTCCAGGTCCAGATCCGAGTTCTCGCGCTCCTCATAGGTGGGGTTAACGATAAACTCGCCGGTCTCCACGTTACGGCCGATGCGCACGCAGGCAAGCGGACCCTCAAAGGGCACGCCGCCGAGCGTCATGGCCAGGGAAGCACCCATGACGTTGATGACGTCGAAGGGGTTGACCTGATCGGCGACGAGCGAGGTAGCGACGATGTGCACCTCGTTGCGGAAGCCGTCCGGGAAGCTCGGGCGAATCGGACGGTCGATCATGCGCGCGGTGAGCGTGGCCTTCTCGCTGGGACGGCCCTCACGCTTGAGGTAACCACCCGGGATGCGGCCGGCGGCGTACATCTTCTCATTGAAGTCGACGGTCAGCGGGAAGAAGTCGTAGTTCTTGCGCTCCTTGGAGACGACCACGGTGTCGAGCATCGTGGTGTCGCCCTGCTTGACCAGGCAAGCGCCGGTGGCCTGCTTGGCAAGCTCGCCCGACTCAAAGGTGTAGGTCTTGCCGTACAGCTCAAAGGTCTTGGATACGAGTGTCATTGTTCTCCTTAACCCCACAGGCCCCTTGCCTGCGGGCTTCTCATGTGACGCGGGCCCCCTGCCCCCGCCACGCTTCAGAGCGTGATTGTTCACGCCCTTACACAAAAAGAGCGCCCCGCTGCGCAGGACGCTCTTAGCATGTACAAATCCTTACTGGATGTTGTCGCGGATGCCCAGAGCCTTGATGAGCTCACGGTACTCGACGATGTCGTTCTTCTTGATGTAGGAGAGAAGACGACGACGACGGCCGACGAGCATGAGCAGGCCACGACGGGTGTGGAAGTCCTTCTGGTGGGACTTCATGTGCTCGGTCAGCTCCTTGATGCGCTCGGACAGAATGGCGACCTGAACCTTGGGGTTGCCGGTGTCGACCGGGGTGTTACCGAACTGGGCAGTCAGCTCAGCCTTGCGCTCTTTGGAAACAGTCATTGTTTCACCTTTCGTTTCTTGTCGCCCGCGGGCGACGCTATTCGCCTCGGACTGGGAAGCCGCTGGTGGAGCGAGCATCCAAGGTCGAGGTACCAACAGGTCGGTATGTTACCACAAGCAACCCGCGCCTGCGCATCATCACCGACCCAACATGAATTCCATCGCACGGAGGCGCTGATCGGAGTGCGTCGCAGCCCAAACGTGCGAAAGCCCCAGCAAAAAGGCCGCGGTATGGGGGTCGATCCTCTCGGCCAAAAGCGCATCGAAGGTCATGGACATGAGGGCGCGCAGCCACGCGACCTCACCGGTCGACACCAGCTCGGCACCCGGAACGCTCGACGCGCACGACCCGCACATGAGACCGCCCGCCTGGGGCGAAAAATACGAGAGCATGGGGTCTCCGCACAGCACGCAGGCCGAAAAATCGGGTCGGTAGCCAACATGCGACAACAGCTTAAAGACATATGCCGCCACAAGTAGATCCATATGCGCCGTGTCGAGCCCGCTGCCCACCAGGGCAAGCGCTCGCTGCGTTATGGCAAAGGTAAACGGGTCCTCGGCGTCCTCGAACGAGCACACACGCGCGACCTCGGCGATTGCGCTTGCGGCGCAGGTCGTCTCGTAATCGGGCGTAGCGCCGAGCGGAGCCTCCATAAGCTCGGCCTGCGAGACCACGTCAAGCGACCGTCCGTGCGCGAGCAGCATATCGACAGTGCAGAACAGCTCGCAGCGCGCAGCCAGGCGCCCACCGGGTTTGCGGGCGCCCTTTGCCACAGCACGAACCTGCCGACCCCGCTCGTCAAGCATCGTCAAGATCAAGTCCGTCTCTTTGAGCTTGGTCTTATCGAGGACGAGTACCTTCGTGCGATATGTCCGGGAGCCAGCCATGCGCGCCGCGCGCCCTTAGTCCTCGGCATTGTAGCCAAAGCGGCGAATCTGGGCCTCATCGTCACGCCAGCCGGCCTTGACCTTCACGTCCAGCTCCAAAAAGACCTGCGTGCCAAAGATGCGCTCAAGATCGCGACGGGCGTCGATACCGATACGTTTGATCATTTCGCCGCCCTTGCCGATGATGATGCCCTTTTGGCCCTCGCGCTCGACGTAAATGGTGGCGTGCACGCGCAGCACCTTCTTGGTCTGCTCGAGCGCATCGCAGATCACGCCAACGGAGTGCGGGATCTCATCACGGGTGCGGCGCAAGACCTTCTCGCGCACAAACTCGGCCACGAGGGTCTCGTCGGACGCGTCGGTGCCCATGTCCTCGGGGAACCAGCGCGGGCCCTCGGGCAAGAAGTGAGCGACGGTCTCGATAAACGCATCGACGTTGAAGTTCTTGACCGACGACGTCACGATCTCATCGTCGTATTCCATAAGCTCGTGGGCGGCCTTAAGCTGCTCCATGACCTGTGCGGGGTCGGCCTCATCGGCCTTGGTGAGCACCAGGACCTTCTTGGAACGGGCATTCTTGACGCGCTCGGCAACCCAGGCGTCTCCCCTACCGATCGGTTTGGTGGCATCAATCAAAAACGCGACGACGTCGACATCGTTCAGTTCGAACAACGCGCTCTTGTTGAGCTCGGATCCCAGACCGTCCTTGGGCTTGTGAATACCCGGGGTATCGACAAAGACCAGCTGGTAGCCGGGACGGTTGACGACGGCGCGCATGCGGCGGCGGGTCGTCTGGGCCACCGGCGAGGTGATGGCGACCTTTTTGCCATAGCAGGCGTTGAGCAGCGTGGACTTGCCGGCGTTGGGGCGGCCGACCAGGGCCACGAAGCCGCTGCGGAAACCGGGCTCAACGTCTCCAAAGCCCGCGAGGCTGTCGTCCTCGTCGCACAGGGCGTCGAGCTCCTCGTCGCTCATGCCCTCAAACGGGTCAAACTCCTCGACATCCTCATAAGCCTCTGTCGCTTCGGCATCCACCGCATCCAGGGACTCGTCGTCCAAAATCTCATCGATAGGCTGCATATTGTCGGACATGAAAATCCCTTTCTAAATAAAGTCGAGCGTGTGGGCAAATACCAGCAATCCCACAATCGCGGCGGTGATGGAAAGCACGTATACGGAGGCGGCGGCGATATCCTTCGCACGCTTTGCCAGCGGATGAAGTTCCTGGGTCGCCAGGTCGACGATCGCCTCCATAGCGGTATTGCACAGCTCGCCGTGAATCACCAAGCCACAGCAGATGATAACTGTGGCCCACTCGGCAATGTCGAGGCCGACAATGCAGCCGGCAATGACGGTACAAACGCCCGCCGCGAGCATAACCTTAATGTTGCGCTCGGTCTTGACGGCGGTGACGAAGCCCTCCATGGCGTAGGAGAAGGACTTTAAGAAGGACGGATGGTCCTTGTTCGATCCGGGAATCATAGACGGCTCCTAGTCGTGGGCGTGGTTGGTGATGGGGCCAACGTGGACCAGCCTGGGGTCCTCGCCACGCTCGAGCGCCAGATCGCGCAGGATGACGTCCTCACGGGCCTCCATGACCTCGGCCTCGTCGTCCTCAATGTGGTCAAACCCCAGCAGGTGCAGCATGCCATGCACGAGCATCAGGCGGCACTCGTCGGCAGGGCTATTACCAAAGCCGGGGGCCTGACGGGCAATGACCTGCGGGGCCAGGATAATATCGCCGAGCTCGAGCGTCTCGTCTGCGGGAATATCCTCGTCAAAGGCCGAGTCGCACTCAAACGAGAGGACATCGGTGGTACGGTCGATACCGCGCCACTCGTGGTTGAGCTCGTGCATCTCGTCCTCATCGACATATGAAAGGGAAATCTCGACTTCACGCTCAACGCCCTCGGCGGCAAGCACGACCTCGCAGATGTGCTCTACCTCCTGCGCGTCGAGCAGCGTATCGAGCTCGGCATCGTTGCTGATCAATACACTCAACGGGACTCCTTTCGGTCGTGCACGCGTTTCTCGCGCACATCATCATAAGCATCGTACGCCTCGACGATACGCCCCACCAAGGCATGGCGCACCACGTCGGCACGGTCGAGGTGTGAAAATGCGACATCGTCGACACGGCCTAAAATCTGCTCGACGTCGGCAAGACCGCCGCGACGACCCACCAGGTCGCGCTGACTCAGGTCGCCGGTAATCACAAACTTGGAGTTAAAGCCCAGGCGCGTCAGGAACATCTTCATCTGCTCGGGCGTGGTATTTTGCGCCTCGTCGAGCACCACGAAGGCATCGCTCAGCGTGCGGCCGCGCATGTAGGCAAGCGGGGCGATCTCGATCACGCCGCGCTCCATGAGCTCATCGGTGCGCTCGCGATCCATCATGTCAAAAAGGGCGTCGTAGAGCGGACGCATGTAGGGGTCGATCTTTTCCTCGAGGGTACCGGGCAAAAAGCCCAGGTTCTCCCCCGCCTCGACAACCGGACGCGTCAAGATCAGACGACCCACCTCATGACGCTTGAGCGCGGCAACGGCGAGCGCCATGGCCAGATAGGTCTTACCAGTACCGGCAGGACCCAGGCCAAACGTGATGGTATGCGAGCGGATGGCATCCACGTAGCGCTTTTGGCCGAGCGTCTTGGGGCGAATGGCGCGACCGCGATACGAAAGCAGCACATCATCGCGAAGCGACGTAGCCTCGTGCTCACCGTCGCGCAAGACGGCCAGGCAGCGAGAGACATCGTCGGCAGACAGTGTGCGTCCGGCAGCCGCTTCGCGAAAAGCATGCTCGAAAAAGCGCGCCACGAGCTCGACCTCGTCAGGGTCACCGCTCACGGCGATACTGTCGCCACGGGCGACCACGTGGGCACGAACCAAACTCTCGAGCGCACGAAGAACGCCGTCGCCGGCGCCCAAAACGCGCGAGGGGTCAATACCCTCGGGAACGGTAAGTCTAATCTTCGAGGCTTCCATGAACCTCCCTGCGTGCATGGACCAAGCCGGAATCATCGACTCCGATGATAGCAACATCGAGCAGGCACGGGGCTGTGAGTCCACGGGTATCGTCTAGACGGGCATGATGGAACGAAGCGAGCGTCAGGTTGTCGCCATACTCGAGTACGGCGCGCTCGACGGTGCCCACGCGTCGGCGAGCGTCGGCAATGGCGAGTTCCTGCGCCGCGGCTCGCATACGACGGCTACGCTCAGCCATAACCTCGGGCGGGACCTGGTCGGGCATATCGGCAGCAAGGGTACCGGGACGCTTGCTGTAGCGGAACACGTGCATACGCGAAAAGCCCACGCGGCGGCACAGAGCCAGCGACTCCTCAAACTCCTCGTCCGTCTCACCGGGAAAACCGACGATGACATCGCACGAAAGGGACACCTGAGGCAAGTTGGTGCGAATCATGCGCACCGTTTCCTCGAAGGCCTCGGCGCTATAGGGACGGCCCATGCGATGCAGTGTCCTGGTGCAGCCGGACTGCACGGGCAGGTGTAAAAACGGGGCGATGCGCTTCGGATAGCGCGCCATGACCTTAAGCAGGGACTCGGAGATATCCATGGGCTCGACCGAGGAAATGCGCACATGCGGAATGGACGTGCGCTCCATGATCGCCTCGAGCAGCTCATCGATCTCGACGTGTTCATCAGTCGCGCTCTTGCCATCGTAGGCGCCCAGGTTCACACCCGTCAGCACCACCTCGGGCACGCCGGCCTCCTGTGCCTCGCGAACTTGCTCGAGCACGGACTCAACCGGCACGGAGCGCTCGGGGCCGCGGGCCTTCCACACAATGCAATAGGTGCAACGATGGTTGCAGCCGTCCTGGATCTTCACGCCCAGACGCGAGCGACCGAGCGCGTCGACAACCTCGCCGTCGCTGCAGGCGGGAACGTCATCGGACTCAACGCCCAGCACCTCACAGACGCGTTCGGCGACATCGATCTTGGACGGCTCGGCGATCACGCGGTCCGAGAGCTCCAGCAGCTCCTCGGGATGCAGATTGACCACGCATCCGGTCACGACCACATAGGGCTCGTTTGAATAGGCCAGCGCATGGCGAACGGCCTTACGGGTCTTGGCCTCGGCCTCGCCCGTAACGGCACAGGTGTTAATGACGATCAGCTCAGCATCCTGAGGCTCCACCATCGCAAAGCCCAGGCGCATGAGATCGGCAGTGATACGGTCGGACTCAACCCGGTTGACACGGCAGCCGAGGTTGACGACAGAGATATGAGGTGCGAGCACGCGGGCTCCTTAATCGAGGATATCGTCGAGGGCGCTCTTGATACGATCGGTCACGGATTTCTTACCGGATGCGACGTCATCGCCCATCTCGTCGGCAAAGGCGCGAAGCAGCTCGCGCTGCTTGTTGGAGAGATTGGTGGGGACGACTACGCGCAGCTGCACGATCAGGCGACCGCGCGAACCGCCACCGCCGATACGCGGCATGCCGTAATTGTTGACGCTCACGGTGTCACCGTACTGGGCGCCGGCGGGGACGCACAGCTTGACGACCTCGTCGGGCATAATGCCCTCGACCTCGATCTCGCAACCGAGCGCGGCCTGCGCAATCGAGATATCGCTTACGAGGTACAGGTCGTCGCCGTTGCGCTTAAAACGCTCGTGGTCGGCGACGCGCACGTTGACGATCAGGTCGCCCGAGGGCTCGCCACGAAGACCAGCCTCGCCAAAGCCACTCACACGCAGCTGGCGACCGGTCGAAACGCCGGCGGGAATATCGATGTCGATCTTTTCGTGCGAAGGCGTGCGGCCCTGACCGTCGCAGGTCTCGCAGGGATGGTCGACGACCGTGCCCTCGCCATGGCAGTCGGGACAAGGCGAAGAGGACTGAACCTGGCCCAGGAACGAGCGCTGGACCGCCGTGACATAGCCCGTGCCGTGGCAGCGGCTGCACTGCTTTTCCTGTGCACCCTCGGCCCTACCGGTGCCGTTGCAATCCTCGCAGGGAGCAAGGCGGTCATAGCTGATCGTCTTTTTGCACCCGAGCGCCGCCTCCTCAAGGGTCACCGAAAGGGAGATAGCCATGTCGCGGCCGCGACGACGCTCACGGCGATTTCGGGGGCCCGCCCGGGCACCGCCGCC
>UQKU01000040.1 GCA_900541675.1 uncultured Collinsella sp. | reverse complement strand
CGATGGGCGGGGATAGCCCGATTATTTTCCGGTTCGACGAACAGCCGATCGTGTCAAATTTGGTCTAACAGAGCCTTATTATTTTGGATGAGCCTTGCAACAATTTAGATAATGCTTCGATATCCTTTTTGAAGGCGGTGGTTGCACAGGAGATGAAAGAGCGTATCGTCATCATTGCGGATCATGGACATGGTTTTGAACAATTTGCAGACTATGTAATACAGTTTCAGGAGCCAGAAAAAACTATCTAGCTCCTGAACGTTGCTACCAACTGCTATTTGCGAGTTATTCGAGATGCTCTTCAATGCGAGCTCTAAGAAGGGCAATGGCTGTGGGTATGCCAATTGCGGCAGCTAATTCGGCTTTATCCAAAACCTGTATGCTAAAGCACGATTGTTTATCACATTGAAGAACGGTAACTGAAGATACCCTCACTTCCCGTTGGCTGAATATATCGTAATCTCCAAAAAGGAAGTTACCTTTTATTGAGTAATTCGGTATGTTCGTTATGCACTTCATCTCAAGTCTGTTTAGGCCATAATCGAACACCGCAACTTCCTTATGTTCGATGACGAGCGCAACCCTGGGCATGTTACTAAAGCCACCGTCGACGACAGTAAAGAGCTTTTCATTTGTATCGTCATAAACGGTGTATTTAAGACTCAATAGCTGTCCTAGTGGACCCGTGAACCCATGTCTTTTGATGTTGAGGTTGTCTCCCGCTGGGTTGGTGAGAGCTAGAGCATGCGGATAAGGGTTACCTTCAATTGAGATTCGATATTCGTTTGTAGCTGTCTTGTTCGATTTAGGACCAGTAGCCACCACGCGTCATCGCCTCAATCGCATTGGAACCGACTTCTGCTTCGTGCGGAGAATTACGCAGTACGTTGCAGTACATGCAGCTGCAATAACCGCATGGGCAATTTCTAATAAAATGAATGACGCTATTTACTGCATGCATGTTAAATGGTCGAATACTTCTCATGATTTGCCTCCCATTGTTCGATTGTTTCTGACTGTTCTATTACCTTCTTCACCTCCTCAACACTGTTGAACCCTATGTTTTCAATCGACGAGTACTCAACGTAAACAGAAAACCTGCTTTCAAGAAAAATTAGCAGTCGAACTAGATCCGATGAGGACAAGCTGAATGGGGAATTGGTCAATCGTTGATTTCTTAGATCTTGATCAAATTGAGTCAAATCCAAATCTCTAATATTGCTTATTGCTTTTTCGATTTCTGCGTAGATGGTTTCATCTTTACAATATGCTGTCATTTCAGTACCCCAAGATCGAAATCAAACAACTCGTCCTCGATTGTCTTGCAGCATAGTAATGATTCTTCTGGATCTAAGCTGGCTGAGAAACTGGGTATTCCTCTTAGTCGAAGTTCTCTTGCTGCTTGAATAGCTTTATCGCTAGATGAATAGCTTATTTGAAATTCATGCGTCTCCAACCCCTCTGTGGCGTCAAGTACTTCGTTTGTAATTTCAAATTGAACTTTCTCTGCTTGCGTAAGCGTTTCAATTACGGGCATGAGCCCTAGCATTATGTCGTAGTCGGCTATCGTGTATGGGATATTGATAATGGCTAAGTCAGGGCAGAAAGCTCGACATGCAGCAATCGACCCCAATCCGTAATCTCCGAAAATGTGGTCGTTGTATTTCATAAGCACATTGGGCGTCTCTAATAGAGCTAGGTCGGATTTATCATTCTCAATGATGAGGTTGATCTGCTCATTCATTTTGATGACGGCAGATTGGCCACCATCAAAACTAAGGGTGTTGCAGCCCCAGATTTCATTTAAAGGATTGAAGCTCAACGCACATAGATTGGGATGGTGCTTTCTCATCTCGCTAACGATGCTACTGAACGTTATTGTTGAATTGGCGGGTGTATATAGATTCCCGACAACAATTTTTGGTATCAGGGCTAATTCCTGCATGTCGCTTTTGCTAGACTCGATTTGTTCAGCGGCGAGTTGGCTGACAACCGTCTTATTTACAGAATGAGCGTAGGTTTCAGCGTGTTTACTAAATTCTACGAGTCCTGCGGCGCTTTCTTTCGTCGATAAAACGACAACCAGGTCTGATTCATCGATTGTCGTTACATAGTTAATTCGATTTCTTATGCCAATTTCTTTGCAATTCACAAGGTTGGCGACATCTAGGCCGTCCGGTAGAATGCCGCATGGCGTTGATACCCGGATATTGTAGCCATTTCCTAGCAATCCAATCAGAAGAGGATAGTCAGCTCTTGTGAAAGATATAAGTCCGATTGTCTTCATGATTTTATCGCTTGTTCCTTTTTAGAGCTGTTGCAATGGACACTTCATGTCTATGAAGCTCAAAGCGAAGTATTTTCTGATTAAGTCGGTCAAAGGCAATTCGTTTTGAATTGTCGCATGCTGTTCGCTTGTAATCAGGGCTTATTACTCCTTCGCAATCTGCGCTTTTTATGCATTGGGTGCACAGCTGAAATGCCCAACATTTTTTACATGAATCGCTGGTCAGCTTTGAAACATTGATTATCTTTTCAATTTGACCTAAATCAAATCCTGAATCCAATGTGCCGATATACATTTCCTTCGTTGTTTCGCTGACCCTTTCGCAAGGAAGAAGCGCTCCTGCTGTTGTCACAAATAGACGCGTAACCCCTGGTTCGCATGGGCCACCGGGTATAGCTTTTGCTGGGATGTTCGAAGGTGCAAATCGCTTTATGTTTTGGTTGATGTTTGCAAGCGTATATGAAGCGAGCCTATCGTTGCGGTTTCCTTTTTCGATTTTGCGCTCATCCATAATTCTTGCTTTAAATAAGGCGTAATTTAGCTGACTTGAGAACTCGTCATTGTAGGGGGCGATACGTCCGTTGCGTTCCAGGTAGTTGAATTGAACATCGCAATCTTCGATATCTTTATCATTTATAAAGGAAGAGACTGTTTTATAGATGTTGTTCGTGTCGACTACGGCATTAAAATGAACATATTTGTTGCGTTCAGGATGGCTGTCTAAAACCATATGAACATTGTCTATAACTGTTTGGTATGAGGACTTGCCATTAGCGTAATGCCTAGACTTATCGTGGATTTGCTGCGGCCCGTCAAGACTGATTAACAAATAGAATTCATGCCCAGAATCGAAGAAGAATTTAACCATTTCTTCAGATAAAAGAGAGCAATTAGTTGTAATTCGAAATGAGATGTGTTTTCCTTCAAATACCTGCTCTGCATATTGAGTAATTAGCTTAATTTCATTAAATCGAAGGAGAGGTTCTCCTCCATAAAATGCTACGACCGGGTTTGAGTTGTCGATCGAGTGCATCTTAAAGAATTCGATTGCATGTTTTGCCGTCGAAATGGACATGGAGTTATGACTGTGGGCTCTGTTGTATGAGGAGTTTCCGGAATAGATACAGTAATCACATCGGAAGTTACAAGATTGAGTCAGCTGAAGGGTTAGCATCCGTATATTTCTTTCCAGCTTAACTTTCAAAAGGTCAATTGATGGATAATCGATATCCTGCAATGGCGAATCGCAGCAGTAGCCACATGATTGTAGTAACTGGAATTCTTGGTCTGATTTACAGGAGGCGTGGCAAACTTTGCCTGCTTGGACTTCTGAGATGTAATTGAAGAGATCTTTGCTTACTGCAAGTATCTCGTTTCGATTGGCATCATAAACGTAGTGGCCCAAGAGGGTCTTTATAGGTAGAACTAACATCTCTACCGCCTCTTTCATTTCACTAATGTTATTTAGTGAACTAAGATGTTTGATATAAAGTATCCTTTTATAAACGTATTGTCAAACATATATTGCTAAAACAGAAACAATTTATGGACTGAGTTGGTCGTATTCTTTGGGCGATTGCTCCTATAATCTAGCCTTCGCTGCTGTCGGGAGGGAAGGACTAGGACTCCGTTATTATGTTGAAACGCTTTAACACTTTTGACGTTCTCATGCATTTTTTGTTTCAAAAGCATTAGGATGGGACTCATAGCGTGGGGCGTAATGGGTGCCCCGCACACGATGGGAGGCTATCAATGGCTAATCGTTTCGTTCTCAACACCATTTCTTATCATGGTTCCGGCGCCATCAAGGAGATTCCCGGCGAGCTCCAGCGTCGCGGCTACAAGAAGATCTTCGTCTGCTCCGACCCCGATCTGGTCAAGTTTGGCGTTACCGCTAAGGTGACCGACGAGCTCGACGCCGCCGGCATCGCTTGGAGCCTCTACTCCGAGATCAAGCCCAACCCCACTATCCAGAACGTCAAGGACGGCGTCGAGGCCTTCAAGGCCGCCGAGGCTGACGCTATCGTGACCATCGGTGGTGGCTCCTCCATGGACACCGCAAAGGCCATTGGCATCATCATCAACAACCCCGAGTTTGCCGATGTCCGCAGCCTCGAGGGCGTTGCTCCCACCAAGAACCACGCCGTGTTCACCATCGCTGTGCCGACGACCGCCGGTACCGCCGCCGAGGTGACCATCAACTACGTCATCACCGACCCCGAGAAGGTCCGCAAGTTCGTGTGCGTCGACACCAACGACGCCCCCGAGGTCGCCGTCGTCGACCCCGACATGATGGCCTCCATGCCCGCCGGCCTGACCGCTTCTACCGGCATGGATGCTCTGACCCACGCCATCGAGGGCTACACCACCAAGGGTGCTTGGGAGCTCTCCGACATGTTCCACTTTGAGGCCATTAAGCTGATCAGCGAGAATCTGCGCTACTCCGTTGCCGAGGCCAAGTCTGGTCAGCCCGGCTCCGGCCGCGAGGGTATGGCTCTTGGCCAGTATGTCGCCGGCATGGGCTTCTCCAACGTCGGCCTGGGCATCGACCATGCCATGGCTCACACCCTGTCTGCCCACTACGACACTCCGCACGGCGTCGCTTGCGCCATGCTGCTGCCGATCGCCATGGAGTTCAACAAGCCGGTTTGCGCTGAGCGCCTGGCCAAGGTTGCCGTTGCCATGGGTGTTGACACCACGGGCATGAGCACCGACGAGGCTGCCGACGCCGCCATCGCCGCCGTCAAGCAACTCTCCGCCGACGTGAACATCCCGCATGTCTGCGAGGCCATGAAGGCCGACGAGATCGAGGTCCTGGCCAAGGACGCCATGGCTGATGCCTGCTTCCCGGGCAACCCGCGCGAGGCGACGCTCGACGACGTCATCGAGCTCTTCAAGAAGATCTGCCCGGCTGCCTAACTTGGTTCGGCGGGCCCCTGCCCGTTAGCCCCACAATCGTCCTCGGACATGTCGGAAGCCCCCGCTGCGCACTTCGTGCGGGGGGGGCTTCCTCCGTCCTGCGGAAAGATTGTGGGGCTAACGGGCAGGGGCCCGCCGGCTCGTTATCGTGGCGGGCGCAGTTCTGGGGAGCTCGATGGGTCATCTCGCTAGGTAAAAAGATGGTTCGCGGTGGTATTGTTGCTGTGGGTTTAATTCGATATGAAAGGGTGACTTTGGTGTCCAAGACGGATTCTACGCTCTCCTATATTACTGACCAGTTGAAGGCGCTGACTTCTATTGCTTCGCCTACCGGCTATACCCGTGCGGCGACTGATTATCTGATGGAGACCCTGCGCGATATGGGGTTTGGGCCTGAACGTTCTAATAAGGGCAACGTGCTCGTTGAGCTTGGTGGCGAGGGTGAGCCGCTTGTGTTGGCGAGCCATGTCGACACCCTGGGCGCCATGGTGCGCTCCATTAAGGACAATGGCCGCCTGCGTCCCACGACGCTCGGCGGGCATCAGTGGTCTACGGCCGATGGCGAGAACTGCACCGTCTACACGCGTGACGGCAATGTGTACACGGGTGTGGTCCTCAATACCGAGCCTTCGGCGCATGTGGCCGATGAGCCGGTCAAGGCCATCGAGAAGAACATGGAGATCTTGCTCGACGAGAACGTCGATAGCAAGGACGATGTGCTTGAGCTGGGCATTCAGACCGGCGACATCATCGCTATGGATCCGCGTACCACGGTGACGGAGAGCGGCTACATCAAGAGCCGCTTCCTGGATGACAAACTGTCGGCGTCGATTCTGCTGGGTCTGGCCCGCGCCGTTGCTGACGGCGAGGTGACGCTTTCGCGCAAGGTGTCGCTGCTCTTTACCGTGTACGAGGAGGTCGGCCACGGCGGTGCCTTCGTGCCGGCCGACACGCGCGAGATGATCAGCGTTGACATGGGCTGCGTGGGTGACGACCTGGGCTGCACCGAGCGCATGGTGTCGATCTGCGCCAAGGATTCGGGTGGCCCCTACAACTACGATCTGGTGACCACGCTGTCCAATATCGCGCGCGAGCTCGAGCTTGATTACGCCATCGACGTGTACCCGCATTACGGCTCGGACGTTGAGGCCACGCTTTCTGCCGGCTACGACATTCGCCATGGCCTGATCGGCCCCGGCGTGTACGCGAGCCACAACTACGAGCGCAGCCACATCGACGGTGTGCGTAACACCTTTGAGCTCGTCCGCGCCTACGTGCAGCGCTAGCAATGCAGCGGCCTCGGCTGACACAGCAGTACCGACCGAGGCCGTCCTCTCTAAGTTGCGGTGAAATAGGGACTGTTTGGTGGTTTTAAACGCTTAAACAGTCCCTATTTCACCGCAACTTATGAAGGAGATGGGGCTACTTGATGGCTGTCGTAACGGTGCCGCCGCCCAGGACGATGTCGCCGCGGTAGGCAACGACTGCCTGGCCGGGGGCGATGGCTCGCTGTGGCTCGTCAAAAGTTAGCAGCATTTGCCCGTCTTCGTCACGCGTAAGGGTCGCTGCCTGGTCTTTCTGACGGTAGCGGTACTTGGCACCCACGCGAATGCCGCCGGCATTGAGCTCCGCCTCCATGCGGTCGACAGGGGCGCTCCAGATCCAGTCGTTGGCCGTGAGCGCTGTGGCCGTCAGGTCCTCGGCCTCGCCCAGATGCACAATGTTGTTGGCGGCATCGACGCCCGTTACGTACACGGGATGCGCCATCGCGACGCCCAAGCCCTTGCGCTGGCCGATGGTATAGCGCAGTGCACCGTTGTGGCGTCCGACCACGCTGCCGTCGCGCCATACAATATCGCCCGGCTCGGTGGCATGTCCGCAGCGTCGCTCGATATAGCCCGCGTAGTCGCCGTCCGCGATAAAGCAGATATCCTCGCTCTCGGCCTTCTTGGCGTTGATGAAGCCCTGCTCGGCGGCAATGCGGCGCACGTCGCGCTCTTTGTCCAGTCCGGCCAGCGGAAAGATCGTGCGTGCCAGGCGCTCTTGTGTGAGCGAATACAAAAAGTAGCTTTGGTCCTTTTTGGGATCTTCGCCGCGGTGCAGCTGCCAGGTTCCGTCGGACGCCTGGCTCGTTTTGGCGTAATGACCCGTGGCGATGTAGTCGCAGCCCATATCGAGTGCCGCATCGAGCAGCGCGCCAAACTTAATATGGCGGTTGCAGATGATGCACGGGTTGGGCGTCAGTCCCTCCTGATAGGCAGTCACGAAGCGCTCGATAACGTTGCGGTCGAAGGTCTGCTGCAGGTCGAGCACGTGGTGGGGTATCCCCAGGCGCTCGGCGACGGCCTTTGCATCGGCGATGTCGCGGTCGACTTTGCTCATGCCCGTGACGGGATCGGGCGCGGGACAGGTGAGGCGCATGGTGGCACCGACGCATTCGTAGCCCTGGCGCTTGAGCAGGTAGGCAGTCACGCTGGAATCGACGCCGCCACTCATGGCGACGAGCACGCGCTTGTTGTGCATGGGGAGGTTCTCCTTGGTGGCATGTGGCCAAAAAAGAAAAGCGGCGCGGGAGGCTGGTTCCGCGCCGCAGACATTGTAGCAAGTTCGGACGACTCGTGGAGCGCCCTGATGGGATGGGCTTAGACTGCCGGGAGAGAGGAGACCGATTCGTCCTGGGCTCAACCTATGGGCGAGGCCCTAGTCCTGGAAGAGTGCCGTGGACAGGTAGCGCTCACCGGTGTCGGCAAGCAGAGCCACGATGGTCTTGCCCTCGTTCTCGGGGCGCTTGGCCAGCTGCAGTGCGGCCCACACGGCGGCGCCGGACGAAATGCCCACGAGCACGCCCTCCTTGTGGCCCACGGCGCGGCCGGTGGCAAAGGCGTCGTCGTTCTCGACGGGGATGATCTCGTCATAGACCTGGGTGTCGAGGACGTCGGGCACAAAGCCGGCGCCGATACCCTGGATCTTGTGCGGGCCGGCCTGGCCCTTGGAGAGCACTGGGGAAGTGGCGGGCTCGACGGCGACAACCTGAATCTCGGGGTTCTGCTCCTTGAGGAACTCGCCCACGCCGGTCACGGTGCCGCCGGTGCCAACGCCGGCGACGAAGATGTCGACCTTGCCGTCGGTGTCATCCCAGATCTCGGGGCCGGTCGTGGCCTTGTGGATGGCGGGGTTGGCGGGGTTTACAAACTGGCCGGCGATAATGCTGTTGGGTGTCTCCTTCTGCAGTTCCTCGGCCTTGGCGATGGCGCCCTTCATGCCCTTGGAGCCGTCGGTGAGCACGAGCTGTGCGCCGTATGCCTGCATAAGTTTGCGGCGCTCGACGGACATGGTCTCGGGCATGGTGATGATCACCTTGTAGCCGCGAGCCGCCGCCACCGAGGCGATGCCGACGCCGGTGTTGCCACTCGTGGGCTCGATGATGGTGTAGTCGCCGCCGCGCACGAGCTTGCCGGCCTTCTCGGCCTCGTCGATCATGTTCTTGGCGACGCGGTCTTTGACGGACCCGGCGGGGTTGAAGTATTCCAGCTTGACGAGCACGCGGGCCTTGAGGTCTTCATCGGCCTCAAAGTGAGTGAACTCCAGAAGCGGAGTGTGGCCGATAAGCTGATCGATGGACGTGTAAACATTGCTCATGGTGAACCTCCAAAGTGTTCAAATGACTGGATACCGTGTGGTTTTACGGTGTGTGTAACAGCGAAACCCACAAACCTTATAGGTTGTTCGTTTGCTGTTGGCAAGCATAGTAGGCACTAAAGCCTAGTAACGCAATAGGAAATAGAAGATTATTACGAGTCGATTAACCAGCTTGACGGGAATAGGTATTTTCAAAACCAATTTTTCGGCTAGAATTTCTACGAATTAAAAGACCGAAAGGCAGCAATATATATGTTGGTTTCCACAAAGGGCAGATATGCCCTGCGCGTTATGGTTGACCTGGCCGAGCACCAGGCGGCAGGCCGCATTCCCCTCAAAGAGATCGCGGCGCGTCAGGGGATTTCTGAGAAATATCTGGAGAACATTTTGGCTACGCTCGTCCGCGCCAATATGCTCTCGGGCATGCGCGGCAAGGGCGGCGGCTACGTGCTCACGCGTCCGCCCGAGCAGTACACGGTGGGCGAGATCCTGCGCCTGACCGAGGGCAGCCTGGCACCGGTCGCATGCCTGGACGGCGACTGCAAGGGCTGCTCGCGTTCGGACGAGTGTCCTACACTCGGCGTGTGGAAGAACCTGGACAAGCTCATCAACGACTACCTCGATGGCGTGACGCTCGATGCGCTCGTCGCCCCCAACGAGGGTTACGACTACGTCATCTAGCCCCACCTGCCATTTGGGGACGGGGCAGAAATGGTAGATTTTCTTGCCCTCTGAGGCTTGACAAATGACATGGCCGCCCATCGTTGCGATGGACGGCCTTCGTTTTGGCGTGTTGTGGCGGTCCGTATCCGGTCGCTTTAGTTCCTGGCGATGCTGTCGAGAATGCTGCGCATGATGGATACCAGGATGCTGCCCATAAAGGCCGATCCAAAGCCGGCAATGGAGATACCCGCTCCCAGCAGATTGACCGACAGGTAGCTGGCCAGCTCGAGCATAAAACTATTGACTACGAGCTGAAAAATACCAAGCGTGATAATAGTGAGCGGCAGTGAGATGACCGTCAGGAATGGTTTGACGAGCGAGTCGACGATGTTGAGGAACAGTCCCACGAAGGCAAAGCAGACCCAGGCATCGGCCATGCCGAAGGGCTGAATGCCGGGGACGAGAAACGTTGCAATCGCGATGGCGATTGAGGTCAAAAGCCAGTTGAGCAAAAAGCGCATGGTGGAGATCCTTTCTTGCGCAAGACGTGGCAAAGAGGCGTGAGAGGCGCATGCCTTTGCAACTCGGATAGATGCGCGGGCACGGTCCTGTTTGGGCGCCCATTGTCTCAGATATTCGTGGAGCTTGCGTGCGCATTCGGTTTCAAACCGGCGTTCGTCCTAAAAAACGCGCCGCTGGCAGAGAGTCTTGTCGCTTTAGTTTGGTGGTGTGCTACACTGCTACGGGCAAAAGCCACAGGCGTTGCCCTATTGCATAGAACGGGCGAACGATGCCCGATGTCAGTATCAACTTCGATGCCTTTTGGCGGGTTTGGCGGTGATCGATGAATATCGAGAACATGTTTGACAAGCCTGATGTCAAGCAGCTGGTCCACGCATTTAGCCTTTTGGACGACGAGAAGGATATCCAAGCGTTTTTGACCGATATCTGCACGCCGCGCGAGATTTGCGATCTATCGCAGCGTCTGCAGGTCGCGCGTTACCTGGACGAGGGCGAGCCCTATGTCGAGGTTCAGGCGCGTACCGGCGCTTCGTCCACCACGGTGAGCCGTGTGTCCAAGGCGCTCAACGGCGAGTACGGTGGCTACCGCAAGATCCTCATCAAGCTGGAGGATGGCGAGTAGGCCGCGCCAAAACGGATTGTGTAAAACCGCTCCTTCGGGGGCGGTTTTTTTGATCCCTTGGGGACGGAGGAAAACGGATCATCGAGGGGGTCAGTCTAACCCGGTGATCCGTTTTCCTCCGTCCCCAAGGGATCAAATCTGTTGGCGTGGGGCAAATCTGTCCGCTTGGGCGGGTAGGATGGATGCATTGATTATTGCGAACAGTTTGAGCGGAGGACCATGCCTGTTCGAATCTATACCACCAATGCCGGCACGGATTTGAGCGATGCCGAGTCGGCGTTGCTTGCCGATCTTATTGCCCGCCACGGGCGTGCCGTGTTGCTGGCACCTACGTTTGCCGAGCTCGACCTGTGCCGTCATGATGCGGCGGAAGCCGGCGTTTCGCTGGGTATCGACTACAAGACGCCTACATCGTGGCTTCGCTCGCTTTGGGAGCTTTTGGGCGACGGGCGCGGTTTCGTCGACAACCTGCAGCGCCAGATGCTGTTTTCGGACATGGTCACGCGCCTCGATGATGCCGACCTGCAGCCGCTTTCGCGCAGCCAGGGCACGGTGCGTATGCTTGCGCGCATGGCCCGCGATGTGCTGCCGGGTGTGGCGGGGACGGGTGCCGAACGATGCCGTGGCGACAACTGCCAGCCGGAGCCAAAAAGCGATGCCGAGGCTCGTGTGTTCGAGCTTTTGCGTGCCTACGCGGGCGGTTTGGACCGTCGAGATATGGTCGAGCCCTGCGAGGCGGCTGACATTATGGCCGGTGCCCTGGCCGATAGCCTGCCGGCGTGCGCCCGCGCCGTATGCGTGCGCGGTATCACGTCGTTTACGCACGGTCTGCTCGAGCTGCTGTCTGCCGTGGCGAACAATGGGGGAGAGGTCGTCGTGCTGCTTGCCCGCGAGCAGGCGGCGATGCGCGAGGAGCTTGCCACGGCATTTGATGCCCGCGGTGTGCTGTTTGAGGTCGGGCCGCTGGGGGAGGGTGTCGGCGCGTCTGATGCCGCTTGCGGGACCGCCGCTCAGCCTGCCTTTATTGAGGTCGCCGGCCCCCATGCCCGCGCCCATGCTTATGCGGACGCCATCGATAAGTTGGTGAAATCGCACAAGGAGTCCAAGGCCGATAAAACTACTGCAACGCCCGCCGACCCCGTGCGCGTGCTCGTTGTTTCTGCTCGGGCACCCCAGCTGTTCGGTGAGCTCGCCTCTCGTCTGGCGGCTCGTCATATCGCTGCCGAGACGGTTGAGTTCACGGCGTTTTCCCAATCCATTGCGGGCAGGCAGTTTGCGGCGCTTGCCGGCCTGATTGAGCGCATGAAGGCCGCCGATGAGGGTATGGCGTCAAAGACCGAGTGGTGGCCCGCGCCGGAGCTTACCGACTGGATCTACAGTCCGCTTTCGGGCGCTGATGCCGTCAATGCCCGTACCTTCGATAAGAATATGCGTCTCTCGCGCAGCAAGACTATCGCGGGCGTTAAGAGCCTGCTGCAGAGCGTCCAGGGTCAGGTGAGGGGCGCGCGCAAGGCGGCGAGCGACGAGAACTGGTTTAAGAACGTGCCGTGTGTGGTTTCGGACGTGTTCCAGGCGCTGTGGCGTGACAAGCCCGTGACGGCGCTCAAGGCCATGCTTGCCGTTGCCGAGGCGTTGCCCGATCGTTCGCTGGGCAGCTTAGATGGCCAAGCCCGTCGCCAGGCGGAGGTGGCCCTGCTGCGCCACGCCATCGACATCCTTATGAATGGCGCCCGCGCGCTCGACGTGTCGCAGGCCGCGACCGTGCCCGTGCTCGATGGCATTCGCACCAAGGTGGACAAGCGTAGCACCGCCTACGATTACGAGACCTACGAGGTTGACCGTGCGCCACGTGCTCAGGTTCGTTTTGCTTCGCTTGCCGATGCGGCAGCTCTGCGCCCCGGCAGCTACGATGCCGTGCTGTTTGTCGATGTCGACCTGGACAGCTACCCGCTTTCGCACGAAGAGGGCCCGCTTGCCACGTTGACGGCCGAGCTGCGCCGCGACGGCGTGTCTTTGGAGCCCGCCGCTCTGCTGCGCGTGCGCTTTGGCCGTGCAATGCAGGCGGCGAGCGGTCCGGTCGCGCTCGCCCGCGTGACGCACGATCGCCAGGCACGCGAGTGCTACCCGGCAGCCGTATGGACCGAGCTGCGGACACATGCCGAGGCCGCTGGCGCTGCCAAGCCCACGCGCGTGGGCGAGGGCGATATCATCGCCGACTTTGATCCCGCGGCAGGCGAAGGTCTTAGGCGCGAGCGCGTGACCTGCGAAGCTCCCCAGCATCTGAGCGATGAAGCCATTCCGTATCTGGTCCTGCGCCGTCGAGATGGCGAGGGCGAGGATGCGCCGCTGGTGCCGCGCCTGACGTCTGCCTCGCAGATCGAGGCCTATTCGACCTGCCCGCTATGCTGGTTCGTCTCGTACCGCGTGAAGCCCCAGTCGATCGACGCCGGCTTTGGCAATATGGAGAAGGGCAACTTTGTCCACGACGTGCTGGAGCATCTGCACGCCCGTCTGCCCCAGGAGGGCATGGAGCGCGTGACGCCCGAGAACCTGCCGCGCGCTCAGGAGCTGCTGTGCGAGGTCTTTGACGAGACCTTGGCTGAGCATGCCTCCAAGCGTGGCAACGAGGGCCCGCTCGTGCCGCTCTCTCCGGTAGAGGAGCGCCAGGTGGCCGAGATCCTGCCGCAGCTGGAGGGTGTGCTTGCCTATGAAGCCGAGGCGCTGACTCCTTTTGCTCCACGCTACCTGGAGTTTGCCTTTAACGATCTTAACGTTGAGTATGCCGGCTGGCCGCTCGGCGGACGCATCGACCGCGTGGACGTGGACGCCGAGAACCGCGCCGTCGTGATCGACTACAAGCACCGCACGGGCGTTGAGGAGTTTAAACTCGCCGACCCTACGGTGCGCGACGAGGAATCGGGCACGGCGCCCATCGACGATCCGCGCTGGTTGCCGCCACATACCCAAACGCTCATCTACGCCCAGGCCATGCGCCGGGCGCTGGATCTGGACACCCGTGCGGCGCTCTACTTTTCGACCAAGGGCGGCAAGCCGGCGTTGCGCGGTGCCGCGAGCGCCGAGCTGCTCGAGGAAGAGCGCGACGACGGTCGCATCCCGGGCCTTAAGAAGGGCTTTCCGGGCGAGGGTGGCAGCATGGACTTCGATGCGCTGCTCGATCGCGTGGAGGCCGGCATCGCCGAGCGCCTGCGCGAACTCGAGGCGGGCAACGTTGCCGCCGTCGACCCGACGTCGGCTCAGGCCGCGCATGCGCGCTGTTCGTATAACCACGAAGGAACGTTTGTAAGGAGGGACGTGTAGACCATGGATCTTTCGACCTTGATGCCGCAACAGCTGCAGGTCGTCAAAACGCTCGACCGTCCGCTGTTTGTCTCGGCGGGCGCCGGTTCGGGCAAGACCTTTACCCTCACGCGCCGCATCGTCTACGCGCTCTCGCCCGAATCCGGTCCGTTCGTCGAGCATCTGGACCAGGTGCTCGCCATCACCTTTACCAAGGATGCCGCGGCCGAGATTCGCGACCGCGTGCGCCGTGCGCTTATCGACGAGGGCATGGACGAGGAAGCCCTGACCGTCGACGACGCGTGGATCTCGACCATTCACGGCATGTGCTCGCGTATCTTGCGCGCGCATGCGCTGGAGCTTGGTATTGACCCCGAGTTCACGGTGCTCACGGATACCGACGAGCTCATGGATCAGGCTGTTGAGCATGTGCTGGCCCGCGCGACGGCACCCGATGCCGCACCCGAGCTCGCCGCTTCGCTTAAAAGTCTCTACGCCTGGTATCCCATGGCGGGCGAGGGCGGTCCCTTTGGTGCCGGTACCACCATCAAGGGCCTGGTGCGCGAGCTGCTGGAGCTCTCGAGCCAGCTGCCGGGCGGTATGGACGACGTGTGCGTGGCGCGTGGGCAGGCCGACACCTCGGCGCTTGCCGATGCCTATCGTGCGGCGCTGGGCGCAAGCAAGGCCACGACCGAGAAAGCGCAGGTGGCACTCGACGCCATCGACGCGTTTGAGGCGAGCGGCAAAACCATGGAGGATGCGGCGCGACTCATGATGTCGTGCAGTATGCCTCGGGCGAGCAAGGCGTTTCCTAAGGAGCAGGTGGAGCTACTCAAGGCCGAGGCCGCCGATGCGTTTATCAATATCGTGCTTGCCTGCGGCGGCCCGGCGCTCGATGCGCTGGTGGGGCTTGCCCGTGCCGTAGAGGCGGAGTACCGTGCGCTCAAGGCCGACCAGTCCGCGCTCGATAACAATGACCTGCTGCGCATGGCGTACGAGGCGCTGCGCGACTACCCGGCTATTCGAGCTGCCTATGAGGGCCGCTTTAAGATGGTCATGATCGACGAGTTCCAAGATACCGACCAGATGCAGGTCGATCTGATTCGCTATTTGACGGGTGCGGGCGAGCGCGCGCTGTGCACGGTGGGCGATGCGCAGCAGTCGATCTATCGCTTCCGTGGTGCCGAGGTCGAGGTGTTTCGCCGCCAGGAGCGCAAGGTGGGTTCGACGACGGCGTCCGAGACGGTCACCACGTCCGATGCTCCCGCCGGCG
>UQKU01000039.1 GCA_900541675.1 uncultured Collinsella sp. | reverse complement strand
GAGCGCATACGGGTCGAGGCAGATGCGGTCGCGCCTGCTGAGCAGTCCGTTGAGGTGCTGCCGTTTGAGGGCGTTCTGGCAGATGGCGATGTACCGACGGAGTTGGCGGGACCGGCGGAGCCGGCAAAGCATGAGGCTTTTGCTCGTATGGTCTTTGCCTGGGAGCTGATGGATTTGGATCCGCGCGATGAGTGGGATCTGTCCGATGCGACGGTGGTGCTCGACGAAGTGTGCCGCGCAGGCGACGCCGAGCGGACTCGAGCGCTTATGCAACGTGCCGGGCGTATTGTTTGCCGCAACCTGGGGCAGGTGGCGATGGCCCGCGAGCTGGGCATGACGTTTGACGTGGCGGCGCCGGTGTTCTGCGCCAATCGGGCCACGCTTGCCTGGCTGCGCGGGCTTGGCGCGAGGTGGGTATACTTGCCTGCCGAGTTGCTCAGCAATGATAGGGAGTGTATTGCCGAGCTGGCTGCTGAACCCGGCGTCTTGGGTCCGGTCGACGCCGACCGTCCCGAGCTCATGGTGTGCGAGTACTGCCTGCTGACCGCCGAGGGTGTTTGCGCCACCGATGCGACGGGGCAGGTCCATTGCCGCGACTGCTCACGTCGTCGGCAAACGCGCTATTTAGTTGAACGTGACGGTACGCGCCTGCCGGTCGCTGTTGACGCATGCGGCAGGACGAGGATTTTCCTGTCGTAGGTGCTGCGTCGCGTCAGTTTGTTATCATAAGAGAGTTTATGGACTTCCAGCACCGCCGTTTTCGGCGAGGGTGCTATAGCAAAAGGAGGATACCCAATGCTGTCTGTTGACGAGCAAATGCGTATCATCACCTCGGGCGCCGCGCAGATCGTCCCCGAGGCCGACCTTCGCAAGAAGCTTGAGAAGGGCGAGCCCCTCAACATCAAGCTCGGCGTCGACCCCACCAGCCCTGACCTGCACTTGGGCCACGCCGTGCCGCTGCGCAAGATGCGCCAATTCCAGGACCTGGGCCACAACGTCACCCTCATCATCGGCAACGGTACCGCGCTGATTGGCGACCCTTCGGGCAAGAATTCCACCCGTCCGCAGCTTTCGCAGGAGCAGATCGAGGCCAATGCCGAGACCTACGTGAGCCAGGCCATGAAGATCCTGGATCCCGAGAAGACCACCATCGTGCACAACGGCGACTGGATCTTGTCGATGGATCTGGCCGGCCTGCTGCAGGTGTGCTCCAAGTTCACCGTCGCCCGTATTCTCGAGCGCGACGACTTTACCAAGCGCTACCAGTCCCAGACGCCGATCGCCCTGCATGAGTTCCTGTATCCCGTGATGCAGGCTTACGACTCCGTGCAGATCAAGGCCGACGTGGAAATGGGCGGCACCGACCAGCTCTTCAACCTGCTCGCCGGCCGTGAGCTCATGGAGAAGATGGGCATGGAGCCCCAGATCGCGCTCACCATGCCGCTGCTCGAGGGCACCGATGGCGTCCGTAAGATGTCCAAGTCCTACGGTAACTACATCGGCCTGACCGACGCGCCCAAGGATATGTTCGGCAAGACCATGTCCATCCCCGACGAGATGATCGGTAAGTACTACCGCCTGGCGAGCTCGCTCACCCCGGCCGAGGTCGACAAGATCGACGCTGCTCTGGCCGACGGCTCTGCCGATCCCTATGAGCTCAAGCGCGCTCTGGGCCGCGACCTGTGCGACACCTACCACGGCGCCGGTGCCGGCGACGAGGCTCAGGCCGAGTTCGACCGCGTGTTCAAGGAGGGCCAGCTCGCCGACTTCCCCGAGAAGCACGTTGAGCTGACTGTTAACGACGAGGGCCAGATCTACCTCGCCGGCCTGCTCAAGGACCTGGGTCTTTCAGCCAGCGCCGGCCAGGCCCGTCGCGACATCGACGGCGGCGGTGTCAAGATTAACGGCAAGGCCGTGGCTCCCAAGAGCTACAACATCGACCCCAGCGCCCTCAAACTGGGCGACACCCTCTCCGTAGGCAAGCGCAAGGGCTTCAAGTTGGTCTAACGGGCAAGTTGACCTCACAAGTGCAACAAGGCCGCAGCCGGGAATCCCGACTGCGGCCTTTTTAGATGATCCCTTGGGGACGGAGGAAAACGGATCACCGAGGGGGTCGGTCTGGCCCGGTGATCCGTTTTCCTCCGTCCCCAAGGGATCATTTGGCGGTGCCGTTAAGCGGAAGGGGTGTTATCGGCGGCCTCCTTTTGGGCATACAATGGCTATTGGTTTGCTGCGGTGAAGGCCTGTCCGCTCCGCAGCTTTTTTCTACGGTTAAAGGAGTATGTATGTCCGTTGAGGTCATGAGGTCTGTGATCGAGGCCGCCGAGGGGCGTGTTCCCGTCGACACGCTGTTTACCAATGCGCAGATTGTCGACGTATATGGCCAGCGTGTGGCGCCCGGTAGCGTTGCCGTCAAGGATGGCGTGATCGTCGGCGTGCTGTACGACGGTCGCGACGATGCCGCCGGTACGTATGAGGCTGCCGAGGTCATCGATTGCCAGGGCCGCTATCTTGCCCCCGGTTTTATTGACGGACACTTGCATATCGAGTCTTCGAACATCCGCCCTGCCGAGTATGCACGCATGGCGGCGGCGCGCGGTACCACCACCGCCATTGCCGACAGCCACGAGATTGCCAACGTGGCGGGGCTCGACGGTCTGCGCTTTATGATCGAGGACGGTCGTCGCGCTCCTATTTCCATCAAGTACATGATGCCCTCGTGCGTGCCCGCACTGCCCGACGAGCAGGCCGGTGCCGTCATCACCGCTGCCGATATGCAGGCGTTTTTTGCCGAATATCCGGGCGATGTCTTTGGCCTGGGCGAGATGATGAACCTGCCGGGCGTCTTTATGGCCGATCCCGAGACCTGCGCTCGAATCGACGCTGCCAACCAGACGCCGTCCAAGCAGGTTGACGGTCACGCGCCGCTCGTTGCCGGCAAGGACCTCAACGCCTATGCCGCAGCAGGTATTATCGCTGACCATGAGTCGACGATTCCCGAGGAGGCACTCGACAAGCTGTCTCGCGGCATGTACGTGATGCTGCGCGAAGGTACGTGCAGCCATGACCTGGCCAACCTGTCGCCGATGCTGCTGGAGAATCCTGCCCGTGCCCGCCGTTGCTGCTTTGCGACTGACGACCGTGCTCCCTCCGACGCGCTTGCGACCGGCATGATCGATAACGCCTGCCGCGTGGCGATTGAGGCCGGTATCGACCCCGTGGTCGCTATCTCTATGGCGTCCCTGTCCACGGCCGAGGCGTTTGGCCTGGACCACGGTTGCCGCGACCCGCACGAGCTGCGTGGCGCCATCGCCCCGGGCAAGCGTGCCGACCTGCTGGTGCTCAATGACCTGACGTTTGCCACGGCTCCGCATCGCGTATATGCCGCCGGTGCCCTGGTGGCGCAGGACGGTACCTTTGTGGGCGAGATTGCACCCGAGATGGCCGAGGTCGCAGCCCTTGCCGATGAGCTGCGCGCCTCCGTTAAGCTGCCGAAGCTTTCGCTCGACGTATTCGACTATGCCTTTAAGCCGGGCGAGGCCGTGATTGACGTGGTGCCGGGTAAGGCCATCACGGGCATGGCTCGCCCCGAGAGCGCCGAGGGCCTGCGCCGCATTATGCTGATCGAGCGCCACGGCCGCGGTGTGTCGCTGCAAGCCGAGGGCGCCGACGGTGATGGTCCTGCGGGCCTGGGCCTTGTCGGCAAGCATATCGGTCGCGGCTGGGTGCGTGGCTTCACCATCACCGGTGGCGCCATTGCCTCCACGATCGGCCACGACTCGCACAACGTGTGCGTCGTGGGTGATAACGCTGCCGATATGATGGCTGCTGTTGAGGCTGTGGGCCAGGGTGGTCACGTGCTGGTGCGCAACGGCGAGGTCGTGGCGCGCATTCCGCTGGCGCTCGGCGGTCTGATGAGCGAAGGCACGGCCGAGGATGTCGCCGCGCAGCACGACGACTTTATGGTCAAGGCGCGCGCCATGGGTATTGAGCCGCCGCTCGACCCCATCATGGGCATCATCTTCCTGCCCCTGCCGGTGATCCCGACGCTCCGCATCCGCCCCGAGGGCATGTTCGACGTCACGACCTTCACCTACGCCGACTAGTCATTGGGGACGTTCTTAAACGGCTAGTCGCCTGCGACACTCTTTGACGTGTTGCCTGGCGCTGCGAATGTGGGACCCCTGGCGCGCGTGAGCTATTTGCCAGGTCCTTGTAACGTTTGCGCCCGCGGAGTCTTACCTGAGCTCCCTTTGGGTACGTTGGAATTGGATACACGTTCGATTCCAACAAGCCCGAAGGGAGCTTTTCTATGTTTAAACTGATTGCATCCGATATGGACGGCACGTTGCTTGATGAAAACGGCCAGGTGCCTCCCGAGACCTACGAACTGATTCTGGCGCTACACGAGCATGGCGTGCATTTCGCCGCATCGTCAGGTCGTCGCTACGATCGCCTGTGCGAGTTCTTTGCGCCCGTTCGCGACAAGATGGACTTTGTCGCCGCTAACGGCGCCCAAGTCTACGCCGACGGTAAGATGGTAGACCGTGAGGTGTATTCCCACCTGGCGATTCGAAGGCTCGCCCAAGCCGTCAGGACGTTTCCCAATCTGCATCTTGCGCTCTTTGACCGAACCAAGTCCTTCCTGCTCGATGACGAGTGCAAGTTCGTGCGTGAGGTCGATAAGGACCTTCCCAATGCCGAGCGTATTTGGGAGCTGCCCGATCCCAGCGTAAATATCATCAAAGCGAGTATCTTTTGCGACGACAGCGCGGTTATGGACAGTGCGTACGTGCTACAGCGCGAACTTGGTCAGCTCTTTACTTTTGCGCCTTCGGGCAACGCGTGGATCGATGCCATGCAGCTTGGTGTGTCGAAGGCCTCGGGTATCGCGCAGCTCGCGGAGCATTACGGCATTGGGCGCGACGAGGTCATGGCGTTTGGCGACTCGATGAACGACTACGAGATCATTCGCTTTGTCGGCACGGGCTGCGCGATGGAAAACGCGCGCCCCGCGCTTAAGGCGGTGGCCGATCGCGTGGTGGGTTGCAACCGCGACCACGCCGTCCAGCAGGAGCTCCGTCGCGTGCTGGAGAGTCTCTCCTAATCCGGCAGATGGGGACGTTCCTTTTCTGCCGACAGTGGGGGACAGTCCTTGCAGCTTTTTGCGAAGAGTGTCCCCAGTGACTAGTCGTTTAAGAACGTCCCCAATGACTGACCAATGACTAGGCGAGGGCGGCCATGATGGTGCGGGCGACGCCGTCGTGGTCGTTGTTGTATTCGGTGATGGCGTCGGCGGCCTCGCGATCTTCGGGCTCGGCGTTGATCATGGCCATGCCATGGCCCGCTGCCTGCAGCATGGGGATGTCGTTGATGTTGTCGCCGAACGCCCAGGCGTCGGCGAGACGCTTGCCCAGATGCTCACACAGCCACGTGAGGGCCGTTCCCTTGGTGGCGCCTTCGCCCATAACCTCGATATTCATGGCGTACGAACGCGTGACCTCAATGCCTCCGAGCGTGTCGAGCGCCGCCGCGATGGCGTCGCGATCGGTGGGGTCGTGCCAGTACATGGCGATGCGTTCGAGCGTCTCGACCTCGTCGATCTTGCTGTCGATATCCATGTCGATCGGTGTTCGTGTGCGCTTGAGCGAAGCCGCGATGTGAGGATCGCCGCCGCAGAATTCGTCCAGGCGCGTGTAGAGCGAGCGGGGGAGGAAACACTGCCCGTCCGCGAAGATATCGAAGGTGACGTCATGGCCGGTGGCAATGCTATGGACGTGGTGGGCGATGGCGCGGTCGAGCGGTCGGCTCAAAATGCGCGTAGCACGTGAGGCATCGGTGGGCGTATCGTCGTCGAGCTGCCAGACGCTGGCGCCGTTGGCACAGACCGCGTAGTGCACGGCGGGATGGGCGAGAATGGGCTCAAAGATGCCCGACAGTGGACGTCCCGTGCAGGGAACAAACTCGATGCCACGACGTGCGAGCTCGTCGAGCATCGCCCAGGTGGCATCGCTCATTTGCTTATCGCTCGTCAGCAGCGTCCCATCCATATCGGAAAACACAATCATTTGATGCAGCCCTTTCTACTGGCATAAAAAGCGTGGCCGAGGGCTTGGGTCCCTGGCCACGCTCGAGTTCTATAACGGTCCGCGTCCTAGCGGTCGGCGAGCGGCTTATACTCCAGCGGCTCGATAACCGGGCGATACGCGGGGCGGATGATGCGGTGCGCGCAGAAGAGCTCTTCCATGCGGTGTGCCGACCAGCCGGCCATGCGGGCGACGGCGAATAGCGGCGTAAAGAGCGTTTCGGGCACGCCGAGCATCTTGTAGATAAAGCCCGTGTACAGGTCGATGTTGGCGCAGATGGGCTTGGTCATGCCGTGGTCGCGCATGACCTGGGGTGCCAGGCGCTCAATGCGCTCGATGAGTGCGAATTCTTCGCCCAAGTCCTTCTTGGCTGCCAGCGAGCGCGCGTAACGGCGGCAGACCTCGGCGCGTGGGTCGCTCAGCGTGTAGACGGCGTGGCCCATGCCGTAGATGAGGCCCGTGCCGTCGAAGGCCTGCTTGTCGAGGATCTTGCCCAGGTAAGCCGCGACCTCGTCCTCGTTTTCCCAGTTGGAAACATGCGCGCGGATGTTCTCGTGCATAGACACGACCTTGGCATTGGCACCGCCGTGGCGCGGGCCCTTGAGCGAGCCGATAGCCGCGGCGTAGGCGGAATACGGGTCGGTGGCCGAAGACGACAGCACGCGGCAAGCGAAGGTGGAGTTGTTGCCGCCGCCGTGCTCGGCATGCAGCATGAGCATAACGTCGAGCAGCATCGCCTCATCGCGGGTGAACGCCATGCCGCCGCGCAGGACCTGTAGGATGGTCTCGGCGGTGGAGAGACCGGGCGTGGGGTGCGGAACGTGAACCTCGGAACCGCGAAGCTTGGCGACCGAGGCCATGTGTGCGAAGGCGGCGATGCGCGGGAGACGTGCGAGCATGGAAATGGCGACGTCGATTTCGTGCTCGGGCGTGATCACGTCTGGTTCGGCATCGAAGGCGTAGAGCAACAGTACGGCGCGCTGGAGCACGTTCATGATGCTCGACGACACCGTGGTCATAGGGAACTCTTTAACGTACTCGTCGCTCAGATGTCTAAAGGCGCCCAGGCGCTCGCAAAAGCCGTCGAGCTCTTCCTTGTTGGGCAGCGAACCCGTGATAAGCAGATAGGCGACTTCCTCGTAGCCGTAGCGATTCTCGGCCTGGGCATTGTTGACCAGATCCTCGATGCTGTAGCCGCGAAGCGTGAGCTTGCCCTGATCGGGCACGACCTTGCCGTCGATCTTGTTGTAGCCGTGCACGTCCGAGATGCGGGTAAGACCCGCGACCACACCCGAGCCGTCGGCGTTGCGCAGGCCGCGCTTGACGTTGTGCTCAACAAATAGGCCCTCGTCATAAGGGTCAGTCGGCAGGCCATAGTAGAGATTTTCGCTTTCGGGCGAAATCTGGCGGCTCGCTTCGTAATCCAAGACCAGGCGGCTCAGGTGGTCGTCGAAGCGGTAGTAGATTTTCTTGGCGTCGTAGGCCATGCGCGCTCCTCTCCACGCCGCGTCGGGACGGTACGCTTGGACGCAGAAGCGCCCGCCTGCCCCGGGCGGCCTGTTCGCTACAGGCGGTACATAAAGTTAAAGACGTCCTCGCGCTGGATGGACACGTTGACGCCCGAAAGCTCGCCGGCCTCGGCCAGCGCCTTTTGCAGCTCGGCGAAGTCGAGCTTGGACTCGGCGGTGTCGGCCAGCATGGTCATGGTGAAGATGTCCTCGATAATGGACTGCGTGATGTCGCGGATGTCGACATTGGCCTCGCCCAGGACACGGGTGACGCCGGCGACGATGCCGGGGCGGTTCTTGCCAAGGACGGTGATGACGATACGGGAGGACGAGATCTCGGCCATGGGAAACCCTTTCGCGTGGTTGCGGCGCGCGGGGCGCTCCGCTACGGTACAGTGTTCATCATTGTACCTGTCTGGCGCAAAAAGGGGCACCTTTGCTGCGGCGTTACACGTCTGCAACATGGGTGAAAGTTCGATGGGGTGTGTGCTCGCTGCGGTTGGGCATATCACATTGCATAAAGAGCGTGAACCTTTTGTGGGACGCTCGGCGCCGTGGTACCATAGCCGAGTTTGTTGTCTTGGTCGGAAACCAAGACGCCTTATGCGCTGATCGGTAACCAGCGCCTGACCAATAAGGAGTCCTACCATGAAGCAGGGTATCCATCCCCAGTATGTCGAGTGCACGGTGACGTGCTCCTGCGGCAACACCTTCAAGACGCACGCTACCGTGTCCGAGATGAAGGTCGAGCTTTGCAACGAGTGCCACCCGTTCTACACCGGCCAGCAGAAGTTCGTCGACACCGGTGGACGCGTCCAGCGCTTCGCCGACAAGTTCGGTGGCGCCGCTGCCGCCCAGCTCAAGAAGGCTGAGGAGGCCAAGGCTGCCAAGGCCGCCAAGGCTGCTGAGGCCGAGGCTGCTCGCAAGGCCGCCGCTGAGGCTAAGGCTGCCGAGAAGGCTAAGCGTGCCGCTAAGTTTGCCGAGGAGGCTGCCAAGCAGGCCGCCGAGGCTCCTGCAGAGGCTCCCGTTGAGGAGGCCGCTGCAGAGGCCGAGACCACCGAGGCTGCTGAGTAACTAGCTCGCCGAGAGAATCGCTCGCATTCATGGCATGAGGGCCGTGCATCCATTTGGGTGCGCGGCCCTTTTCTTTTTATTGGTGCAAGCTGACCTGTCCCCGTGGCACCAAATGGCAGAGAGACGGCGTTTGCTCAGATAAAACTTGCCAAAATAAACCTGTCCCATTGTGGCAGGTTGGTCATAGTTATTACGTGGCGGTCGAGGTCGACCGTATAGGCCGCGCCTTGTTTGGCTAAAGTACAATCATCTGTGTTTAACTCGCCCGCAGCTGCACGGCGTGGGCGATGGCCAAAAAGGAAAACCACATGGGATTCATGTCAAAGCTGCTGTCCTTTGGATCCGATAAGGACCTTAAGCGCTACTACAAGATCGTCGACCAGATCAACGGTCTTGAGCCCCAGTTTGAGAAGATGACCGAGGAGGAACTCCGCGGCCAGACCGATAAGTTCCGCGAGCGTTACGCCAACGGCGAGTCGCTTGACGACATGCTCCCCGAGGCCTTTGCCACCGTGCGTGAGGCTTCCAAGCGCACCATGGGTATGCGCCACTTTGACGTGCAGCTCATTGGCGCCATGGCACTGCACGAGGGCCACATCGCCGAGATGAAGACCGGCGAAGGTAAGACCCTCGTCTCCACGTTGGCTGGCTATCTCAACGCTATTGCCGGCAAGGGCGTGCACGTCGTTACTGTCAATGATTACCTTGCCAAGCGCGACTCCGAGTGGATGGGCCGCATCTACAAGTACCTGGGCATGACCGTCGGTCTGCTCCAGAACAACATGCCGCTCGAGCTCAAGCGTCCGGCCTACCAGGCAGACGTCACCTACGGCACCAACTCCGAGTTCGGTTTCGACTACCTGCGCGACAACATGGTCACCCGTCCCGAGCAGCGCGTGCAGCGCGGTCACAACTACGCCATCGTCGACGAGGTCGACTCCATCCTGATCGATGAGGCCAGGACGCCGCTCATTATCTCGGGCGCCGGCACTAAGTCCGCCAGCACCTACAAGGACTTCGCGCGTGCCGTGCGTGGCCTTGAGCGCGGCGAGGACGTGTCGCACGACATGCTTACCGCCACCGAGGACGTTGAGCCCACGGGCGACTACGTCATGGACGAGGCCAAGCACACCATTGCCGCCACCGAGCGCGGCCTTAAGAAAATCGAGCGCCGCCTGGGTATTGATGACATCTATGCCGATCTGTCCGGCCAGCTGGTCAACCACCTGCAGCAGGCGCTGAAGGCCCAGTACATGTTCCACCGCGATAAGCAGTACGTGGTCACCAACGGCGAGGTCAAGATCGTCGACGAGTTCACCGGCCGCATTATGGAAGGCCGCCGCTATTCCGAGGGCCTGCACCAGGCCATCGAGGCCAAAGAGGGCGTGCTCGTGCGCGAGGAGAACCAGACGCTGGCCACCATCACCTTGCAGAACTACTTCCGTCTGTATGACAAGCTCTCCGGCATGACCGGTACGGCACTCACCGAGGATGCCGAGTTCCGCGAGATCTACAAGCTGCCCGTCGAGGTCATCCCCTCCAACAAGCCCGTTCAGCGTGTTGACCATGAGGACCTGGTGTACCGCACCATCCAGGCCAAGTACAACGCCGTTGCCGATGACGTCGAGCGACGTCACGCCAAGGGCCAGCCGGTCCTGGTGGGCACCGTCTCCATCGAGAGCTCCGAGAAGCTGTCTGCCGCCCTCACCAAGCGCGGCATCGCGCACGAGGTCCTCAACGCTAAGCATCACGAGCGCGAGGCCCATATCGTGGCCCAGGCAGGACGTTACGGCGCCGTGACCATCGCCACCAACATGGCCGGTCGTGGCACCGACATCCTGCTGGGCGGCAACCCCGACGAGCTGGTGCGCGAACGCCTGGAGTACGAGGGCCTGACCATGGAGGACGTGACGCCCGAGCAGCTCGAGCAGTTTAACGCCGAGGCCAAGGAGACCTGCAAGGCCGAGCGCGAGCGCGTGCTTGCCGCCGGTGGCCTGACCGTTATCGGCACCGAGCGCCACGAGTCCCGCCGTATCGACAACCAGCTGCGCGGCCGCTCCGGCCGTCAGGGCGATCCGGGCGAGACCCAGTTCTACCTGTCGCTCGAGGATGACCTCATGCGCCTGTTCGGCGGCGACAGGATGGACCGCGTCTCCAAGATGATGGTCACGGCCGACATGGGCGACGACATGCCCATCCAACACAAGATCATTTCCAAGGCCGTCGAGAGCGCCCAGCACAAGGTCGAGAGCATCAACTTCTCCATGCGTAAGAGCGTTCTTGAGTACGACGACGTTATGAACAAGCAGCGCCAGGTCATCTACGCCGAGCGCAACAAGATTCTGGACGGCAAGGACCTGACCGACCACATCACCGAGGTCATGCACGATACCGTGTACCGCTGCGTGCAGGAGTTCTGCACCAAGGACAGCCACGAGGGCGAGCGCGATCTTGAGGGCCTGCGTAAGTGGGTCGTCGAGCTGACCGGGCATATCGATACTCCTCAGTTCCCTGACGAGGACTTTGAAGCCCTGGCTGCCGATGTCTTGGCCTATGTTGAGAAGTGCTACAACATGAAGGCCGAGCGTCTGGGCGAGGACCTGATGCGCGAGCTCAATACCCAGGTCATGCTGCGCGTCATCGATACCCGCTGGATGAACTACCTGCAGGAGATGGACTACCTTAAGACCGGCATCGGGCTGCGCGGCTTTGGCCAGCGCGACCCGCTGGTTGAGTACAAGACCGAGGCCTACGGCGCGTTCCAGATACTCGTCGATACCATGTATGAGGATTACCTGCGCACGGTTCTGCGCATCGAGATCAAGGCTGCCCCGCGTGCCGTGGAGCACAAGGAAGAGCCCACGCTCGAGGGCGCGCGCTTCTCCGGTCCTGCCGAGGTCGATGGTGATAACGGCGACTCGGTGCTGCGCAAGCAGGCGCAGGTGCAGGCCCGCACGGCTGTCCAAGGCGGACCGGCTGCCGTCAACAACGGTGGCAAGGTGACCACCTATCGCAAGTCCGAGAGCGACGATCCGTACGTCAACGTGGGCCGCAACGACCCGTGCCCCTGCGGTAGCGGCAAGAAGTTTAAGTACTGCCACGGCAGGAATCGTTAATGGCTGAGGCTTTAGAGGTAACGCCCGCCGAGCTGGACGCGTTCGCGGACCGGCTCGGCGAGGTCGAGTCGTATCTCCATTTGGACGAAAAGCGCACGCGCGTGACCGAGCTCGAGGCCAAAAGTGTTGCCCCTGGCTTTTGGGATGACGCCGACGCCGCCCGTGCCACCATGGAGGAGATCGCGCGTACCAAGGAAGATATCGCTGCCGTGGACACCGCGCGCGGCGAGCTTTCCGATGCCCGCGCCGCGCTGGAGCTTGCCGAGGAGATGGGGGATGACCCCGACGCCGTCGCCCTTCGCGAGGAGGCTACAGCCACGGCTGAGCGCCTGGCCCGTGCCATCGATGAGCTTGAGCTTTCGAGCTGGTTTACCGGTGAGTTCGATCACGGCGATGCCATTGTGACCATCAAGCCCGGACAGGGTGGTCTGGAGGCCCAGGACTGGACCTTCATGCTCTTTAAGATGTACATGAAGTACTGCCAGCGTCGCGGCTGGAAGGTCACCATCAACGACTGTCCCGCAGCCGAGGTCATCGGCATCGACCGCGCGACCTTTACTGTCGAGGGCAAAGACGCATTTGGCATGCTGCGCGCCGAGGCCGGCGTCCACCGCTTGGTTCGCATTAGCCCCACCGACGACAAGAAGCGCCGCCAGACCACGTTTGCCGGCGTCGAGGTCATCCCCGTGCTACCCGATGATATCGACATCGAGATCAGTCCCGATGACATCCGCGTGGACGTGTACCACGCGAGCGGCCCGGGCGGCCAGGGCGTTAACACCACCGACTCCGCCGTGCGCGTGACGCATTTCCCCAGCGGCATTGTGGTCACCTGCCAAAACGAGCGCAGCCAGATCCAGAACAAGGCCGCGTGCATGCAGATCCTCAAGGCTCGCCTGTACGAGATTGAGCTCGAAAAGCGTGCCGAGGCGCTCGATGAGATCCGCGGACCCAAGACCACGATTGGTTTTGGCAACCAGATTCGCAGCTACGTACTCTACCCGTATCAGATGGTCAAGGACCTACGCACGGGCGTGGAGACCAGCAATGTCGAGGCCGTTCTTGACGATGGTGACCTGGACCCATTTGTTATTGGCTACCATCGCTGGGCCACCGGCAACGCTGACGCAGAAGGCTCGGAGATCTAAAACATCGGGCGGCTTCAAGCCGATGCTAAGCCCAACGGTTGGACGGGTTTGTATCCGGAATAAACCCTGCGCAGGGGTGGTTTTTGTCCGGCGAATCGGTAGAATCGAATACAGCAAGAAGTTCGAAGCGCATCCGTTTGGGTGCGCTTTTTTGAGGGAGGCAGCATGGCATATCGTCTGGACATTAAGCGCATTCTTTCGATGAACTTCTTTCACGACCTGCCCCAGATTATGTTGGGGTGCGCTCTGGCCGCTATTGCGACCGACCTGTTTTTGATTCCCAACGGCCTTGCTGCCGGTGGCGTTACGGGCCTTGCCACCATTATCCAGGCGGTCGGCGCATCGCGCGGTCTATCGCTTCCCGTTGGTATTCAGACGATCGTGATGAACGCCTTGCTGCTGCTGGTCGTTATGCGCGAGGGCGGCATGTTCTACGTGGTGCAGACGGCGACGGGCTTTGTGCTGCTGGGATTCTTTACCGATCTGTTCGCCCCGTTTGTAGCGCCGCTGGCACATGCAGACCTGATGCTTCCCGCTATGTGGGGCGGCATTATCACGGGCATCGGTTACGGCATGGTGTTGCGCGCCGGCGCCAACACCGGCGGCTCGGACACGATTGGCCAAATCATCTCGCGTAAGACCTCGCTGCCGGTGGGTTCGACCGTCATGGCAATCGATGTTGCCGTGTGCGCGCTGTCGGCCCCGGTCTTTTCAATCGAAAACGCGCTATATGCAGGCCTTTCGATGGTCATTAGCGGCTACGTGATCGATGCCGTGGTCGATGGTGGCAACAAACGCCGTATGGTTCTCATCATCTCGGACAAGTTCCCTGATATCGCTGCCGATATCATGTATGGCTTGGGTCGTGGTTGTACCAAGTTTAAGGCGACTGGCATGTATTCGGGTGCCGAGAAGCCGGTGATTATGGTCATCGTGAGCCGTCGAGAGCTCAATACCCTCAAGACGATCGTGCGCGAGCGCGATCCTCGCGCCATTGTGACGGTCGCTGACGTTACGGAAGCTTTCGGCGAGGGATTCAAGGACATTAGCGCGTAGGGGCGACCGCGTTCCATCCAAAAGACGTTCACATTGATAAACCGTTTCATCAGCGGTTCTGCCTGCTAAATTGTTCAAATAATGATAAAAACTCTGGTAAAGCCATCAGTTTCCAGCATAATGAATGACGTACGTGCATTGCGGCTGTGTTGGGATTACCTTCGGTGCCGTGCGCATTTTGTCTAATGAGGATGAAAGGAAGGCACAATGAGCGACGAAGAGCTCAAAAAGGTTGCCAACGAGGTAAGGAAGGGCATCGTCACCGGCGTGCACGCTGCCAAGTCCGGCCATCCGGGCGGTTCGCTCGGCGCTGCCGACATCATGACCTATCTGTACTTTGAGGAAATGAACGTCGACCCGGCCGATCCCCGCAAGGCCGACCGCGATCGCTTTGTGCTCTCCAAGGGCCACTGTGCTCCGGGTCTGTACGCCGTGCTCGCCGAGCGTGGGTTCTTCCCCAAGGAGGACCTCGAGACGCTGCGCCATATCGGCAGCCACCTGCAGGGCCATCCCAACATGAACGACACCCCGGGCGTCGACATGTCCACCGGCTCGCTTGGCCAGGGCATCTCCGCCGCCGTGGGCATGGCCGTTGCCGCCAAGCACTGGGGCGATACTTACCGCACGTACGCCCTGCTGGGCGACGGCGAGAGCGAGGAGGGCCAGGTCTGGGAGGCCGCCATGTTTGCCGGCAACCAGCAGCTCGATAACCTCTGCGTGATCGTCGACCACAACGGCCTGCAGATCGACGGCCCCGTTGAGGAGGTCAACGACCCCATGCCGCTCGCCGACAAGTTCCGCGCCTTTAAGTTCCACGTGGTGGAGCTCGCCGACGGCAACGACTTCGACCAGATCCGCGCCGCCTTTGCCGAGGCTCGCGCTACCAAGGGCCAGCCGACCGCCATTATCGCCGAGACCCTGAAGGGCAAGGGCGTGTCCTTTATGGAGAACCAGGTTGGTTGGCACGGCAAGGCCCCCAACGATGAACAGTTTGAGCAGGCCATGGCAGAGCTCACGGCCGCCGGAGAGGAGCTCTAGGATGGCAGACGTCAAGAAAATCGCCACGCGTGTAAGCTACGGCGAGGCCCTCGTCGAGCTCGCCAACGAGCACGATGACTTTGTGGTCCTCGACGCCGACCTGGCCGCCGCCACGCAGACCGGCAAGTTTAAGGCCGCCTGCCCCGACCGCTTCTTCGATGTGGGCATTGCCGAGAGCAACCTGATGGGTGTTGCCGCCGGTATCGCAACCACCGGTCGCGTTGCCTTCGCGAGCACCTTTGCCATGTTCGCCGCCGGCCGCGCCTTTGAGCAGGTCCGCAACTCCATTGGCTACCCGCACCTCAACGTTAAGATTGGCGCCACGCACGCCGGTATCTCGGTGGGCGAGGACGGTGCCACGCACCAGTGCTGCGAGGATATCGCCCTCATGCGCGTCATCCCCGGCATGACCGTGATCGTTCCCGCCGACGACGTCGAAGCCCGCGCCGTGACGCGCGCCGCCTACGAGTGCGACGGTCCGGTGTACATGCGCTTCGCTCGTTTGGCCTCGCCGGTTATCAACGACCCCGAGACCTACAAGTTCGAGTTGGGTAAGGGCATTGTCATGCGCGAGGGCGCCGATGTGACCATCATCGCCTGCGGCCTGATGGTCGGCGAGGCTCTCGAGGCTGCCGAGCAGCTCGCTGCCGAGGGCATCGACGCCGAGGTTATTAACATGCACACCATCAAGCCCATCGACGCCGACCTGATCGTCAAGAGCGCCACCAAGACCGGCCACGTCGTGACCGTCGAGGAGCACTCTGTGATCGGTGGCCTGGGCAGCGCCGTTGCCGACGTCCTGTGCGAGCAGTGCCCGACGCCGCTCAAGAAGATCGGCGTCAACGACACCTTCGGTGAGTCTGGCCCGGGTGCCGAGCTCCTGCACAAGTACGGCCTGGACGCCGCCAACATCGTGGCGACCACCAAGGAGTTCTTGGCATAAGGCAAGACGAGGCAAAGTATCGCGTCGACAACCGCAAACAAGCCAGAACAGGGGCGTCCTCAAAGAGGGCGCCCCTGTTTATGCTGAATTTAAATTAGAGTCCTGCCAAGCAAAGTTCCCATGGGGAAACGGGCCCATCCCAACGAAGTGCAATTCAGACCCTTCCAACTTTGTATGCGCAGCATCTCAAGTTGGTGCGTCGGCCCCATAGTAGCCGCAGGCCGGGCGCAGGGTTACCTCCCAAATCTTTCCGCAGCGCAGGCCGGCGTTTGTCCGCAGCTCCGCAGGAGCAGGACAAATGCCGGCCATGCGCGAGGACGATTTGGGAGGTAACCCTGCGCCCGGCCGGTGAGACCCAAACCCCGCCATGCTTCTTATGTGCAGTAAAGCTAATGCTGCTAAAATACAAAGCGCTCATGTAGTTTAAACGCACGACGATAAGGAGCACCAGTGGGTAACCACTTCCGTACCTCCGGTGCGGGCGATGATGCCCCCAAGACGCAGACGGGCGTCCAGGGCAGTCGTTTCGCCACTCCGGATTCAGAGGGCCAGCCTGTTGCTCAGGCCCCCACTCAGCCGGCAGATCAGGCACAGCCGGCATCCGATCCCTTTGCCTACAATCCCACCAGCGATGTCGCGCTTTCCGGCACGGCGGGGTTTGAGCCCCCTCCCGCCGCGGCCCCCCGCGCGGGGGAGCCCCACGCCGGGGCCGCCCCCCCGCCGCCCACCCCCGCCGGCCCTCCC
>UQKU01000038.1 GCA_900541675.1 uncultured Collinsella sp. | reverse complement strand
GCGCTCCAACACCGTTGCCGTCTGCCCCAGCACGCCGGCACTGCGAATCAGATAGACCTCGCAGCCCGCGTCCACCTTGCGTTTGCAATGCACGACGATGCGCTCTCCCGCAGCGGCATCCACGGGGCAAGGCACCTGTGGCCAGCGCTTGGGCACATCGGGACGCGCGTCGGCACCCGGGTAAAATCGGATCTCGAGCGTATCGCCCGCCGCCACGGCGGCATCAAGCTCAACCGTCACCTCTTCGTGACCCACCGCCACCAAGTGGCCCACGCGCACGCCCTGGTTGATCGCGCGCTCAAAGCTCATGAGCTCGGCGCCCGAACGACCCCGCAGATACGCATCGGTAAAGCCGCGGTTGAACGACCTTCCCAGCTCGCGCTCAAGCGCCGGCACCGCATCGGCATCCCATGTGCCGTCGCGCAGCATATTGAGCGCCCGACGCCACACCCTCACCACGTTAAAGACGTAGTCGGGATTCTTCATGCGCCCCTCGATCTTGAGCGATGCCACGCCGGCGGCAACAAGCTCGGGCAGATGCGCGATGCCCAGATAGTCACGCGGACAAAGCAGACGATCCCCTTCGACAGCGACAACACTCTGCCCCGCCTCGTCCACCAAGTCATAGGATAGACGGCACGGTTGAGTGCAATCACCGCGCATCGCAGAGCGGCCACGTCGAAGGGCAGAGAACCCGCACGCACCCGAGTATCCAATGCAAATAGCGCCGTGACAGAACACCTCGATGGGCACGCCAGTAGCGCAAAGCGTCTCAATCTCTACCACGCTCAGCTCGCGCGCAGTCGTCACGCGCTCAACGCCCAACTCCTTGGCAGCCAACTGCACGGCACCCTCGCTATGAGCGCCCGCCTGAGTGGACAGGTGAATCTCGACTCCCGGAATCGCCGCACGAAGCGCACAGGTCAGCCCGGCATCGGCCACAATCAACGCATCGGCACCCAACACGTGCGCATGCGCCCCCAACGCTACGGCGTCGGCAAGCTCATCATCGAACACGAACACGTTGAGCGTCACGTACACACGCACGCCATGGGCATGGGCCACGGCACAACCGCGCGCGAACTCATCATCGCTAAAGCCATGCGCGCTCGCTCGAGCGTTGAATCCGTCCAGCCCCGCATAGATGGCATCGGCACCCGCCGCAATCGCCGCGAGCATCTGGTCGAGTCCGCCAGCAGGCGCCAGCAGTTCGGGCAGCGCCACTTCAGCCGCCGCCAACTCGCTTTCGCATTGTCCGCTCGATTCCATCGGCCGAATCGCCATCGGTAAACTCCTTGCCAAGGTGTGCTTTCACTCTGAAAATTGCTGCCAACCAGCATACACGAGGCCCCGCATGCCCCGATTGGTTTATCGTGTAATAACTTATGTCCATCCTGCTCGGTAGCATACCTGCCGCCTGGCACGACATACCTGGAGGTCAATATATGGGTCCTCGCCAACGACAGGGGCGCGGTCGCTCTAAGACACATGCCCTTCCCATGATCTTGCTCTCGTTTTTGGGCTTTCTGCTTATCGCGGGCGTAGCGTTTGGCATCGGCATGATCGGCAATGTCAACCGCTGGCTGTCCGATCTGCCCGACTACACCGATGCCAACGCGTATCTGGTGAGCGAGCCCACCGACATCGTCGACTGCAACGGCAATACCATTGCGAGTTTCTACACGCAAAACCGCAAGTCCGTCACCAAGGACCAAGTGTCCCCGTACGTGCTGCAGGGCACCGTCGACGTTGAGGACGAGCGCTTCTACGAGCATGGCGGCATCGACCTCTGGGGCATTGCACGCGCATCGGTGGCAACCCTCACCGGCGGCCACGAGGGCGCATCGACCATCACCCAGCAGCTGGTTCGCAACACCATCTTGCAGGAGGAACAATTCGACTCGACCATCGAGCGTAAGGTGCGCGAGGCCTATATCGCCATCAAGATGGAGGATATGTACTCCAAAGACGAGATCCTCATGATGTACCTCAACACCATCTACTACGGCCATGGAGCATATGGAATCGAGGCCGCCGCCGAGACCTATCTGTCCAAAACCGCCGCCGACCTCACCCTGAGCGAGGCCGCGCTGCTCATCGGCCTTCCCAACTCGCCCTCGCAGTACGACCCCACGGTTAATCCCGACTTGGCGCTGTCCCGCCGCAATAAGGTTCTGGACAACATGCTGCGTCTGGGCCACATCACGCAGGAAGAGCACGATGCCGCACAGGCTGAGCCCATCACGCTTAACGTGACCGAGATTTCGGGCAGTGGCGTCGATGTGTACTCTCAGCCCTACTTTGTCTCCTACGTTAAGCAGTTGCTTGAGCAGGAGTTCTCCACCGACGTGCTCTTTAAGGGCGGTCTGACCGTCAAGACCACCATCGACCCCACCATGCAGCAGGTGGCCGAGGAGGCTGTGCGCTCGCAGCTCGACACGCTTTCGCTCGACGGCCTGGACATGGGCATGGTCGTCGTTGACCCCAAGACCGGCTACATCAAGTGCATGGTAGGCGGCTACGACTACAACGCCGACGAGAATCACGTGAACCACGCTACGGCAAAGCGCCCCGTGGGCTCCACGTTTAAGGCCTTTACGCTGGCAACTGCCATCCAAAACGGTATGAACCCCAACGTCACCCTCAACTGCAACTCGCCGCTCAAGGCCAAGGGCACCACGACCGAGGTGCAAAACTACGGCAACCAGAGCTATGGCAACATCACGCTTAAGCAGGCAACGGCATACTCATCCAACACCGGCTACATTCAGGTGGCCGAAGCCATCGGCAATGACAAGATCATGTCGCTCGTCAAAAAGCTTGGCATCGATCCCGCCAAAGACAATATCGAGGACGTTCCCGTCATGACGCTCGGCACCGGGTCCATCTCACCGCTCGAGATGGCATCGGCCTACGCAACGTTTGCCAACGGTGGCTACTACCGTCAGCCCATCGCCATTACCGAGATCGACTCGCGTACCGGCTCGGTTCTGTACCAGCACACCGACAATCCCACGCAGGTGCTCACCGAAGGCGAGGCTGCCGCGGTTACCGATGTTCTATCCGGCGTCATGCAGGGCAGCGGCACGGGTGCCGCCGGCGCGCTGAACGTCAACCAGCCCTATGCCGGCAAGACGGGCACCACTGACAACACCACCAACCTGTGGTTCTGCGGCTTCACGCCGCAACTGACATGCGCCCTGTGGACCGGTTATTCCGCAGGCGAGATTCCCATCCAAAAGTACGGTTCGGACCTGCTGGGCGACAGCACCAACCTGCCCGTCTTTAAGAAGTTCATGAACACCGTTCTTGCGGGCACCGAGCGCGAGGAATTCTCGACCGGAACGGCTCCCACGTACAAGAACAATAACGTCTGGAAGTTCTACGGCACAAACAACAAAAAGAAAGACGAAGAGGATAAAGACGAGGGAAAAGAAGAGGAAGAGACCACGACCACCACAACGACAACGACAACGACAACGACAACCACTGAAACCCCGGGCGGCAACACCACCGGCGATAGCGGTACGACAGGTGGCGACGGTGGCACGGGTGGCAATGGTGGCACGGGTGGCGACGGTGGCACGCCGACGCCTACCCCCGATCCTACGCCCACGCCCGACCCCTCTACGGGCCAGTAGACGCAAAGCGGCATCTGACACTAAGGCGCCCGAGCAGCACGTACGCTGCTCGGGCGCTTCTTTATTTCGGCAGATGTCACAAGATGTCACGACGGCCCCGGCTGCAGGACCGATAGAGCAACGGGTGCCGGCATGCAAAAGGGCGCTGACCTTCGTCAACGCCCTCGACAATTACCTATAGCAACAATCGGCACAGCAGCAGTGCCACGCATCCCCTACTTGTGAGAGTTACTCAGCTTGTTGATGAGCGCCTCAAGGCGTTCGCCGTCCTCGGCCGTCTGCGCAATGACTAAGATCGTGTCGTTGCCGGCAAGCGAGCCAAGCACGTCGGGCAGCTCCGCGGCATCGACCGCTGCGGCAATACCAGAAGCCGTACCGGGCTGTGCCTTGATCATAACCAGATTATCGGTGCGCAGTACGCCGGTAACCAGCTCGGAAACCATGCGCTGCAGATGCAGGTCCTCGGCAAGGACATAGATGCCCTCGGGGAGCTTACGCAGTCCCATGTCCGCGATGTCGCGCGAAACGGTCGCCTGCGTGCAATCGAAACCCATGGCGCGAAGCTCGTCTACCAAAACGCGCTGCGTACGTACGTCCTTATTGCGAACAATATCTCTGATGGCATCCTGGCGCCCATTGCGTTTTTTGGCCATACAAAACCTCACTCCAAAAGATGGTGGAGACAATCACTTAGTGATTGAATAGTTTAGCGCTATTTGAGGGTTTTAGTGAATAAGAACGCATTTCGAAACAATTCCATGCAATTTATTTCGAAAAACACGCTACTAGACAGTCCTGACGCCCGAACGATTGAAAAAGGCCGCCAGATGCGTATACAACGCACACCACATAGGCTTGGCACTAGCTATCGAACCATAGAGCAGACCTAAGCCCCGATGATTGCCCTTAAGAGCCGCAACCATCTGACGGGTACGCTGCGCTTCGAGCATATCATGCAAACGGGCCGAACGCTCTATTGAAGACACCCCATGGGGGCTCAGACACAAATTTTCGATGCAGGCAACCAGGCCGGCGTAGTAATACCGCTGGCAGACCAGCTTCAACTGATCGCCACCGCCCGCGACGGCAAGCGAGTCGGCAAGCCTGTCGAGCGCCCCGATATCATCAGAAAGCCTGGCAAACATTGTGGGGTCAAACGTCTCCGTAATCGACGGCGCCACTGCATGAAAACGGGCACGGCCACATCCAGAAACGCTCTTTACCTGCGAAAGCGCGAACGTCAAAAAAGACACCGTGCGAAACGCATCGCCATGCGCAAGGCACGCCTCAAAAAGGGTGCGATCATACAGCACGCCGGAGGACTGTCGGATTAAACCACAGGAAACCAATTGGGTCAGGCAAGCTGCCAGGTCCCCATCGCCAGAAACGGATGCCGCGTCCAAAACTCGGGAATGACGCTCGCGGTGAGCATCGTAGCGATCGAGCGAAACAGAGGGGAACACGATGTCAGCCGAAGCGTCGCAGGAGCTATCGACCATCTGCGAAAGGGACTGCGGCGCAAACCACTCATTGGCATTCATCGCAATGATCTGGGAGCCGCGCGAAGCCGCAAAGCCGGCACGCAGGCAGGCACCAGGCGCTGGGTCCTCAACATCAATCAAATCAATATGAATGTCTCTGTCGGCAGCAACTTCGAGCGAATGGCGCACACCAGCTACCACGCCGCGGCAAACGACGACAATTTGCAAATCGTAGAGGTCTTGGTTCTGGACGCTCTCGAGAGCGCGCATCGCATAACTGGGCGAACCCTCAACAATCAGGATCACCGAAAGTCGCGGATGCGAACCACGTCGAACCAAGTTTTCCGTCCTCTCGACAGCTAGTAACAAACTGTCGTTCATGGTACACCCCGTCAATTAATGCGGGCGGTCGTCCGCCGCGATGCACGTCAAGAACAGATGTTGCACACGCCCCGCCCACAGGCGCCGCACACAAAGATCGCCGTCAGGCAGTCTCATCCCTAATCGAGGACCACAAGCTCGGCGGGGTCGTAGTCCACGCCCATAAAAGTAAGACCGCATGCGGGTGCCGTAGGACCAGCTGCGGTGCGATCGCAGGCATCAATTACCTCGCGCATCCACTCGGGATCGCGGCGATGCATGCCGATCTCGACAAGGGTGCCCACAATGGTTCGCACCATCGAATGCAAAAACGCATTGCCCTCGATGGTAAACGTGAGGATGTCCTCGCCAAAGGCGACCTCATGGCCAAACTCGGCACGCATTACGCAGCGGTGCGTAGGTTTGCCCACGGCAGAGGCGACCTTGCAAAAGCTCTTAAAGTCCTGCTCGCCCAAAAGCGCAGGGCAGGCGGCCGCCATCGCATCGACGTCGAGGGGATAGCGATGCCACCATACGGCACCGCGTGACAGCACGGGCCGCGCATCACGGTCGGCAATGCGATAGGTGTAAGTGCGAGAGCGCGCGTCAAAACGTGCAGAAAAGCCCTTACGAGCCTTGTAGACCTCGTTTATGGCGATATCTTTGCCCAGGAGGGCATCCATAGCCCTCAGCCACCTACGGCGCGTCAAAGCGAGCTCAGCGTCCGTTACAGGCACGCTGATGTATTGGGCCACCGCATGAACGCCGGCATCGGTACGCCCCGCGCACGTCAGATCGATTGGGCGGCGCAGCAACGTCTCGATTGCACGGCGCAGCTCGCCCGCGACCGTCGTCTGGCCCGGCTGCTCGGCAAATCCGCTATAGGAGGAGCCATCGTAGGCCACGCGAAATACAAGGGTGGCGTCAAGCTCGGGGGTCGAATTGAAATCAGACGGCGCAGTCATAGGCGCTCCCAACAAACTAGCAACGGTATTGCGACAAAAAAAGAGGGGTACGCGAACGTACCCCTCGAATATAGCCTATGCAGACAGAATGTCTACTCAGCGGTCTCCTCAGCAGGAGCCTCCTCGACAGCCTCGACCTTCTTGGGAGCAGCGGCCTTCTTGGGGGCCGGAGCAGCCTTCTTGGCCTTAGGCGTGCAAGGCTCGGTGACGAGCTCCATGATAACGATGGGAGCGTTGTCGCCCTTGCGGTTACCGAGCTTCATGATGCGGGTGTAACCGCCGTTGCGGTCCTGCCACATGCCCTGAGCAGCCTTGTCGAAGATCTCGGCAACGAGCTGCTTATCGCCGAGCTTGGCGATAGCCAGACGACGAGAGTGCAGGTCGCCCTTCTTGGCCCAAGTGATGATCGGGTCGACGACCGAACGCAGCGCCTTAGCGCGGGTCTCGGTGGTCTTGATGCGGTCGTTCTCGAAGAGGGCCTTAGCAAGGCTCTTCTTCATGGCCTTGGTGTGGCTCGCATCGGTGCCGAGCTTCAGGCCCTTCTTAACGTTGTGACGCATGGTCTAGTTTCTCCTCAAATATGCGAAGCATTAAGCCTTCAGGCTCAGGCCCATGGACTCAAGCTTGTCCTTCACTTCCTCGATCGACTTAACACCGAAGTTACGGATGTTGAGCAGATCGTTCTCCGAGAACTCAACGAGCTGACGGACCGAGTGAATGCTGGCGCGCTTAAGGCAGTTGTAGGAACGGACGGAAAGGTCCAGATCCTCGATCTGCTTGTCCAGCTCGGCGTTGTCGTTGGTGACCTCGGGAGCGAAGATCGAAGCCTCCTCCTCGACCTCGGGGGTCTCGGCAAGGTTCATAAAGGCGGCCATATGCTGGTTGATGATATTGGCAGCCTGGACCACGGCGTCGCGCGGGGCGATGGAACCGTTGGTCTCGATCTCGAGGACAAGGCGGTCGTAGTCGGTATGCTGGCCGACACGGCAAGCCTCAACGAGCTTGGCGCAACGGGACACCGGCGAGTACAGCGAGTCGACGTTGATCACACCGATGGGATCGTTGTCACGCTTGTTAGCCTCGCCAGAGACATAGCCGCGGCCATAGCCGATGCGCATGCTCATGGTGAGATGGCCACCCTCGGTGAGCGTAGCAATGTGCTGCTCGGGGTTGACCAGCTCAAACTCGGACGGAATAAAGAAGTCCGCACCGGTGACCTCGCAGGGGCCGTCAACCGAGATGGTGGCGGTCGCCTCGTCGGTCGTGCCGAGAGCCCTGAAGACAAGACCCTTGACATTCAGGACGATGTCGGTGACATCCTCGACCATGTTAGGGATGGTCATGAACTCGTGCTGCGCACCATCGATCTGAATGGCCTCGACGGCGGCACCCTCGAGCGAGGACAGAAGAACACGACGAAGCGAGTTACCCAGCGTATCGCCGTAGCCACGCTCGAGCGGCTCGACGGAGACACGAGCAGAGGTCTCGTTGATCTCTTCGACCTGAACCTGAGGCCTAATGAATTCTGACATGTATTACCTCCAGCCTCAGCAGCCCGGATGGACTACTTAGAGTAGAGCTCGACGATGAGCTGCTCGTTGATATCACCGCTGATCTGCTCACGCGTCGGCAGAGCGAGCACGTTACCAGACAGCTTCTCGATATCGACCTCGAGCCAGCCAGGGACCTCAAAGCGCTCGGAGGAAATCAGGGCCTCCTTGATGGGGAGGAGGTCACGGAACTTCTCGCCGACAGCGACGACGTCGCCGGCCTTGACGCGGTAGGACGGGATGTCCACGCGCTTGCCGTTCACGGTGAAGTGACCGTGACGGACAGACTGACGAGCCTCTTTGCGGGTGCGAGCGAAGCCAAGACGGAAGACGACGTTGTCGAGGCGAGACTCAAGAATGATCATGAGGTTCTCACCGGTGACGCCGTTCATCTTACGGGCCTTGTTGAAGTAGCCGTGGAACTGCTTCTCCAGAACGCCATAGATAAACTTGACCTTCTGCTTCTCACGCAGCTGCATGCCGTACTCAGATTCCTTGCGACGGCGCTTGGGCTGACGGATAGATTCCTTCTTGCTGCTGTAACCGAGCTCAGCGGGATCGATCCCGAGCTGACGGCAGCGCTTAAGAACAGGAGTCCTGTCGATTGCCATATTGATACGATCCTTTCAGTTACACGCGGCGACGCTTCTTGGGGCGGCAGCCGTTGTGCGGAATGGGGGTCTTGTCCTGGATGCTCGAGACCTCGAGGCCAGCAGCCTGGAGGGAGCGGATGGCGGTCTCACGACCGGAGCCGGGGCCCTTGACGAAGACGGAAACCTTCTTCATACCGTGCTCCATGGCCTGCTTGGCAGCAGCCTCGGCAGCCATCTGGGCAGCGAACGGCGTGGACTTACGGGAGCCCTTGAAGCCCACCTGGCCAGCCGACTTCCAGGAAATGACGTTGCCCTGGGGATCGGTGATCGAAACGATCGTGTTGTTGAACGTAGAACGAATGTGAGCCTGGCCCACGGAAATGTTCTTACGGTCCGCGCGCTTCAGACGGGCAGCGCGAACGTTCTTCTTAGCAGTAGCCATCTATCTAGCGCTCCTTATTTCTTCTTCTTAGCACCGATCTGACGCTTCGGGCCCTTGCGGGTACGAGCGTTAGTGTGGGTGCGCTGGCCGCGGACCGGGAGGCCCTTGCGGTGACGAAGGCCGCGGTTGCAGCCGATGTCCATAAGGCGCTTGACGTTCTGGTTGCGCTCACGGCGGAGGTCGCCCTCAACCATGATCTGGTTCTTATCGATATAATCGCGGATGGCGTTAACCTCATCCTCGGTGAGGTCCTTAACGCGCGTATCCACGTTAACGTTGCACTCGACGCAGATCTTCGTCGCAGTGGTGCGGCCGATGCCGTAAATGTAGGTCAGACCGATCTCAACGCGCTTCTCACGCGGGAGGTCGACACCATTAATACGGGCCAACGTAGTCTCCTCTCTTAACCCTGACGCTGCTTATGACGGGGGTTCTCGCAAATGACGAGGACCTTGCCATGGCGCCTAATGATTTTGCACTTATCGCACATCTTCTTGACCGAAGGACGTACCTTCATCGTTCTTCCTTTCGGTAGCGCTCAAACTACTTCCCTACTATCTACTCGCCCAGCCGCAGGCGTTTAAAACTATGGCTGGTCTTCACACACAATCCGACCGTAGGTTGAGCTAAGCCTGCAGCCGGAAATGGAGTGCGTGTATGCGTGCCGCTATTTGTAGCGATAGGTGATGCGGCCACGGGTCAGGTCGTACGGGGAAAGCTCCACGACAACCCTGTCACCGGGGAGAATACGGATGTAATTCATTCGAATCTTGCCAGAAATGTTGCACAGAACCGAATGACCGTTCTCGAGCTCAACCTTAAACATGGCGTTGGGCAGCGGCTCCTTTACCGTACCCTCGAGCTCAATTGCGTCTTCCTTCTTCACAAGCAATCATCTTTCTCTAGAAAACGACAGCGATTGAGTATTCTACAACACGTATGCACGCATCGTAATAACTTCGTAATGGCTCCACAACTAAGTGGAACTTGTTACATTTCTCCGCCTTGGAGCGAACACCAAGCACCTTGGGCATCCGTGGTGATAATCACCGGACCGTCATTGGTAATGGCGACGGTGTTCTCGTAGTGCGCGGCGGGCAGGTGGTCGTTGGTCGTGACGATCCAACCGTCGGAGCCCGTGCTCACATGGTTGGAACCCATCGTAACCATCGGCTCGATGGCAATGACCATGCCGGCCTGGAGGCGAACGCCCCTCCCCTTCTTTCCATAGTTAGGAACGTTGGGGTCCTCGTGCATCACGCGGCCAATGCCATGGCCAACATAGTCACGAAGAACGCCATAGCCGTGAGACTCGGCGAGAGACTGAACGGCATAACCGACGTCCCCGATATGGTTACCGGGGACAGCCTGCTCGATGGCAGCCTTAAGGCAATCGCGCGTAACCTCGCACAGGGCCTTGGCCTCGGGCGTAGGGGTGCCGACGAAAAACGTCCAAGCGTTATCGCCGACCCAACCGTCGACAACGGCTCCCGTATCGATGGAAATGATATCGCCATCGCGCAGGATCATGTCGGGGTTGGGAATACCGTGGACAACGGCATCGTTGATCGATGCGCAAATGGTTCCCGGGAACCCGCCGTAACCCTTAAAGGCCGGGGTGCCGCCATGCATGCGGATAATCTGCTCGGCAAGCTGATCGAGTTCGAAGGTCGACACGCCGGGGCGAACCATGGCTCCAACGTGGCGGAGCGCCATCTTAGATAGCGCTCCTGCCTTCTTCATCTGCTCGATTTGCGTTGCAGACTTAATCTTGATCATAGACCGAGAGCCTCTTTGACATCCCCGTACACGGTCTCGCGAGCCTGGTCACCGTTGACCGACTTGAGCAGACCCTGGCCACGATAGTAGTCGACGAGCGGACTCGTGGACTTCTCGTAGACGTCGAGACGGTTCTTGATGGTCTCGGGCTTGTCGTCGTCGCGCTGATACATCTCGCCGGCACACTTGGGGCAGGTAGCATCGGCAGCGGTGCCGGTGTAACCGCAGGCGCGGCAGGTGCGACGCGAAGACAGACGATCGATGATGACCTCGGGGGCCACGTCGACCAGAAGGGCACAGTCGATCTCGCGACCCATGGCGGAGAGCTCGGAATCGAGCGTCACGGCCTGGGCGGTGTTGCGCGGGAAGCCGTCGAGGATGAAGCCCTGCTGGGCGTCATCGGCGGCAAGGCGCTCCTTGACAAGGTCGATCACGAGCTGGTCGGGAACGAGCTCGCCAGCGTCCATGTACTTCTTAGCCTGAATACCAAGCTCGGTGCCACCCTTGACGGCAGCACGCAGCAGGTCGCCCGTGGAAATGTGAGCGACGCCAAACTCGGCGACGAGCTCCTGTGCGACGGTGCCCTTGCCGGCACCCGGAGCTCCGAGCAATACGAGGTTCATGAGCAATCCTCCTCTAGCCTATTTAAAGAATCCATCGTAATCATACATCTTGATCTGGCCTTCGAGCTTATCGACCGTGTCGAGCACGACGCCGACCATGATGAGGATGGACGTGCCGCCAAATGCCTGGATCAGATGGTTACCCGTGAAGGAGAAGATGATCGAAGGCACGATGGCGATGAGCGCCAAAAAGACAGCGCTGGGAAGCGTAATCTTGTTGAGCGCGTTCTTGATGTAGGCCGCGGTAGCCCTACCCGGACGCACGCCCGGAATAAAGCCGCCCTGCTTCTTAAGGTTATCGGCCGTGTCATCGGGGTTGAACACCATGGAGGTGTAGAAGTACGCGAAGAACACGATGAGGACAACATTAAGCACCCAGTTGAGCCAACCGGTCGAAAGCGCAGAGGCAACTGCCTGAATCCAGCCGATGCCGGGGAAGAACACGGCAATCTGAGCCGGGAAGTACAGCAGCGCCGAAGCGAAGATGATCGGCACGACGCCCGCGGTGTTGACCTTGATGGGCAGGTAGGTGGTCTGTCCACCCATCATGCGACGGCCCACGACGCGCTTGGCGTAGGAGACCGGAATGCGGCGCTGGCCGCGCTCAAGGAAAACGATCAGCGGGATAACCAGCAGGATGATGGCGCAGATGATCACCATGGTGATGATGCCACCGGCATTGCCCTCGGTGCTGGAGAAGATAGCCTGCGGCAGACCGGCCATGATGTTCGCAAAGATGATCAGCGACATGCCATTGCCGATACCGCGCTGGGTGATGAGCTCACCAATCCACATGATCAGCATGGCGCCCGCAGTGAGCGTGCCGACGACCATGAGGTCGAAGATGATCTCGGGAGCGCCGGCGCCATTAAAGCTGATGCCGAAGCTCTTAAAGAGGAAGAGGTAACCCACGGAGTTGAGGATTGCCAGAGCCAGGGTGAGGTAACGCGAATACTGCGTAATCTTGGTCTGACCGACCTCGCCCTCGCGGGCAAGCTCATGCAGGGAAGGCACGACGGCCTGGAGCATCTGGAGGATGATCGAGCTGGTGATGTAAGGCATGATGCCCAGCGAAAACACCGACACATAGCTCAACGCGCCGCCAGAGAAAAGATTCAGGAGGGCCATAGCACCTGCGGCGACCGAATTGTTATCGGTCGAGAAAAGGCCCAGCATCCCCTGGAAGGGAATGCCGGGCACAGGAACGTGCGCACCAATGCGGTACACGACGAGCATAGCTATGGTAAAAAGAATCTTTTCGCGCAATTCTTTGATGCGGAAAGCATTCTTAAGACCATTTAGCACGGCAGCTCGACCTTTCCGCCAGCGGCCTCGATCTTGGCCTGCGCAGAAGCGCTGACCTTGTCGACCTTGACCGTGAACTTCTTGGTGAGCTCACCATTGCCGAGCACCTTGACGGGCTCGAACTCGCTCTTGGTGATGCGAGCGGCCTTAAGAGCGGCACCGTCGATCACAGCGCCGTCCTCGAACTTACGCTCGAGACGCTCAACGTTAACAGCGGTGTACTCGATACGACGGGGGTTGCGGAAGCCCGGAAGCTTGGGCAGGCGCATAGCCAGCGGAGTCTGGCCACCCTCGAAGCCGGCACCCTTGGTGCCACCAGAGCGGGAACCCTGGCCCTTCTGGCCGCGGCCAGAAGTGGTGCCGTGACCCGAAGAATTGCCACGGCCGACGCGCTTGCGGTTCTTAGTGGAACCGGGCGCGGGAGTAAGATCGTGAAGCTGCATTTGCTACTCCTCTACAATCTCGACAAGGTGCTTGACCTTGAAGATCATGCCGCGGACGGACTCGTTGTCAGCAATCTCGCGAACCTCGCGGATCCTGTGGAGACCGAGGGCACGGACAGTACGGACCTGGTCCTGCTTGCAACCGTTGGTGCTGCGGACCTGCTTGATCTTGATGGTGTCAGCCATGCTTAGTTCTCCTTACCGACGAACATCTCGGAGACCGTCAGGCCACGGCGAGCCGCGACGTCCTCAGGGCTGGAGAGCTCCTTGAGGCCCTCGACGGCAGCCTTGATGATGTTGAGGCCGTTGTCGGTACCGAGGGACTTGGACAGGACGTTCTTGATGCCAGCAAGCTCGAAGAGGGGACGCACAGCGCCGCCGGCGATAACGCCGGTACCCTCGACAGCGGGCTTGATGATGATGCGGCCGGCACCAAAGTGGCCGAGAACCTCGTGCGGGATGGTGCCCTGCTCGGTCACCGGCACGTGGAACATGTTCTTCTTGGCATCGAGAGACGCCTTGGAGATGGCCAGGGGCACCTCAGCGGACTTGCCCATGCCAACGCCGACGTTGCCCTTGCCGTCGCCAACGACGACGAGAGCGACGAGGCTCATGCGACGACCACCCTTGACGGTCTTCGACACGCGGTTGATGTAAACGACGCGCTCCTCGAACTCGGAGGCCTCGCGCTGCTGCTTCTGATTACGAGCCATGTGCTACATACCTCCTAGAACTCGAGACCGGCGGCACGAGCACCGTCGGCGAGGGCCTTGACGCGGCCATGGTAGATACGGCCACCACGATCGAAAGCGACCTTGGTGATGCCGGCCTCGATGGCACGCTTGCCAACGAGCTGACCGACCTTCTCCGCAGCCTCCTTGTTCGAGGTGTGGGTGCCCTTGAACTCGGCCTCGAGGGTCGAGGCAGAGACGAGCGTCAGGCTGGAGCCCTTGCTGTCGTCGATAATCTGGGCATAGATGTTGGCGTTGGTACGGGTCACGCGAAGACGCGGACGCTCGGCGGTACCCGAGACCTTGCCGCGAACACGACGCTGACGACGCTTGAGGCCTTCCAGCTTCGCCTTATGCTTGTTCATACGTAAACTCCTAAAAAGGTTGATCTTGCCAGCACCTAACGGGGTGCTGGTCTTATGCGAGTAAGTCGGTTACGACTACTTGGCGGCCTTACCCAGCTTGCGGCGGATGTGCTCGCCGACATAGTGGATACCCTTGCCCTTGTAAGGCTCGGGAGGACGATGGCCGCGAATCTCAGCGGCGATCTGACCGACCTGCTGCTTGTTGATACCCTTGACGTTCACGTGGGTGTTGTCGGGAACCTCGAAGGTGATGCCCTCGGGAGCCTCGACGATCACGGGGTGCGAGAAGCCCAGGGAGAACTCGAGGTTCTTGCCCTTCTGCTGCACGCGGTAACCGACGCCGGCGAGCTCGAGCTTCTTCTCGAAGCCCTCGGAAACGCCAACAACCATGTTGTGGATGAGGGCACGGGTGAGGCCGTGGCGGGCACGGGTCTCACGCTCGTCGTCGGGACGGGAAACGGTGAGGACGTTGTCCTCGATGTTGATAGCGAGCTTCTCAAAGACATCGAGTTCGAGCTGGCCCTTGGGGCCCTTGACGACAACGTTGTTGCCGTTGACTGCCACTTCGACTCCGGCGGGAATCTGGACAGGCTTATTACCGATACGAGACACGGTGATCTCCTTTCCTTCTACCTACCGAGCGAATTACCAGACGTAAGCGATGATCTCGCCGCCGACGTTGTGCTTGCGAGCATCGCGGTCGGTCATAACGCCATGGCTGGTGGAAATAATGGCGGTACCAAGGCCACCGCGGACGCGGGGCATGTCGGCAACGCCGGTGTACTTACGCAGGCCCGGCTTGGAAATGCGGCGGATGCCGTTGATGACCTTAGCCTTCTTGGGACCATACTTAAGCGTGATGTGCAGAGTCTTCTGGGGAACGGTGTCCTCGACATCGTAGCCCTCGATGTAGCCCTCCTCGTGCAGAACACGAGCGATCTCGACGAGCTTCTTGCTGCTCGGCATGGAGACCGTGGCCTTGTTCACAGAGTTAGCGTTACGGATGCGCGTAAGCATATCTGCGATCGGGTCTGTAAGGTTCATACAGATTCTCCTTCGTTCTTGATGAACACGTGCTCTTGGTTCTTCGCCGCCCTTAACGGCAAAGCCTAACTAGCGCGTTTTCCCTGTTCCAAACGGATGCTTGAAACGCTGGTAGTGACTTACCAGCTGGCCTTCTTAACGCCGGGAAGCTCGCCCTTGAGTGCAAGCTCGCGGAAGCAGACACGGCACAGGCCGAACTTGCGGTACACAGAGTGCGGACGGCCGCAGCGCTGGCAGCGCGTGTACTCACGAGTAGAGAACTTCTGCTTGCGATTGCACTTGACGATCATCGATGTCTTAGCCACTTATATCCTCCTCACATAGAGTATTGTTCGCCCCAAGCGCCGCCCCCTTCTGGGAACGGCGCTCATAGGGCAGGTGAACCTATTTCTTGAACGGGAAACCGAAGGCGTCCAGAAGGGCCTTGGCCTCCTCATCGGTATTGGCGGTGGTCACGAAAGTGATGTCCATACCACGCTGGTGATCGACGGAGTCGAAGTCGATCTCGGGGAAGATGAGCTGCTCGGTGACGCCCATGGAGAAGTTACCACGGCCGTCGAAGCTCTTGGCGGAGATGCCGCGGAAGTCGCGGATACGGGGAATCGCGACGGAGGTCAGACGATCGAAGAACTCCCACATACGGTCGCCACGCAGGGTAACCTTGCAGCCGATCGGCATACCAGCGCGCAGGCGGAAGGTAGCGATGGACTTGCGGGCACGGGTGATCATCGGCTGCTGGCCGGTGATGGCGCGCAGGTCGCGCACGGCACCGTCGATGGCCTTGGAATCGGTAGCGGCCTCGCCGACACCCATGTTCACGACGATCTTCTCAAACTTGGGGATCATCATGACGTTCTCGTACTGGAACTTGTCCTGAAGCTGCTGCTTGACCTCGTTGTTGTACTTGGTCTTCAGACGCGGCACATACTTCTCTTCTGCCATTGTTCACTCCTTCTTGGGGTTTTAAGCACGGGGCGTGGCCACGATGGGTTGTCCTCGTGCCTCCTGGCTGCATCCGCGCCGCTCATGGCATTTCGCGGTTTGGACTCGACGCAGCAGGAGCCGACAAAACAATCGGTACTATACGCGCATTGGGTGCGTATTTCCAGAAAAACCTCGTCTGCCTGCACAACTCCACAACTCCCCCGCACAAATTGATCCCTAGGGCACGGAGGAAAACAGCAGTTGCGGTGAGATAGGGACCGTTTGACGGCTTAACAGGCTTTAACAGTCCGTATTTCACCGCAACTCATGTATGGGGATGCGATTAGCGCTTGCGGGGGACGAGCTTGGTGCGGCGCAGGTGAATCATCTCGGCAGCGATGGAGATGGCGATCTCCTCGGGATCCTCGGCCTCGATGGCAACGCCGATCGGCAGGTGCAGCTCGTCGATCTGGTCCTGCGTAAAGCCCTCCTGCTCCAAACGGGCGCGCACAAAGGCCGTCTTGCGGCGCGAGCCCAAGCAGCCCAGATAGGCGGGTTTAGCGCGCATGGCCTGAATCACCACGTCGATATCGGACTTGTGGCCTGCTGTGGCCACGACCACCAAGTCGCGCGGGCCGATGGGGCACTGCTTGCTCAGGTTCTTGTAATCGACCAGGCGACGATCGTAGACACCGGGCACCCATTCGGGCGTCAGCGTGCCGGGGCGGTCATCGCACGCCACAACGGCAAAGCCCGCCGCCGTGAGTACGCGCGCCGTCGCAGCGCCCACGTGTCCGCAGCCAAAGATGTAGGTCAGGCCCTCGGGGCAGAGCGTCTCGATGTGCGCCGGGGGAATCTCGGAGGCGGCGTTGGTGTAGGTGACCTTACTCCCCTCCTCC
>UQKU01000037.1 GCA_900541675.1 uncultured Collinsella sp. | reverse complement strand
CCCCCTAGCCCCGCAACGATGCAGGGCCCGCCAAGGCGACGCGGCTCGGGCGCAGGCGCCGGCGCCCGCCCGCCCGCCGGCTTCCCCATCTCACCGGCGGGCACGACATCGCCCGTCGTCTCCGCTGCGCGAACGGACGCACCTGCATTCGCGCCAGCGAACGGCGACACGACGATATCGGCCCGAGCGCGGTCGGACGCAATGTCAACCCCCTCAGGCGGCTGTCCCGAAATCGGCATGTCGGAATAGAGCGCCACGCGCCCGCCCGAAAGCAGCCGCGCCGACACTCGCTTGATGGCCTCGGGATTCGAAACGGCGAGCCCCGCACAGCGCGCCCACGTATCCACCGCCCACACGCCGCGGACGTCGGTCGCCGTGGTGATGACGGGGATGGCCCCTGCCGCGCGTGCCACAGTTTGCGCAAGCTCGTTCGCACCGCCCAAATGCCCCGACAAAAGCGGGACGGCAAAGCGCCCCGCCTCGTCGATCGCCACAACCGCGGAATCGCTTGCCTTCGAGGCGACATGCGGCGCGATCGCCCGCACGGCGATGCCCGCCGCGCCCACGAACAGGAGCGCGTCCGACGCTTCCCACGCGAGCGCCGTCCATGCGCGCAGGTCGGCCTTCCCCTCGCCGAACCCGCGCGAAACGGAAACGTCCCAGCCAGGGTCATCTTCACCTGTCTGCGCGCAATCGGAAAGCGCGCGTGCGGTGCGCTCCGCCAACGCATATCCCCTCTCAGTGAACGCTATGCAGGAAACCCTCATCTAGCGCACCACCATCGTCGAGAAGTAGCTGCCCCGATCGGGCACATCGTCGACCGAGCGGTACACGCGCTCGCCCGGAAGCCCACAGTCCTCTACGAGCTCGGCACCGTCGAAGGCGCCCTCCTCGCGAAGGATGCACTTCGTGTCCGCAAGCGAGCGGCGCGCCTTCATGACCACCTTCGTCCCCGGCCAGCCGATTGCGCGGCGCACCCCGTACAGCACGCCTTTACTCATACGTCGCCCCCAATTCCCCGATAACTGCATCGGCGCCCGACGTGCGGAAAAGCTCGCGGCGCTCGGCGTCGAACACGACCGCGGCGATGTCGCATCCGCCCGCCGCGCGGCGGCGCAACCTGTCCTCGATTGCCACAGCGAGCGAGGCGCGCGCAGCGTCCCCCACGCCGGCGGCCTCGATTACCTCGAGCGCCGCCGTGGTCGTGACCGACGACATGATCTCGCGCACAGTCTTCGTGCCCGCGCCGGCCAAGGCCGCGTGGGCGGCCAGAATCTCCGCGCGGCAGTCGGCGGTACGCGAATGGGTGTCCATGATGCCGCCCGCGACCTTCACCAGCTTGCCGATGTGTCCCACAAGAAGGACATTGGTAAATCCCTCGCGAACGCAGCAATCAATCGCATCGCCCACGAAGTTGGAGATGAAGACCACCGGCGCACCGTTTAGGTGGAAATGCCCCGAGATGAACTGCGCGCCGTAGTTGCCGGGCGTGAGCACGACTCCGCGCCGCCCCATAGCCGCATGCTGCCGGATCTCGAGCTCGATGCTGTCGCGCAAGGCAGCGAGGCTGCGCGGCTCGACGATGCCCGTCGTGCCCAGGATGGAGATGCCGTCCTCTATCCCCAGGTGCGGGTTGAAGGTCTTTTCGGCAAGGGCAACACCCTCGGGTACCGAAATCGTCACAGCGATATTTCCAGAAAAGCCGTGCGCGGCGCACACCTCGCGCACCGCCGAAGTGATCATCGCGCGCGGCGTCGCGTTGATGGCGGCCGCCCCCACCGGCTGCTCGAGCCCGGGCAACGTCACGCGCCCCACGCCCACGCCGCCATCGACGGAAACTTCCGATTCGCGCGCGGGCACGCCCTTGCTGCCCGCAGCACCCGTGCCCGACCCCGCATGTTCCACGCGCGCGTACACGAGCACGCCGTCGGTCACATCGGCATCGTCGCCTGCGTCCTTTCGCACGGCGCACTGGGCGCACCCCTCGCCGATACATGCGTCGACCACGTTCGCCTCGACGGGCAGCCCGCCGGGGGTGACGATCGACACGCGGCCGACGGGCTTTCGTGACAAGAGCATCTCGCAGGCCGCCTTCGCCGCGAGCGCGGCGCAGCTCCCCGTGGTGTAGCCGCAGCGCAGGCGGGTCGTCCCGGTATATATGTAGTGCTCGAAGACCACGCTAGCTGCTCGCCTTCCGATACCCTGTGGCAAACGAAGGGTCGTAAAGCTTGCTGCGCTCGTACGACTCCGCTTGCACGCCGTTGTGCGCAAGCCCGCCGCGAGCTCCGAGCACGCGGCCCACCACCACGAGCGCCATGCGGTCGATGCCCTCTCGCGCGCCCGCATCGGCGAGCGTGCCCACTGTGCATCGCACCACGCGCTCCTCAGGCCAGGTCGCCTTGTACACGAGCGCCGCCGGCTCGTCGGAGCTGCGGCCCGCGGCCAAAAGCTCGGCAGAAAGCTCGGCGAGCATACCCGAGCTCAGGAAGATGACCATAGTCGAGCCGCTTTCCGCCATGGTGCGCATGCCCTCGCCCGCGGGCACGGGGGTGCGCCCGGAAAGCCGCGTGATCACGACCGACTGGCTGATTCCCGGCAGCGTGTATTCCTGGCGAAGCGCCGCCGCGGCACCGCAAAAGCTCGACACGCCGGGCACCACCTCGTAGTCCACGCCGCGCGCGTCGAGCGCGTCCATCTGCTCCTGGATGGCGCCGTACAGGCACGGGTCGCCCGTGTGCAGGCGCACCACTTCCTCGCCCCGCGCATCCGCCGCGCACATCACGTCGAGCACTTCCTCCAAGGTCATGTGCGCGCTGTCGTAGACGACGCAGGATTCCTTGCACTCGGCGAGCAGCTCGGGGTTCACAAGGCTCCCCGCCCAAACGACCACGTCGGCCGCGCGCAGAAGACGCGCCCCGCGCAGCGTGATAAGGTCGGCGGCGCCCGAACCTGCGCCAACGATATGAATCATCCGAGCCTTCCCTTCCCGTTTCTCATCGCAACCGTTTACGCCGCCCTTCGCACAGCGGGCAAGACACGGCGCCCGCAGCGGCAATCGGCGCAAATACGTAGGCAGGAGGCGCAATGCCGCCCGCCCTGGCTTTGACACGCCCACAAACGCCCACTATCATAGTAGTAGTTTCGGCAACGAGCATATGACAATCGAATAAAAGGAAACGACCGGCGCGGCGCCCACACAGTCCGCGCTGGCTTGCGGAGGGAACCAGGTGGGAATCCTGGGCAAGGGACATTACTGTGTAGGACGCGCGGGCGAATCGCCTCGCGCCCCAAGCCAGACTGCTTCGCCTTTTCCTCACGGCATCGCCGTGGCGTTAGCTCCTTGTGAACCCCGAGGAGTGCGCTTCCCTTTCGAATGCAAGAAACAGGCGCGCTATCCCTTTGCGGACGAGCGCGCTTTTCTTTCGCTTGTGCCGATAAGCAACTGTCGCCGGGGGACCGGCAAACCGAGGAAAGGGAAAACCATGTCCGACCAGATGTCACGCCGCGGCTTCATGGGCGCCGCAGCAACCGGAGCCGTCGCGCTCGCCGGAGTCGCGCTCGCGGGCTGCTCCAGCACCTCCGCGAGTCCCGAGAAATCGAGCGAAAAGGAGATGGCCGTGAAGCCGGTCATTCTCGTCACGAGCTTCGGCACGAGCTACAACGACTCGCGCCACATCACCATCGGCGCCATCGAAGACGCTATCCGCGAGAAGTACTGGCAGGACTACGACATCCGCCGCGCCTTCACCGCGCAGATCATCATCGACAAGCTGAAGAAGCGCGACGGCATCACGATCGACAACATGACCGAGGCGCTCGACCGCTGCGTGGAAGACGGCGTGAAGGAAATCGTCGTGCAGCCGACGCATCTCATGGCTGGCCTGGAATACGCCGACGTGAAAGACGAGCTCGACAAGTACGCCGACAAGTTCGACAAGATCTCGCTCGGCGACCCGCTGTTCACCTCCGACGACGACTACAAGAAGGTGGCCGCAGCCATTAAGGAGAACATGGCGTCCTTCGACGACGGCAAGACGGCGCTGTGCCTCATGGGCCACGGCACCGAAGCCGATTCCAATGCCGACTATGCCAAGATGCAGGAAGTGTTCAAGAACGAGGGCCTGACGCAGTTCTTCGTCGGCACCGTCGAGGCTGAACCGACCTGCGAGGATGTTATCGCCGCTGCGAGCGCCGCAGGGTACAAGAAGGCCGTGCTCGCGCCGTTCATGGTGGTCGCGGGCGACCACGCGAACAACGACATGGCAGACGAGACCGACCCCGACAGCTGGGCTGCGAAGTTCGTGGCCGCCGGTTTCGAAGTGACGTGCCTGCTCCAGGGTCTGGGACAGAACGCCGCGGTCGACGACATCTACGTCTCGCACGTGGACGACGCCATCGCCAAGCTGTAAACTCGCCGCGCACGGGGGCGCCGGTCGCGTCCCCGTGCAACGGGCATGCGCCTTCCCCGACCGACGGCGCATGCCCGTTGCATTCGCATCCCGCCCGCCCACCGCACGGCGCGGGCGGCAGAAGCGATTGAAAGGAACCCCTCCATGTTGAAGAAAACCCTCGTCTTCGCCCTGTCGGCGGCGCTTCTCGCGTTCTCGCTCGCCGGCTGCGCCGGAAATTCAAGCGACAGCGCAAAGGCAAGCAATACCGATTCCCAGGAAAAGACCGAGCAGGCGGCCGATGCGACCGAGGGTGCAAGCGCTGCCCCCATCACCGCCGACAAGGTGGCCGACGGCACCTATCCGATCACCGTAGATTCCAGCTCGAACATGTTCAGGATTGTGGACGCCCAGCTCATCGTGGAAAACGGCTCCATGCACTGCGTGATGACGCTTTCCGGCACGGGCTACGGCAAGCTCTTCATGGGCACGGGCGACGAGGCTGCCGCCGCGAGCGAGGCCGACTTCATCCCCTATGTGGAAAACGCGGAAGGCAAGTACACCTACGACGTGCCCGTTGATGCGCTCGACGAGGACACCGCCTGTGCCGCGTGGAGTGTTAGAAAAGAGCAGTGGTACGACCGCACGCTTGTGTTCGAATCCGCCGGCGTCGATCTGCGCGCCGACGCACTGAAGTAACGCCATGCGGTCGATTCTCCCCAAGGGGGAAAACAGGAAGCGCCACAGCATCGCGGCGCGCGCGATCACCTGCGTTCTCGTCGCCCTGCTCGCGCTTCCCTTCGCGGGGTGCAGTGCGAGCCCGAACGCGACCGGTGGCACGGCGCGCTCTCAGGAATACACTGTGAGTGTCTCGCTTTCCGGTGGGTCAGGGCGCGCAAGCATCGCCTCACCCACCACAATTGTGAAGGATGGCGACACCTACACCGCGACCATCACCTGGTCGAGTTCGAACTACGACAAGATGACCGTCGACGGCGTGGACTACGCGCCCGTAAACGACGGCGGCAACTCCACGTTCGAGATACCCGTCACGCTCGACGAGGACATCGCCGTGTCGGCCGAGACCGTCGCCATGTCGACGCCGCACACCATCGACTACACGATCCACTTCGACTCATCCACCATGAAGGAGAAATCGGGCGAAGAAGCAAGCGGTGGCTCCCCTGCGGGAACGGCTTCAAGCGCCGCGGCCGACTTCCACAACGCCGATTTGGGCTGCGGCTGGGAGCCGACGGGGGCGCTTCAGCTTGAATACGCTGAGCACTTCACTGTCGACGAGTTCGAAGGCGGTCTGCGGCTTATCTGCGTTTCGAATGGGGAGCGTTTCCTCGTGGTGCCGCAAGATGCGAAGGTACCTGATGCGTTGAGCTCCGACATCGCGGTCATAAGGCGCCCCGCCGACAAGGTGTACCTCGTGTCGTCGGCGACGATGTGCCTGGTCGACGCGCTCGATGCGAACGACAATATCATCATGTCGGGCACGAAGGCCGACGATTGCTCGGTCGCAGGCTTCAAAAGCGCGCTCGAAAGTGGGGCGATCGCCTACGGCGGCAAGTACAGCGCGCCCGACTACGAGCGAATATCGGCCTCGGGCTGCACGCTCGCCATCGAGAACACCATGATCAACCACACGCCCGATGTGAAGGAAAAGCTGCAGAAGCTCGGGCTCGTCGTGCTCACCGAACAGTCGTCGAGCGAGCCCGAAGCACTCGGGCGCGTCGAGTGGATTAAGCTTTTCGGCGTCCTGTTCGACAAGGAAGACGAGGCCGCGCACCTGTTCAACGAGCAGAAGGCCCGCGTCGAGCAAACGTCGGGGCTCGCGTCGTCAGGTAAAACCGTGGCGTATTTCTACATTAACTCGAACGGGGCCGCCGTCACGCGGCGGGCGGGCGACTACGTGGCGCAGATGATCGAGCTTGCAGGCGGCAGCTATGCGCTCGATGACGCGCAGACGGCGTCGACGTCAGGTTCGTCAGTAACGCTCGAAATGGAGCGCTTCTACGCGACGGCGAAGGATGCCGACATCATCGTCTACAACGGCACCATCGACGAATCGGTTGCCACCTTGAACGACTTCGTAGGCAAAAACGCGCTATTGTCGCAGTTCAAAGCCGTGAAGAACGGCAACGTCTGGGTCACAAGCGCCGACATGTACCAGCAGATGACTTCTATCGCCGACATTATCGACGAGCTGCACGGGGCGTTCACCGGCGATGACGCGAGCGACTTCCATTATCTGAGGAAGCTCGGTTAGCGCCATGAGAAGCCGGCTTTCCATGGCATACGACGAATCGGGGCGCGCCGCGCGGTGTCGCGTCGTGACGGCGCTGCTCGCTGTTGCCCTCATCGTGCTCGTCGGGGCCAACCTGTGCATCGGGAGCGTGCTCGTGCCCGCAGACCACATCCCCGGCATCCTTTCGGGCGGCGCGGCCAATTCCATGGAAAGCCAGGTCATCTGGGAGATTCGCCTGCCGCGCGTGCTTTCAGCCGTGCTTCTCGGCGGGGCACTTTCGCTTTCCGGGTTCCTGCTGCAGACGTTTTTCAACAACCCCATCGCCGACCCGTTCATCTTGGGCGTCTCCTCGGGCGCAAAGTTCGTCGTCGCGCTTACGATGATCGTACTTCTAGGCGCAAACCAGGCCATGTCCTCGCCGGCCATGGTGGCCGCAGCGTTTCTGGGCTCGCTTATCACCATCGGCTTCGTGCTCCTCATCGCACGGCGCATAAGTTCCATGGCCATGCTCATCGTGGCGGGCGTCATGGTGGGATACATCTGCTCGGCGGCGACGAACTTCCTCATCGCCTTCGCCGACGACCAGTCCATCGTGAACCTGCACAACTGGTCTTTGGGTAGCTTCTCGGGTTCGAGCTGGGACGACGTTGCGGTCATCGCGGTCGTGGTGATCGCCGTGAGCGCATGCGTATTCGCGATATCGAAGCCCCTTTCCGCCTTCCAGCTGGGAGAAGCCTACGCGAAAAGCGTCGGCGTGAACGTCGCACGCTTCCGCGTGGTGCTCGTCCTTCTAGCGAGCATGCTCTCCGCCTGCGTGACCGCGTTCGCTGGTCCGGTGTCGTTCGTAGGCATCGCGGTTCCGCATCTCGTGAAGTCGGCGCTAAAGTCGTCGAAACCCATCCGCGTGATTCCTGCGTGCTTCTTGGGAGGCGCCATCTTCTGCGCGGGCTGCGATTTGATCGCACGCACGCTGTTCTCTCCCGTCGAGCTTTCCATCAGCGCCGTCACCGCCATCTTCGGCGCGCCGGTGGTTATCGCGCTCATGTTGAAGAAGCGGGTGAGGTAGATGCGGGAAATCGTGCCGCGACCCAAAACGCTCGGAGGGGACATTCCATGCTTAGACAGTCCTGAGCTCGCACGAAAGCGCCAGAAGGCACTTTCGGCTCGTGCGGAACTGCGCGCGGAACGACTCCTCCGAGCGGAGTCGAACCTCGAAGCCCCGGTCGAAACGCAGGCTGACGGAGTGCCGCTTTTCCGCATAAGCGACCTGTCGGCGGGCTACGACAAGAAGGTCGTAGTCGAAGGCGTCGATCTGGAGGTTCGCGCGGGCGACATCGTGGCGCTCATCGGGCCTAACGGCTCGGGCAAGTCGACCATCTTGAAAACCATCACACGCCATCTGGCACCGCTTGCCGGCGCGGTCGAGCTCGACGGGCGGGAGATTTCCCGATGGAAGACGGCGGAGTTCGCAAGGAACCTTGCCGTTATGCTGACAGATCGCCCCCGGACCGAGCTCCTCACCTGCCGCGATATCGTAGAGGCGGGAAGGCATCCCTACACCGGACGAATGGGCACACTATCGCCCAATGACCATAGTCGGGTCGGCGAGGCCATGAAAACCGCACATGTGGAAGAGCTCGCCGAGCGCGACTTCATGCAGATAAGCGACGGGCAACGCCAGCGCGTCATGCTCGCACGCGCCATCGCGCAGGATCCGCGTGTGCTCGTGCTCGACGAGCCCACGTCGTATCTCGATATCCGCTACCAGATCGACCTGCTGCGAATACTTCGACACCTTGCGAAATCGCGTAATGTGGCTGTCATCATGTCCATCCACGAACTCGAACTCGCGCAGAAAAGCGCCGACAAGGTGATTTGCGTGAAGGACGGCCGGGTCTTCCGCGCCGGCGTACCCGAGGACATATTCACGCGCGAGACGATTGGCGAGCTCTACGGCCTTCAGCATGGCACCTTCAACGAGCGCTTCGGCAGCGTGGAAATTGGGCGCCCGCACGGCGATACGCACACGTTCGTCATCGCCGGCGCAGGTACGGGTTCGGCTGTGTTTCGCCAGCTCATCCGGCAGGGCAAGGCGTTCTACGCGGGCGTTCTGCACGAAGGGGACATCGACTGCGAGCTCGCGCGCGACTTGGCGGCGGAATGCGTGGTCGAGCGCGCCTTCGAGCCGATCGGGGATAAAACCATAGCCCGCGCCAAAGAGCTCCTCGTCCACTGCGCGCGCCTTATCGTGTGCCCCGTCGCCTTCGGCACCATAAACGCCCGCAACGCAGAGCTCGTCAAGTTCGCACGCTCGCACGGTATCGAGGTCATGCGAGCGTGCGAAGGCGCATCGGAGGATTCCCAATTGGAGTGGGAAGGATAAACTGGACTTTCTTTTAAGGATCCTCAGGCTACAGCTCCTATGCCGGCGAGGTCTACAAGGCGCCGGAGAACCTCGTGAACAGGAATTTCCACGCCGACGAGCCCAACCTGCTGTGGCTCACCGACATCACCGAGTTCAGACTCCCGGGCGGCGAGAAGGTCTACCTGAGCCCGGTCATCGACTGCTTCGGCGGGATGCTCGTCGCCTGGTCGATCGGGCTGCACCCCGACAAGCGCCTCACGAACTCGAGCCTGCGCCTAATCCAAGCGAGATTCCAGACTCGACAGGCCATTGAGAGTCAGGTCGTTGGCGACCTCCGAGACACGCTCGATAGGAACCGAACCATCAGACAGCGCCCACGTGCGATAGATACCGATAATACCGGACAGCAAAAACGCCAGATAGTAATCGAACATCTCGTCCTTGAGGCCGTAGGGCAGCAAGTCGCGCTCGGCAATCTCATGCTCGAGCGGCACGCGCAAACGCGTCATAAAATCGTCGAGCGGGATGTTTTCAATCAGCTGGCGATTGAGCACGAGGTTATTGCAAAGTGCCTCGTTGATGGTCTTAAAGAAGGTAGCCGCCGCTCCAAGGGCGCGCTCGTTGGGGTCACTGCCCATAGTGGAAAGCGTCTTTTCGACCGAGTCGACGATCATCTCGACCACATCGGCGGCGATGGCATCGAGCAGGCCGTCGACCGTGCCAAAGTGCACGTAGAAGGTCTTACGATCGACATTTGCCTCACGCGCGATGGCACTCACGGTAATATCGGCAAGCGGTTTATCCATCAGCAGGCGCTCAAACGCAGAAAGGATGGCATTGCGGCTGCGAACGATGCGGCGGTCGAGGCGCGGTTTGCTGGTGTCCATGGACGTGTCCCTTCGGAATGTGAGCATTCATCAACAGATGAGAGTTAATCTACGTAAGAGGATTATCCCCCATCCGGCACAAAAAAGCCCGGCAACATGAAGAACGCACGACCAACTGTTACGCCTTAGGGAGCTTCATTTTGTTCAAAGCAGCCGGGGACACACGGATGCCGTCGCCTGTCTGGCGCACATAGGCCTTATGCGACGGTTTAGCGGCCCCAGAAGCCTTCTGAGCATGCTGATTGGGATCCACGGTAACCGCATTCACAGGATGGGGCTTTGCAGGCTTAGAGGACGTCTGAGGCGATCGTCCGAGCTTGCGCATCGCGCGATCCCAGCGCGCATGGATGCTCTCGTTGTGGGCGCTCTTAAGGCCCAGCAGGGGCGCAGCCAAAATGGTCGGCGCGATAAACGTAATGAGGCGCCACAGCAGATAGCCGGCGGTCGAAGCCGACCCAAAGAAATGACCCAAGAACAATGCAAAGCCGCCCTCGGCGCCACCAGTGCCGCCGGGCAGCGGAACGGCGGAGCTCAGCAGCTGGACAAAGGCGCTCGCGGCCATGACCGAGAAAAAGTCGACTTCGTGGTGGCCAAAGGAGAGCATCAAAAAGTACGGAACCAGGTAGAAAAACGCCAGCTGCAGCATGGTGATGACAACTGTGAGCAGCATGGAAGAAAAATGGCCGGCAGAGAGTTTGAATTTCTCGGAAAACGAGTAGATCTCGCCATCGACAAAGGTGCGCCAGCCCTCGATCTTTGTGGCCGAGACGCCCACGCGCTCGAGCCAATTGATGATGCAATGAGCGACGCGCGTGACGGTCTTGGGCATCAACGCCACGGCAAAGATGCCGAGTAGGATGCAGCAGTGGCCGCCAAAACTAAAGACGCACAGCAGCGTCATGTCGCCATAGCGCTCGGCAAAAAACGGCATGCGAGCAAGCAATAGGATAGCGCCCCAGGCAACAAGGCCAAACTGATACACGATAAAACGCGTGAACTGCGTGGCGCCGGCCTCGCCGACATTTTGGCCCGCTTTGGTCAGGCGGTAGATCTGGGCAGGCGTAGAGCCCATCATCATGGGTGTCAGATTACCAAAGAAGATGCCACTCGCCTCGACCGAAATGAGGTCGCGGATACCGACGGGCGAATTGGGGTCGAGCCAAACGGCAATCGCGTACGCCACGATACCAAAAAAGAGGTATAGAAACATGCAGAAGCATGCAGCGAGGAGCCAGGGCGCCTGGACGCTCGACATAGCAGCCCAGAACTGCCCCATCTGCCCGGTTACCACCAGATAGACGATATAACCCACCAGCACAACGCCGATAAAGATTGCGCCGCGGCGTGCGCTCTTATTGTCATCGCCGCCCGAGGCCTCAACCTCGACCTGGGGCTTAGACGTATGCTGAGAGGACTCCGTCATGAGACTCCTTCTAACAGTCAAAATATCTTGGATATTGTACCCGTAAGGGCCATAGGCAGAACGCAAAGCTCTGGTTCAAACGGGAATTGCAGACGGTTGTTTGAAAATAAAAACCCGGGCTTCCATAGGAAGTCCGGGTATCAGATGCGTGGTAGCCCGTACCAGATTCGAACTGGTGATCTCCGCCTTGAGAGGGCGGCGTCCTAAACCGCTAGACGAACGGGCCACATGACATCTGCACTGCCGTGCTGCGAGGAAATATATTACGGGACAAAAAACATCAGCGCAAGAAGAAATTCCAAATTGCCGAAAAAATTGTCGGCAGGTTATGGAACGCGCAGGTCAACTGGTTAGCTAGTTCAAGTTGAGATGAGCCAGGAGGGCTTCGCGGTTGTTGGGGATGTTGTCCTCGATCACGGCGTCGAGGGCGGCGTTGAGAAGCTGTCCCAGCTCCGGCCCCGGCTTGACGCCGGCGCGGATCAGGTCGCCACCATTGATGGCAAGCATCTTGCGTGTATAGGGCTCCCCCGCCTGCAGCAGATCGTGGGCGAGCGTACGCATCTCCTCGATCGTCTCGACGTAATAGAAGCACGAGGGCGCCTTGCCGAGCGTGTCGGCACGCTTAAGGTCCATGAGCTCGTCCATCAGACGCGGCGTATCGACACCCTCGCCCGAAAGCGCGCGCATCATATTGAGCAGGCAGGAACGCTCGGGGCGTAGCGGCTTGTCATGGTATTTGATCAGCAGGCACACATCGCGCACCAAATCGTGCGAGAGCGCCAGGCGATCCATGATGACACGCGCCTTCTTGGCGCCGAGCTCGGGATGACCGTAGAAGTGGCCGCTGCCGTCGTGATCGACCGTAAAGCACTCGGGTTTGGAAACGTCGTGCAAAAACGCCGCACACATAAGGCTCGACGAGGGCGCGACGCCGTCGCACAGCGCCAGCTCCCCTGCCACCGTCAGCACGCGGGCGATATGCTCGTAGACGTTAAACGCATGATAGACGCTGCGTTGATCAAACCCGCGAGCGGACGCGAGCTCGGGCACGGCGGCGCAAACAAGCTCGGGGTAGCGCAGCATCGCGTCTCCCCCATGGCCGGTCGAAAGGATACCCTCGAGCTCAATGCCCACGCGCTCGCGCGCCACAGCATCGAGCAGCGGCGCGCACTCGGCAAGCGCCTGTTTAGTCTTAGGCTCGATCATAAAATCCAGACGGCAGGCAAAACGCACCGCGCGCAGCATGCGAAGCGCGTCCTCGTTAAAACGACGCTTGGGATCTCCAACGGCGCGGATGAGCTTGCGGTCTAGGTCGCCCTGACCATCGTAGCGGTCGACAAGACCACGCTCGGGATGCCAGGCCATAGCGTTAACGGTAAAGTCACGACGCGCCAGATCGTCCTCAAGCGACGCCGCACGCTCCACACTCTGGGGATGGCGGCCGTCGGTGTAAAAGCCGTCTAGGCGGTAGGTGGTGACCTCAATGCGCTCATCATCGCAAATAGCCGTGATGCCGCCAAATTTTATGCCCGACTCAACCACGGCAATATCAGCCGCTTCGAGCGCCTCTTTGGACTCCTGCCACAGGCCGCTGCAGCACATGTCAACATCGTGGCTGGGGCGTCCCATCAGGGCATCACGTACCCAACCGCCCACGTACCAAGCCTCAAGACCTGCTGCCTCAAGCGCACGCAGGACACGGATAGAGGCATCGGTCGGCTGCGTACCGTTGAGCGAAACATTGCACATGCCTATGGCCTCCTGCGACTATCAAATTGGCTATCGATTGCGTCTGCAAGAAGTCTAGCAAGAAACAGCCTCCACTGCACACGCAAGTCCGATAAACAAAAACGCATCCGTCCTGGTCTAAGACGGATGCGAAATAATTGAACTATTCAGGCAAGGTGCCGGAACTAGCAAACCTGACGGATTGCAATACCCTTCTGATACTCATCGACCTTGGCAAAATCGCCCAGACCCGGGCACTCGACCACGTTGGCGCCGGTGGCCATCGAGAGGCGCAGGGCATCCTCGACGCGCTCGGGGGCGTCGTGCCACACGGAAAGGAAGGCGGCCAGCGAGGAGTCGCCCGCGCAGACGGTCGACAGCAGCTTGACGTCGAAGGTGCGGTTGGCAAACCAGATGTGCTCGCCGTTGGAGAAGTACGCACCGGCGCCGCCGAGCGTCAGCAGCACGTTCTTAGCGCCCTTGGCGTGCAGCTCGGCCATGGCACCCTTGACGGACTCATCGTCGCCGCCGCTTACCTTAATGCCAAAGATATCGAGCAGCTCGTCGTCATTGGGCTTAATCAGCAGCGGCTCCATGGCAATGAGGTCTGCCAGCTGATGGCTCGAGATATCGAGCACGAACTCGGCCCCCTTGGCCTTGACGCGGCGCAGGACCTCGGCCAGGAAGCCCTCGGAAGTGTTGGGAGGCAGCGAGCCGCTGATGACCAGGCAGGTCATGTCATCGAGCGAATCGATGAGCTCAAACATCTCCCGCTCGTTGGCCTCGTTGATGGCGGCACCGGCGTTGACCATGTTGTACTCGGTGTCGGGGCCGGCGTTGAGGAACACATTGACGCGCGTGATGCCGTCGGTCCACACGGGCTTGACGGGCACGCCCAGGGCCTCGGCGCCCTTAACGATAAACTCGCCCGAGAAACCGGCGAAAAAGCCCAGGATCGTGGTGTCGACGCCGTAGTGGTCGAGCGTAAACGAGACGTTGAGGCCCTTGCCGTTGGGCGTGTAGACGGCGTTGCGGGTACGCGTGACGGTGTTGGCAGCAAGACCGTCGCAGGTGATGTTGTAGTCAATGGCGGGATTTGCAGTGAGCGTGTAAATCATGAATGTTCCTTTCACAACGCAACGTGTTAATGAAAGTATATTCCACGCATCGGTAAAAGGCTAGGACAACTCGGTGAACGGTGTGGAAGCGATGAAGTACGGAAGGACTCCTCTCCCCCGTGGCGGAACAAAAAGGCGCCCCAGCCGAAACCGGGGCGCCGCATGCGCACGAATATGTCGCGTTTCGATTACTGACGATCGAGCTTGCGGACAGCAACCCGCTTGCTGTACTCGTCAACGTGACCGAAGTCGCCGATGCCGACGGACTCAGCAACGTTGGCGCCGGTGGCCATAGCGAGCTTCATGGCCTCCTCGACGTTGTCGCGATCCCTGTACCACTTGTGCAGGAACGCAGCGAGGGTGCAGTCGCCGGCGCAGACGGAAGAGACAAGCTTGATGTTGAACTCACGCTTGGCATACCAGATGTCCTCGCCGTTGGAGAAGTAAGCGTCACCGCGGCTACCACGGGTGAGCAGCACGTTCTGGACGCCGGCCTCGTGAGCCAGCTTCATGGCAACGCGGACCTCGTCGTCGGTGTCGACCGGCACGCCGAAGATAGCCTTCATCTCGTGATGGTTCGGCTTAATGAGCAGCGGCTTCTTGTGAGCGAGCTCCTTGAGCTTGTCGGAGGACAGGTCCAGGACGACGTCGGCGCCACGGGCCTGAGCGTGCTCCATGACCTGAGCCAGGAAGTCGGGCGTAGCTTTGGGAGGCACGGAGCCGGAGACGATCAGGCACTCAAGGTCGCCCGCGGTGTCCAGGATGTTGTAGAGCTCCTCCTGGTGCTGCGGCGTGATCGGAGCACCAGGGTTCAGGATGCCGTACTCGTGCTGGCCATCGTTGACGTAGGTGTTGATGCGCGTGATACCGTCGGTCCAGACCGGGCGGCAGAGGCAACCCAGGTTCATGACCTCCTCGACGATGAACTTGCCCGTGAAGCCGGCGAAGAAACCGAGCGCGACGGTGTCGACGCCCATCTTCTTAAAGGCGAAGGACACGTCGAGGCCCTTGCCGTTAGCCGTGTAGCTGGCCGAGCCGGTGCGAACGTTCTCGTCGGGCTCGAGCGGAGAGCTCGAAACCGTCATGTCGACAGCCGGGTTAGCGGTTAGCGTGTAGAACATTTACAGTACCCCCTGTATATGTGAGGGCCGCGTGGCAGGCCCATTCCAACCACGCGGTTACCTCTGATACCAAATTAGCGAGCTGCGGACTCGAGCAGTGCCTTGACCTCGGCAGCGGTGTTGCAGGCGAGCGCCTTCTCGGCGAGCTCGTCGCACTCGGCCTTGGTCCACTGGCTGATGGTCTTGCGGGCGCGCAGGATGGACGGAGCGCTCATCGAGAACTCCTCCAGGCCCCAGCTGATCAGCAGCGGCTCGAGCAACGGATCGGCAGCGGCCTCGCCGCACATACCAACCATGATGCCGGCCTTCACGCCGCTCTCGATGATGTTCTTGAGCGAGCGGAGCACGGCGGGATAGTACACCTGGTACAGGTTGGAGATGGTGTCGTTGCCACGGTCGGCGCACATGGTGTAGCCGATCAGGTCGTTGGTGCCGATGGAGAAGAAGTCGGCGACCTCGGCCAGGCGGTCAGCGAGCAGCGAGGCTGCAGGCGTCTCGACCATGATGCCGACCTCGATGTTCTCGTTGAACTTGCGACCCTCTTCGGTCAGCTCGGTCTTGCACTGCTCGACGAGCTCCTTGACAGCCAAGACTTCCTCGACGCAGGTGACGAGCGGGATCATAATCTTGACGTCACCGAAGGCGCTGGCGCGCAGCAGGGCGCGGAGCTGGACCTTGTACTGGTCGGGGTTGGCCAGGCAGTAACGCACGGCGCGGAAGCCCATGAAGGGGTTCTCTTCCTTGACCATGTGCAGGTACGGAATCTCCTTGTCGCCACCCACATCGAGCGTGCGGATGATGACCGGAGCGCCCTTGAGCGCGCTGGCGACCTTACGGTAGGCGTTGAACTGCTCCTCCTCGGAAGGAAGCTCAGCAGAATCCATGAACAGGAACTCGGAACGGAACAGGCCGATAGCCTCGGCATCGTGATCGAGCGCGTTGGGCACGTCATCGGGGTTGCCGATGTTGCAGGCAATAATCTTCTTGATGCCGTCGGCAGTCACGGACGGCTTGCCGCGGAAGGCCTCGAGAGCCGCCTTCTCGGCAGCGAAAGCCTCGGCCTTGGCAGTGTAAGCGGCGAGCGTCTCCTCATCGGGATCGGCCTCGACGATACCCTTGCCACCGTCGACGACAACGGTCATGCCGTTACGCAGTGCGGTGCAGCTGTTGGAAACCGAAAGGACAGCCGGGATCTCGAGGGCGCGCGCAATGATTGCGGAGTGCGACGTGCGGCCACCAGTCTCGGTGACGATACCGGCAACGTGGGCCTTATCGATCGTGGCGGTCATGGACGGCGTGAGGTCGTGCACGACAACGACGGTGTTCTCGGGCAGGACGGAAAGGTCGACGACCTCCTTGCCCAGCAGCTCGGCCAGAATACCGGTGCGGATGTCGGCGATGTCGGCCGCGCGCAGACGGAACATCTCATCGTCCATGGACAGGAACATGTTCTCGAACATGGTCGAGGTGTCCATGAGCGCCTGCTCGGCGCAGGTGCCGCCGTCAATGGCGGCGTTGATGGCGTCGGTCATGCCCGGATCCTGAGCCAGGACAATGTGTCCGCTCATGATCTCGGCCTCGGCCTCGCCCACCGTCTCCTTCATGTGGTCGGCCTGAGCCTGGGTCTTCTCGCAGAAGACCGAAAGAGCGGTCTGATAGCGCTCCTTCTCTGCTGCCGAATCAGCAACCTCGTGCGGCTCAAACGTCAAGTCGGGATCGACGGCGACCATGACGGTGCCGATACCGATGCCCTCGGAAGCGTTGACTCCCTGATACATTCCCATTCCTCTCTCCGTGTCATGTGATAAAGCGTTTTGCCATATCCATGACAAAAGAGCGCAGCTACCTTAAGACAGGTCACTGCGCCCCCAAATATGAACTTAGTTGTTCAACATGCGACCCGTTTGAGTTCTACTCGCCAAGACCGCTCTTGATGAGCTCGATGGCAGCAGCCAGAGCCTCGGCCTCGTCGGCGCCGTCGCACTTGACCTCGACCTCGGTGCCGCAGGGGATACCAGCAGCCATGAGGGCCATCGGGGACTTGCCGTTGACCTCCTTCTCGGGGGTGACGACCGTCACGTCACAGGCGTACTTGCCCATGGTGGAGGCGAACAGACCAGCCGGACGCATGTGCAGACCCTGAGGATTAACGAGGGTAGCCTTCTCAGAAACCATAGTTGACTCCTTTTTTGTGTTTAACCCCTGTCATGCATGTGGCAGGAGTCAGATTCACGACGTTGTTTATATTAACTCACATCAAACGGTTTTTCATTGTGTTTCGCACGAATTGTTGGACAGATGTCGTTCGCTGTCCGCTCGCCTGCCGGGCGGGGCGGTTAAGTTTGCTGCTCCACAATCCCGCGCAAGACGGAAAGCAAATTAAATGGCCTTCCTT
>UQKU01000036.1 GCA_900541675.1 uncultured Collinsella sp. | reverse complement strand
GGCGGGCGCGGCGACGGCGGGATCGCGCGCCGTGGCGACAATCTCTGCGGCCGGCACGTCGCACATCGACTCGGCCCACTCGGGCGTCCAAGCACGAGCCGCCTGCGCCAACTCGTCAAAGCCCGTGGTATAGCGGGCAACAAACTCGTGGTCATACAGGTCCTCGGCAATCAAGACATGCGCAATGCCCAGCAGCAAGGCCAGGTCGCAGCCCGGGCGCACGCGCAGCCAGCGGTCGGCAAGCGCGGCCGAGCCGCTGCGCCGGGGGTCGACCACGATAATCTTCGCCCCACGGCGACGGGCATCGTTGAGCGCATCAACAGCCCCCATCGTCGACGAATCGACGATGGAACGCCCCAGATACATGATGCAATCGGTATGCGACAGGTCGGAGGCGGGGCTGTAACCCAGGCTGTGCTCCCAGCCGGTGAGACGGCTTACCTCGCAGGCACCGTCGGCACCATACACGTTGGGCGAGCCCAGCGCATGCATAAGGCGATATGCCCAGTAGCGGTCGAACGAGGGCACTCCGAGCGTCATGCCCAGCGCACGGGGGCCACGTTCGTCAACAATCCCCAAAAGACGCTCGGCAATCTGGGCAAACGCTTCGTCCCACGAAATCGCATCGAACCCCGAGCCATCAGCTCGTCGGCGCATGGGGTGCACAATGCGATCGCGCTCGTCAAACGGCATCGACAGGCGATGCCGACCGCGGGCGCACAGGGCACGCGCCGCGCACGGATGCCCCACAACCGGCAGCTCGGCCACCACGCGACCGACCTCAACGCGTGCCGCAAAGGCGCAATCGGCATAGCATCCCCCGCATGTAGTCACCACGGCGCGACCGTCACGCTTCACAGCAGATGCCATCTCGATTACCCCTTTCATCAGCCAAACACAACAGGCCAAAAGCCCGGCAACGAGTCCCAGGCCAAAAAAGCCTCCCGCACGGCAACGCCCCGCGGGAGGCCCAACGTCAAACAGACGGCACCTTACGCCTCGGACTTCTTGGCGTAGATAAACCAGTAGCCGAGCGCGACCAGAACCGCGCCGCCCACGATGTTGCCCAGCGTGGCGGCGGACAGGTTAAACGCAATGCCCGCAGCGTTGAGCGCATCGGCGCCGGCGACGTCAGCACCATGGCCGCACGCGTGCATCACGGCACCCATGGGCAAAAAGTACATGTTGGCAACGCAGTGCTCAAAACCGCAGGCCACAAAGGCAGCGATCGGCAGCAAAATACCCACGACCTTATCGACCACGGTCTTGCCGGCGGTACCGATCCACACGGCCAGGCACACAAAGATGTTGCACAGGATGCCGCGGAAGAAGATCGTCACCCAGTCGATCGTCACCTTGCCGGCGGCGACGCTCACCATGGAATTGGCAACCGCCTCGCCGTTGAGCTTGTAAATGCCGGCCATGTACACCAAAAAGACAATGAACAGAGCACCGACAAAATTACCGACCCATACGACGACCCAAGCCTTGAGCATCTGAGCCAGGGTGATCTTTTTGCTCTTGAGCGCGCAGACCATAAGAGAATTGCCGGTGAACAGCTCGGCGCCGCACACCAGTACCAGCACCAGGCCCAGGCAAAAGCACAGGCCGCCCACGACGCGCTGGGCACCCCAACCGAGCGTGCTGTCGCTCAAGAACACCGTAAAGAACAGGCCGCCGAAGGCGATAAAAGCGCCGGCGAACATTGCCAACAGAAAGGCCTTAGCGACCGGCAGGTTAGCCTTGGTCACGCCGGCGGTCTCGGTCTTGGCCTCGATCGCGGCGGGCGCCAGGCAATCGGGAGCGGGGTGCTCCACCTTGGAATCTGCCATGTCAATCACTTCTTTCCTAATCAGCAGAGACAAGCGCTCCTATTGCTCTTGCCCCAAGCGGACAAAGTGGGAAAAGTCGTTGGCGGCCACGGCGTCGTACACGGCGTCGACGGCGTCAAAGACTTCCGGGGACATGGGGTTGTAGAACTCCGTGTCACCCGGCTGAATCCCGACGAAGACGATATCATCGCACGATTGCTCGATTTCCTCGATCAGAATCGACAAGGGAAGCGAATGCGTGGTGAACATCGACTTGCGGGCCACATCGCGCTTGTCGAGCAAGCGGATGGACCCGACGGGCAGCGCCATGTCGGCGGCATCGACCAAGACCAGGCGAGGCGGACGCTCGCGCTTGACCTCGATGATGTCATCCTCGGGCGTTTGGCCGCCGTCGATGGTGTACCAACCGGCGATGGGTGCGTCCTCCATCTTTTTGGAGAGCACGGGGCCGGCGGCATCGTCGGCACGCAGTACGCTTCCCGCCGTGAGCACGATACCCGCAAACGGGGCTCCGTTCACACGTCCATCCACAACGCGACCCATTACTGCAACCTCCCCGTCAGATACACGCCCGACACATCGCGCACGCGCTCAACCAGATCACGGAACTTCATCAAAAACGCGACCTGCTGGGCATGCAGGCCAAAGTCGTCGTCGAACACCGAGATGCCGGCCTTGGCCGACCCGCGAAAACCGCGCTCGTCGAGCAACGCATCGCAGGCATCGAGCAGCGACGGCACCGCCGCCTTGTCGAGCTGGCACTCACCAAAGGAGCGGATGGCCTCAAACTTGGTTTTGGCCTCCCCCTCCGGCAGCGCGTCGACGAGCGAATAGAAGACGTTCACCGGCACCGACAGGCGCGGCTCAAAGCAGTCGAGCACGCCGGTGTGGTGGCCCACGGCGAGCGTGTAGTACAGCACGTCGCAGGCCTCCTGGGGAACGTCTTCCTCGGTCTCCACAAACTTACGCGTGAGCTCGTAAAAGACCACCTGGTCGGGCGCATGGCCCAGGGATGGGTCGGCGACGCCCTCGGCGGCCTCGTCGCTTGCGCGCGAGGCATCGCCAAAAGAGCCGCCGAGCATGCCGGGGCCCGCAAAGTAACCAGAGCGGTCCGTGAGCTCCATCTAGCGACCTCCGGCCAGCACCAGATCCTGCAGCGCCGAGTACACCTCGACGCGGCGCGGATCGTCCTGCTTGTCGATGAGTAGCGCCATGGCACCGCGGATATCGCCCTTGGGCGCACCCTCGAGCGTATCCATAAACTCGTTGGCCAGGTCGCGGCCGTAACGGTAGCCGCTCATGGCGCGAGCCTCGCGCTCGATGGCAACGCGCAGCTTGTACGGCACGCCGGGGTGCAGGATATCGGCCTGCTCGCCGGTAGCCTCCACCGTGGTCTCGGCATGGAGCTTTTGGTCCAGCAGACCAAGCGCCATGGCAAAGCCGTAGATGGTCTGCGCGGGGCTGGGCGGGCAGCCGGGGATGTAGACATCGACCGGCAGGATCTTATCCGTTCCGCCCCAGACGCAGTAGTTGTCGTAGAAGATGCCGCCGGTGCAGCCGCACGCGCCATAGGACACCACGATCATGGGATCGGGCGCGGCCTCAAAGGCGCGCAGGGCCGGCATGCGCATGGCGCGCGTCACGGCGCCGGTGTACAGCAGCACATCGGCGTGACGGGGCGAGGGCACGACCTTGATGCCAAAACGCTCGACGTCGAAGACGGGCGTGATGGAACCGAAGATCTCGATCTCGCAGCCGTTGCAGCCGCCGCAGTCAACACGGTAGACGTACACCGAGCGCTTGATCTTCTTAAGAAGGGTCGCCTTGGCCTTCTCGATGCTCTCGTCGAGCTCGATCTTGGTCGGGCGGTACTGGAGCCGCTCGGGCAAAAGCGTGGGTTCGGCCATGGTTACTCCTCCTTCGTTTCAAAATCCATGATGATGCCCTCGACCGGTGCAGGTCCAGCGGGGATCTCGGGCGCATCGGGGTTGAGCTCGCGGTCGACATACTCCGGATTCACACCGTGGCCGCCCAGATACTCCATGCCGGGGCCCTGGGGCTCACCGGACGCAAGCGTCTCGTTGGCAGCCATGCCGCGCGCGTTACCGGTCTTTACGGCCGAGGCGGCGCGCAGGGCGTCGAGCTCGCGCTTGCACTCCTGGCACATACCAACGGTACGGGCGGCCTGGATGGCCTCCATGCCGCCGACCTTTTGCAGCAGGCGCTTGGCGTAGTCGATCTCCTTGTGCGGGGCAAACGGCTTACCGCAACGCGAGCAGTGCTCGAGCGTATAGACGCTCTTGCTGGTGAGGTCGTCCTTGCTCATGACGGCCAGCTCAAACTCCTCGGTAAGCTTGATGGCCTCCATGGGGCAGGCTTCCTCGCAGCGGCCGCAGAAGATGCAGCGACCGTAGTCGATCGACCAGGTGATGGTATCGGCCGCAAGGTCGGTGTCCATGCGAATGGCATCGGCCGGGCACGCCACGCCGCAGGCACCGCAGGCGATGCAGAGCTCCGCGTTGTGCTCGGGCTTGCCGCGCATGTCCTTGTTGGTGAGGAACGGCGCAAACGGGTACTTGACCGTCGCGTCGCCGGCCTTGGCGTTAACCTTCCAAAGCTTCAGCATATTAGAGCGCCTCCTCATCGAGCGGAGCGGCCATGGTGCCCTCGCCCGCAAGCGGCGACTTGTCGCGCCAGACGTTCTCGAACTGCTCCTTGTCGAGCACGTGGTCGCGCTTGGCGGCGACATCGGTCACCGTCACGCGGTCGGTGCAGGAGTAGCACGGGTCGAGCGAACCGACGATCAGCGCCGCGTCGCCCACGGTGTTGCCGCGGAACATGTAGCGCAGGACCGGCCAGTTGCTGTACGTGGCGGCCTTGGCGCGCCAGCGGTAGCACTTCTGGTTGTTGCCGAGCATCGCCCAGTGCACGTCCTCGCCGCGCGGCGCCTCAGTGGCGCCGATGGCGTACTTGTGCGGGGTGTACTCCCAATCCGTGGTGAGGATGGGGCCCGACGGGCAGTTCTCGAGCATGGTCTCGATCATGTCGATCGAATCGTAGACCTCCTGGATGCGAACGGCGGTACGGCCGAAGGCGTCGCAGGTGTCGGCCGTGGCGGCGTGCATCTTCTGAATATCCGGATCGGCGTAGCCGTCGAAGGGATGGTCAAAGCGCACGTCGCGGGCATAGCCCGAGCCACGCATGAGCGGGCCGACCGGCGAGAAGTCGCGTGCGATCTTGCGGTCCAAGATGCCGATGCCACTCGTACGCTCAATAAAGTTGGGCGTGGAGAGCAAGACGTCGACGAGCTCCTGAACCTCGGAGCGCAGCTGGTGAATGGTCGTGAGCGTGGAAAGCTTCTGCTCGGCCAAAATGTCGCGACGCACGCCGCCGATCACGTTGAGGCCGTAGGTCTTGCGGTGACCGGAGAGCTTCTCGGCCAGGTCCATGGACTTCTCGCGGACGCGGAAGAACTGCTGGAAGCCGGAGTCGAAGCCCGTGTAGTGCGACGCCAGGCCAATGTTGAGCAGATGCGAGTGCAGGCGCTCGACCTCGAGCATGATGGCGCGGATGTACTGGGCGCGCGGCGGAACATGAATGCCCTGGGCGCGCTCGACGGCCTCGGCATAGGCCACCGAGTGGGCGCAGCCGCAGATGCCGCAGATGCGGTCGGCGAGGAACGTCACGGCATCATAGTTCAGGCGCGTCTCGGCGACCTTCTCCATGCCGCGGTGCACGTAGAACAGACGGTAGTCGGCGTCGACGATCGTCTCGCCCTCAACGAACAGGCGGAAGTGGCCGGGCTCGTCGGAGGTGATGTGCAGCGGGCCCATGGGGACGAGCGTCGTCTCCTTGCCCTTGGTATCGGCCAAGAACTCGTAGTTTTCCATGTCGCTCGCGGGAGCGGGACGGAAACGGTAGTCCATGGAGTCCTTGCGCAGCGGGTACAGGCCGCTGGGCCAATCGTCGGGCAGCACCAGGCGACGACGATCGGGCAGGCCCTCGGGGATCAGGCCGAACATGTCGCGAAGCTCGCGCTCGCCCCACACGCAGGCGGGGACGAACGGCGTCACGGACGGGAACGTCATCTTGGCGGGATCGACCTCGGTGCGCACGGTCACCCAACCGGGGTCCTCCCCCTCCATGGAGATGACGTAGTACACAGCGTAACGGCCGCACAGACTGCGCTCATCATTGCCGATGATCACGGGAATCCAGCCGTAGCGCTCGTAATACAGGTAGTGGACGGCCTCGGGCAGCTTGTCCTGCTTGACGGTAATCGTCAGCTGGTCCTCGCACTGCCACTCGACCTTCTCGATGCAGCCTGGAACGGCGCGGCGCAGGGCCTCGACATGGCTCTCGCAGCGACGGGCGTACACCTTGTTCTCAGTTTCAATCATTCGTTACTCCACCTCGCTCTGAGCGGTCTCGGTACCGAACACAGCGCGGTACATCGGCGTCGCGTGAAGTTCCTCGGTGCTCTGCTCGAGCACGATGCCGGTCGCGGTCTCCACACCGTGCACAAGGGGCAGCGGGGTGGCGATGCCAAACCACAAGATCATGACAGCCAGGATGATTTCGGGGATAAGTATGAGCGCCGGGGCCTCATGCTTGCCCATGCCTTGAGGCGCGTGGCCGAATACCGACTTGAGTGCGATGCGGGTGAGCGCGGAGATGGCCACGGTAAGACCGAGGGCGACCACGACGACCAGCCACATGGGACCGGAGGTAACACCGGCGACAAAAGTCAGGAACTCGGAGATAAACATGCCAAAGGGCGGGAAGGCGCCAAGACCGAGCAGCGCCAGGATGGCGAGCGCGGCGGTTGCGGGAGCAACCTCGACGACACCCTGGATCTTGGCCAGGCTACGCGTGCCAAAGGCGTGCTGGATGTTGCCGGAAACGCAGAAGGCAAGCGTCTTGGTAAAGCCGTGGAACACGCAGTGCAGCAGGGCCGCGGCGATACCCAGCGGGCCGCCGATACCCAGGCACAGGGCGATAACGCCCACGTTCTCCACAGACGAGTACGCAAAGCGGCGCTTGAGATCGTCCTGGCGAAACATCGAGAGTGCCGCCACCAAAATGGACAGCGTGCCGACGATCAGCAGCAAAAGTTGCGGATACTCGGCGCCCACGGCCTGGATAGTAAAGCCGTAGAAGCGCATGATCACAAGCATGGCGCACTTAAGCAGCACGCCCGAGAGCAGGGCCGAGACAGGGCTCGGGGCCTGGGAGTGGGCATCGGGCAGCCAAGTGTGCATGGGGAACAGGCCGGCCTTGGTGCCAAAGCCAATCACGACAAACGCAAAGGCGAGGCGCATGAGCGTCGGGTCGAACTGGTCGGCATACGGCAGCACGCACGACAGGAATGCGGCCTCATGGGCGTTGGGAATCACGTCGGCGGCGTTGGCGTAGATCAGCAGCGTACCGAACAGGCCGAAGGCCACGCCGGCGGTGCAGACCATCGCATACTTCCAAGAAGCCTCGAGAGCCGTCTTGTTCTTGTAGATACCCACCAGGAACACGGTGGAAAGCGTTGTTGCCTCCACGGCGGCCCACGTGAGGATCATGTTGTTGGACAGACACGCAAGCAGCATGGTGAACACAAACAGGCTAAACAGCGCAAAATACTGCTTGGCGCGCTCGGCGGGCATGGAGCCCTCCTCGATATCGGCCTTTACATAGGGCAGCGAGAACAGCCCCGTGAGAAAACCGATAAAGCCGATGAGCATCACAAAGATGGCGCCCAGCGAATCGAGGTGGAACCACAGGCCAAAAGCGCTCGCGGTGTCGCCGCTCATAAGGACGTAACCGGCCGTCATAATCGACAGCACCAGGACGGCTGCGACGGAGACCAGGTTGAGACCGGCAAACACGTTATAGGACGTGTTCTTGGGCAAAAACGCCATGACCAGCGAGAACAGCAAAGGAGTCGCGAGCAGGGCGAGAATCAACGTTTCCATGGACTACCCCCTCAGCTCGGACAGGTCGCGCGCATCGAGCGAGTGGGAGTCGTCCCAAATGCGACGCACGACGATGGACATGATGATGACGGCAAAGATGGCGTCGGTGGCGATACCGATCTCGATGATCTCGGGAGCGGTGGGGGCCAAAAGCGCGAGCGTCACATGGCTGCCGTTTTCCATAAGGCAGTATCCAAAGATCTGCTTCATGATGTTGCGCTGCGAGATGATGCAGGTGAGGCCCACGAAGAAGTGAGCGAAGCTAATGGCGAGCGCTGGCGTTGCAACCTCGGCCGTGGGCAGGCTGATCTGCGTCACGACGGCAAAGCAAATCGCGACCTCGACGGCGATGATGCAAATGGCCCACGCGGGCTTAAGGCCGGCCTTGAGCGATGCGTCGCTCGGCTCGCCCATCTTCTTGTATGCGCGGTTGAGAATGTAAGGGACCAGGACGACCTTGGTGATAAAGGCAGATCCAGCCCACATAAGCAGCTCCTGCGCACCGGTGGTGGCACCGAGCGTAGCGAGCAGTCCCACGAGCACCAGTGACTGCACCGCATACCAGCTGATGGCGTGCTTGATGTTCTTTGAGACGACCACCATGGTGGACGTGACGATCAGAAGGCCGCCAAGGATGTTGACGATCGAATAACCCATGTCGTTCTACCTCCTAACCGATCCAGCTGGCCGAAAGCGGGCCGCTGACGATAACCATGATGATGAGCACGATGAACACGAACGCCATCGCTCGGGGAAGCGGGGCTCCCGCAGCGACCTCGTCGCTCGGCTCGCCGGGCAGGCAATAGCCCATCCACTTAAGGAACCAGGCAAAGGTGGCGACGGTCTCGGCGACCATGATGCACACGAGCACCAGGATCGCAACGTTGCCGGCACCCACAGAAAAGCCGCCGGCGATGATCTGGAACTTCGAGAAGAACGTGTTCATGGGCGGCACGCCGGCAATGGCGAGCGCCGCGACACCAAAGCCCACGCCCGAGATCGGGTACTTCTTTACGATGCCGCGAAGCTTGGGCAGCATACGCGTGCCGAGGGTAAAGGAGAACGAACCGGCGATCAGGAAGAACAGGGTCTTGGCGAAAGCGTGGTTAAAGATGTGGCACACGGCACCGTCAAAGGCCAGCTGGCTGCCAAAGACCGAAAGGCCCAAACCAAAGAACACATAGGAGAGCTGGGCGATCGTGGAGAAGGCCAGCAGGCGCTTCATGTCCTTTTGCGGCAGGTACATAAGGAAACCAAAGAGCATGGTGACCATGGCGTCGATAATGGCGACCCAGCCCACGATCTCGGGAATCTCGCCGGCAGAGACGAGTGCACGCGCGAACACGCACACGCCGACCTTAACCATCGAGGCGCCATGCAGGTAGGCCGAAACAGGCGTCGGTGCCTCCATGGCCGAAGGCAGCCACATGTACATGGGGACCTGTGCGGACTTTGCCCAAGCCGCAAACAGCACGAGCAAAAGGACGATAGCCTTGAGCTTGGCGTCGAGGCCGGCAATCGCGGTGATGGCGAAGGTGCCGGTGTGGGCAAACACGATGGCGGCGCCCAGATACAGGCCGAGCGCACCGATATGCGTAATAATCAGGGCCTTCATGCCGGCCTTCTTGGCGGTAGGCGACATGTAGTAGCTAATGAGGCCCCAAGAGCACGCACCCGTGATCTCAAAGAACACGAGCTGGCCCAAAAGGGTCGAGCTGTACACAAGGCCGGCCATGGCGCCGATGAAGGTCGCGAGGTACGCGTAGAAGCGACGACGCGGTGCGTCGGGATGCTCACGGTTATTCTCGCTCATATAGGGAATCGAATAGATCACGACAAGCAGGCCGATACCCACAAAGGCGGGCGCGAGCAGTGTGCTCATGCGATCGAAGGTGAATCCCATGACGAGGGTCTGCCCAAACGAGATCAGGGAGACCTGCGTGTCGGGCATGCCGGCGCCAGCGAAATTCGCGGCGAGGGCGACGGTGCAGACCGTCGAGACGGCGGCACCCAAAACGCTGAACCACTTGGCGTACGGACGGGGGAACAGGGCGACGAGCACCGAGGCCACCATCGGGGCCGCAATAGCGACCAAGCCGAGAAGGGACAGACTGACTGCAAATGACATTGTTTCTCCCTTCTCCTACACGCCGACGACCACGAAGACAAACGCCAGAACGGCGATGCCCACGACGGCCCAGGTCTGATTGCCAAGCACCTTAAAACGCGAGCGCGAGCAGGAGTTCTCGATCACGCCGCATACGACAAAGTCGATCAGGCACTTCACCAGGAAGATGACCGCGCCCAGAACGGCCGCGATACCCACGGCCGCGGGCTCGCCCCAGGGGACGAAGATCGCGCAGAACCAGGCAACGACCAGGACCTGCTTCATGGACATGGCGAGCTTGGCCATGGCGAGCGACGGGCCGGAAAGCTCGGCGAGCGGGCCTTCCTGAAGCTCCTGCTCGGCCTCGGCCTGATCAAAGGGCAGCTTGCCGAGTTCCATGTAGCAGGCAATCGCAAAGGCGATGCCGGCGAGGATCACGGCGACCGGCGCGTCGATGGCGCCCGTCATGATGTGCTGACCCATGGTGGCGATGTCGGTGGAGCCGCACACCAGGGCGGCGGCAAACAGCGCCAGCAGCATGGACGGCTCGATGAGCACGCTCATGAGCAGCTCGCGGACGCCGCCGATACCGGCGTAAGCGTTGGACGAATCCACACCGCAGAGGGCGAAGAAGAAGCGGGCGAGCGCCAGGCTGTACATGATGGTGATGGCGTCACCAAAGACCGGGATGGGGCTTTGTGCCGTAAAGAGCGGCAGACCCATCGCGAGCATAAAGGCGACGGCGAAGAACAGCGGCGGCATAATGCGCAGCGCAAAGCTCGCATCCTCGCTCTGGGACTCGGGGCGCGCAAAGAGCTTGGCCAGGTCGCGGTAGTCCTGCATGATGCTGGGGCCGCGACGGTTGTGCATCTTGGCGCGGATCACGCGGCCGAGACCGGAGAAGAACGGTGCGACGGCCATGACGACCACGCCCTGCAGAACGGCAAGTACGATGTTGTTCATGCTCTCCCCTCCTTAACCCATTTGCACGGCGAGCACGAGGAACACCACGAGTGCCGCGACGATGTAGCAGATATAGATGCTGTAGTTGCCGCCCTCGAGCTTAGTCGCGAGGTCGGCGAGCTTCTCGACGCCCTTATGCGGGGCATCGACGAGAACCTTGTCGGGTACGGGCTCCACAGCCTCGGCCACGCCGGTGAGCTTCTGGAAGAAGTGCGCGATGGACCAGCAGACGGCCGTGCAACGGTCGCGCAGCGTGTAGAGCGGCTGCATAAACCAGGACACCTCGGAGGCAAAGGTCGTGGCCACGACGGGCATATGCTCGTTGGGAGCATAACCGCATGCCCACGGCTGAGACTTCTGCACCTTGCCGACGGTCTTGAGCTTGCGATAACCGCAGGCAAGGCCGACGAGCACCACGAGCGCAATGGCGATCGCGGGCGTGGAGGTGGCAGCGCCGGAGTATTGGTTCATGAGCTCCATGCCCTCGGCGGCAAACACGCCACCGTACGGATGCAGCACGGACGCGGCGACATCGACCAGCACGGGCGCAATCACGGGAGCGCCAATGCCCAGCACGACGCAGATGGCCGCGAGCAGGCCCTGCGCAAACACCATGGGGGCGGGAACCTCCTTGGCATTGGCCGCGGCCTCGGAGCGGGGCGCGGAGGCAAAGGAGACACCATAGGCCTTGACGAAGCACGTGACAGCCAGCGCGCCGGTAACGGCAAGCGCGACGGCAGCGAACACGGCCACGATCATGACGGCCTTGTCGCCCTGCATGGCGGCGTTAAAGAGCGACTGGTAGGTAAACCACTCGGACACAAAGCCGTTGAAGGGCGGGATAGCCGAGATGGCAAGCGCGCCAACGAGGAAGCAGATGGCCGTTGCCGGCATACGACGGAACAGGCCGCCCATCTTCTCCATATTGCGCGTACCCGTGGAGTACAGCAGCGCACCGGCGCCCAAGAACAGCTCGCCCTTAAACATCGCGTGGTTAAACGTGTGGTAGAGGGCGGCCATCAGAGCCAGGACGGCGATGCCGACCGAGTTGAGCGCCATGGCGGCCATGGAAGCGCCGACGCCGAGCAGAATGATGCCGATGTTCTCGACGGAGTGATAGGCCAGCAGGCGCTTGATGTCATGCTCCTGCAGGGCGAAGGCCACGCCGAGGACCGACGAGATCGCACCGAAGACCATGACCATAAGGCCCCACCAGACCTGAACGCCCGAGGCGGAGAGCAGGTCGAGACCAACCTTGAGGATGCCGAAGATACCGATCTTGATCATGCCGCCGGACATGAGGGCACTCACGTTGGACGGCGCCTCGGGATGTGCCTTGGGCAGCCAGCCGTGCAGCGGGATGATACCGGCCTTGGCGCCAAAGCCAAAGAAGGCGAGCACGAAGCACACGGATGCGACCGCGGGGCTAAACTGCGTAGCGCGGAAATCCGCAAAGGCAAACGAACCACCGGCGAAGTTGGTCATGGTGAGGAAGCTCGCCATGATGAGCACAAAGCCCACGTGCGCGATTACAAAGTAGAGCCAACCGCCATGGATGGAGTTCTCGTTCTCCTCGATCACGACCAGGAAGTACGAGGTCAGCGACATGAGCTCAAAGGCGACCAGGAACCAAAACACGTTGTCGGCGGTGATGACGAGCATCATGGACGCCACGAAGATGTTAAAGAAGAAGCCGGCGCGGCCCTTTTTGCCCGGGTACTCATCAAAGTAGTTGAGACCGTAGATCGAACCGGCAAACGCAAGCACCGAGATGAGCGCCACGAACAGGCCGGACAGCTGATTGAGCAGCAGCTGGAAATGGGCAAACGGGAAGAACACGATGGTGTCGACCGACGTGACATCGCCCAGCATGGCCTGGATACCGGCCACAAACGAAAGCACCGCAGCGACGGCGCCGATAAGGCAGCCGGCGGTCTTGGCGGCATTATCGGCCTTGATCAGCAGAACCGAGGCGAGCGCACCGATGCACGAGACGGCAAGCGATGCGATAAACAGCGTCATGCTATCCATTGTTTACGCTCCCTTCTGCTTTCTCGGACAGGCCCTGGGCCACGGCGGTAACGTCGACAGTCGGGCCGTTTTCGATCGAGCGCAGGCGCTTGGCCTCGTCGAGCTCGCGATCGGCCGCGCCGCCCATGACGGTCAGCGCCTTGGTGGGGCACGCCGCCACACAATGCGGGCCGTCCGGATCGAAGGCGCACAGGTCGCACTTAACGGCGCAGGTGTACTGGCCAGGAGCCCACGTAAGCAGGCTGCTCAGGGACTTAGGATACGAAGGCGTCGGGTCGCACATGCCTGCGACACCGGCGATAGACGTGCCATCGGGATGGATGGCTCCGAAGGGGCACGCGATGGCGCACAGCCTGCACCCAATGCACTCCTGCTCCTTGACGTGGATGCGGTCGCCATCGTGCTCGATGGCATTCACCGGGCAAACCTCGGCGCAGGGGGCACCCTCGCAATGGTGGCAGGCAAGGGCGGCCGAAATACCGCCGGTCTTCACGAGCGCTAGGCGCGGCGTATCCTGAAGACCCTGCATCCGGTGGGCGTCGGCACAGGCGGACTGGCATGTTCCGCAGCCGATGCACCTCTCCGGGTTGATGTCGATGAAGCGGTTCATCCCCACTTCCTTTCAAAATAACGGGCCGGGCTCCCGAACGTACGGGACGCCCGACCCAAAAAGCCAACGAGAACGGGACTACACGATTTGATTCACGTGCGTCTCGTCGTCGAACTTGGCGGCGCCGGGCTCAACGTCCTGGGGAGCGGCGGCGTCCACCAGAGCCTGCTTGAGCTCGGTGTACTGACGCTCGACTTCGCCCTCGGCCCAAACCTGGTCGGCAATCGCGTCGACCTGGCAGGCGGAGAACTTGTCCTCGGGCGTATGCGAGACCGGGTCGACCTTGTGCATGGTCAGCTCGTTGCACTTGCCGATCCACCACTGGTAGGTCATATAGACCGTGCCCTTGTTGATACGGTCGCTCACGTCGGCGCGGCTGTATACCTGGCCGCGGCGGCTGTGAATCGAGACGATGTCGCCGTTCTTGATACCGCGCGCCTGGGCGTCCGCGGGATTCATGCGGACAAAGCCGGGCTCGTCGGCGAGCAGCGCCAGCGTCTTGCAGTTGCCAGTCATCGAGCGGCAGCTGTAGTGGCCGACCTCACGGACGGTGCACAGGATGAGCGGGTACTCATCGTCGGGAAGCTCGGAGGGCGCCTCCCAGTCGTGCGCCATCAGGTTGGCGCGGCCGTCCTTGGTGGTGAACTTGCCACCAGCGAACATGTCGGGCGTACCGTGGTCGTTCACATCGGTGCTCTTGACGGGCCACTGAGCGTAACCGCCCTCGGGAGCCATCTTCTCGTAGGTCGCGCCCACAAAGTTGGGGCACAGGCTAATGCACTCGTTCCAGATCTGCTCGGTGTTGTCGTAGTGCATGGGGTATCCCATACGCGTGGACAGGTCCGCGAAGATCTCCCAGTCGTGGCGGCACTCGCCCTTGGGCGGAACGGCCGCGTCAAAGTGCTGGAAGCTACGGTCGGATGCGGTAAAGACACCCTCGTGCTCGCCCCAAGAGGTGGCAGGCAGGATGACGTCGGCGAGCATGGTCGTCTGCGTCATAAAGATGTCCTGGCAAATGAACAGATCCAGCTCGGAGAGCGTCTTGCGCATACCGGCCGAATCGGGCTCGGTCTGTACCGGGTCCTCGCCGTAGTTGTAGAAGCAGTGCACCTTGCCCTCGTCGACCAGGTGGCCCAGGTCGGTGAGCTTATAGCCCTCCTCGAGCGGGAGCTTTTCCTCGGGCACGCCCCAAGCCTTGGCAAACTTGGCACGCACAGCCGGGTCGGTGACCTTCTGGTAGCCAGGGTACAGGTTGGGCAGCATGCCCATATCGCAGGAGCCCTGGACGTTGTTCTGACCGCGCACGGGCGCGAGGCCGGAATTGGGTTTGCCGATCTGGCCGGCAACGCAGGCGATGGAGGCGATGGTGTGCACCGTCTTCAGGTTCTGCTTCTGCTGGCATACGCCCATGCCCCAGCCAATGATGGCAGAAGGCTTCGCCGTGGCGTACATCTCGGCAGCTTGGTGGATCAACGCGGGCTCGACACCCGTGATGTCCTGTACGGATTCGGGAGTGTAGTTCTTGATGGTCTCCCACCACTCGTCAAAGCCGTTCGTGTGCTCGGCGACGAATTCCTTGTCGTAGAGGCCATCGTTGACCAAGCAGTTGGCAAAGGCGTTGAGGAACGCAACGTTGCAACCGTTCTTGATCGGAAGGTAGAGATCGGCGATACGCGCGGTTTCGATATGGCGCGGGTCGGCGACGATGATCTTGCAACCCTTTTCTTTGGCTCGCACGATACGCCTTGCGACGATGGGGTGCGAATCGGCAGGGTTATAGCCGAAGAGGAAAATGCAGCCCGCATCCTCCATACCGGGGATGGAGCATGACATGCAACCTGAACCAACCGTGTCCATCAGACCGAGGACAGTAGGGCCGTGTCAAGTACGGGCGCAGTTGTCCACGCTGTGGGTGCCGATGCACGCACGCGTAAACTTCTGCATGACGTAGTTCGCCTCATTGCCGCCGCCTCGCGAAGAGCCGGTAGTCATGACAGCGTTAGGACCATATTCGTCAATTATGGCCTGCATCTTAGATGCGGTGAAATCCAGTGCCTCGTCCCAGCTTACGCGCTCAAGATCCGCGCCCTTAGTGCGGCGGATCATCGGGTGCAGTACGCGAGGAGTCAAGATCTTGGTGTCGTTGATGAAGTCGTAGCCGCTCATGCCCTTAAGGCACAGCTCGCCCTGATTGGTGATGCCGTTGAGCGGTTCGGTGCCCACAACCTGGCCGTTTTGGACCAGGAGGTTAAACTGGCAACCGGCGCCGCAGTACGGGCAGATCACTTTATGCTTCTCCATGACACCCTCCTTCCTTTCTCTGCTACCGATTAATCGGTACGTATTTGACAATCGTTGGGCCTATATAGCCGCCCGCCTACGCCTCGTTTTCGATGGTGGCGCGGGCACGCTCGGCGGTCAGTTCCGCCAGGCGCTCCTCGTCTACCAGGGTGAGGCCCTTGGTCGGGCACGCCTCGGCACACGCCGGACCGCCGGGACGGTCCACGCACAGGTCGCACTTGAGCACGAAGCTCTTGGTCTGCGAACCCACGCGCACGTCGCCCATCAAGACGGGGACCTGCGTGGTCGCCACGCTCACGGCGCCAAAGGGACAAGCCATGACGCAGCTCTTGCAGCCGATGCAGTTGTCCTCGTTAACGCCGATGCGATGGTTCTTTGGATCAAAGAACAAGGCACCCGTGGGGCAGGCCTTGGCGCACGGGGCGTCCTCGCAGTGATGGCAAGCCACCGGTGCGGAGATCTCGTACGTACGCGTCACGCGCAGGCGCGGCGCGGCGATGTTACCGGGGATGTCGTGCGCCTCGATGCACGCCGCCATGCAGGTTTGGCACCCAATGCAGCGTGAGGAATCGGCTACGACTCGTTTATTGCCCATGTTGTTCACTCCCTCCTGAATCCCATGCCGGAGAGACCCTGTCGACGTTGTCCCAAGCCGCCCGTGGCCTGGCATCGGTGTATCGAATGCATGCGGCGAAACAGGCACTCGGTAGAATTTCTCCAACGGTATACAGGTTGAATATACGCAGTTGCAGGGGGTAAACTTGAGCGTAACCCCTGCAATACGTGTGTATTGCAGGGGTTTGGGCTGGTTAGGATTATTCTTGCTTAGATATAGAGATGAGTGTATTACACGCGTACGCCGCGAGAGATTTCGCGCTCTTCTTTTAAAGATGTACTACGCTTGTAGTAATGTTTACACTCATAAACTTGAGTGCAATAAAGTATTGGATATATGATTGCCAAGTATCGGCACGTGCCGTATTTGACCATCCATATTGCACGCTAATAAAGGGAGGCCAGCGATGTCATCGACTCAAAAAAGAGCCATCCTGCAGGTGCGCATCCGCGAAGATGACAAGCAGCATGCCGAGCGCCTCTACGACGCGTGGGCACCTCGCTCGCCGAGGCCGTCCGCCTATTTGTCGCGCAGAGCATTTTGATGCGCAAGCTCCCCTTTCAGCCGGTCGCCGTGCGCTCAAAGGACGGCACCGCCGCCTATGGATCGCTCAAAGCATACGGTGACCCCAATCGCCGCTCCGAGGAGCGCAATGCCTGGATTGAATACCTTGCCACAGAAAGCGACGATTCGGTTTTGGGTCCCGAGGAAGTAGATATCCATGAGTAGCACCATCATCGACGAGACCGTCATCCTACGCTACCTGCTTGACGACGACGAAGTCCTGTCACCGCGCGCCGCCAAGGTCATCGCCACGCGCACCGCTCGTGTCTATCCCGAAATCATCACGCGCGTCGTGGTCACGCTGCGCGACGTCTATAAGGTTCCCCGCGTTGAGATTGCTGCGGCCATGAAAAGGCTGCTCGATGACGTCATGGTCGACGAGCCCACCGTTGTCGCCCTTGCCGTCAAACTTTTTGGCAAGACCCATATGGACTTTACCGACTGCCTCCTCGCAGCCCGAACCGCCATCTACAACGATGATGTCGTGAGCTTTGGTAAGCCCATCATCCAAGGCATGATCGATTACCGCCGCAAGCGCCAAACCGCCGCCGACGCTCGCGACCGCGCCGCCGAAGCCCACAGCCGAAGCACTGACTCCACCATCGACAAACTCCGTCACCGCCCCCGCAGCTAACCCCATCCCCTCCTAAGTTGCGGTGAAATACGGACTGTTTTATGTCTCTGAGTAGCCTTTAGTCCGTATTTCACCGCAACTTATTGTTGGGCGGCGGAGTCGGTTGTCTCTGCTATCAGGAATCCGCAAAAGGCTTTGTAGTTGGGATACCGTAGCCGCGCATCATAGCGCCAAACTCTTCGACATCATATGTGTCCGATAGCTTGAAATGAATGACGTTATGACCCATGGCACGTAAGTTCGCATCGCGCAATAAGGCGGCTCGATAGGTTTTTGCCGCAGCATGTTCCAAATCTTTTGGCTCTGTTAGACCAAGGTTGACATAAAAACGATGTCACCGCGAGGCGGTACCCTTCAATTAACGTCGAAG
>UQKU01000035.1 GCA_900541675.1 uncultured Collinsella sp. | reverse complement strand
GTTTACTTATTCCCCTCCCCCGAGGGGTTTAGAACTGCCGAAGACACGGTCCCAAAGAACTCGCCCGGTCGACACAACTCTAGAACTCGTCTTCCTCGTCCTCGCCGTCGAACAGGCCGATCACCGCGGTCACGCTCTTGGTGGGCATGAGTAGGCTGGTGGGTGTGACGGTAAGCCCGATGAGCCGCGTGGCGTTGAGCGCGTTGACGATCGAGCGCTGGGCCGAGAGCGGGCAGTCGCCGTAGCCGGGACTAAAGCGCCAGTTGCCGGCGAGCCCATGAACGGCGGCGTCCGTCTTGACCTGCTGGTCCATTTGTTCAACGGCGGCTTCCACGTAAGCGGAGCACGCGGCGTCGAGCACGGCGCCCTCCAGGGGATGTTGGGCTCCCGTGGTGCGCAGGCGACGCTCGGCGTCCATGCCGAGGGTGCAGGCCATGAGCGCGGCAAAGCGGGCATCTTTGAGATGTCGATAGATATCACGACCGCGCAGCTCAACGTTGGTGCCGACCAGACGGATGCAAGGCGTGCCCTGCTCGTCCACGCCCGTGGCATCGATGACAAATACGCGGCGCACGCCACGGGGCTCAATGTCCAGTTCCAGACGTTCAACGACAAGCTCAATACGCTGCGACAGCTCGGGCTCAATCTGCTGGCCGCCGTAGCCCAGATACCGCAGCATCTCGGCACGGTCGACACGAGGGTGGTGGGCAGCGTCGATACGGTAAAGCGCCGGCGACGCAAGGTCGGCCGGCACTTCAACAACGGTCATATCGGCGTGCGGTTTTTCCATTACCCCAGGCGCTCCATAATGGTCGCGGCGATTGCAGGACGGTTCATAGTGTACAGGTGCAGACCGTTGGCACCGTGCTCCTTGAGGTCGCAAAGCTGACGGGCAGCATAATCTACACCGGCTGCCTGCAGGCTCTCGGGGTCGTTCTCGTACTTGGCGAGAATCTTGATGACGGGGGAGGGCAGCGACGCGCCGCACATAAAGACCATGCGGCTGATTTGCGACTTGCCCATAAACGGCATGATGCCCGCGGTAATGGGCACGGTGATGCCGGCCTTGTCGGCAAGCTCGCGGAAGCGATAGAAGCACTCGTTATCAAAGAAGAGCTGTGTCACAAAGAAGCTCGCGCCGGCGTCCTGTTTTTGCTTGAGGTGCTCGACCGAGAGGTTGAGATCCTCGCAGGCAATGTGGCCCTCGGGGTAGGCTGCGGCGCCCACGCAAAAGCCGGCGTCGACGAGCTCGGGGATAAGGTCGCGGGCGTAGGCGTAGTCCGAGGCGGGCTTGTCGTCCTCGGTCGCGCCAGCGGGAAGATCACCACGCAGGGCCAGGATGTTTTCAATGCCGGCGGTGCGATACTCGTCGATCTTGGCGGCGATGTCGGCGTGGGTGCGGCCCACGCAGGTGAGGTGCGCTACCGAGGGCGTATCGAATTCGCTCGAAATCATATGCGCGATGGGGGCGGTGGTGGCACCGTTACCAGAGCCGCCGGCCGAGCAGGTGACCGAGATAAAGCTCGGCGAAAGCTTGCACAGATTGCCTGCCACTTCGCGAGCCGTATCGAGGGTCAGCTCGCCCTTGGGCGGGAACATCTCAAACGAAACGGGCGCGGTGCCCTGGGATGCTGCCTGCTTAAAAACCTCGTCGACGCGCATATCGTGCTCCTCTAGATACGGAATAGTGTGATGTGTTGTAAGGATTCTACAGCACCACTGTGCCACGATGGAGTTTCACTCGCTATTTGGGGATACCAATCAAAGATGCCTTGCTATCGGCATTTCCTATAACAGAGCGGTCAATGTAGGATGGGGCTATATTGAATGGTATCTGATGCGAAATACCAGTTAATAGAGCCCCATCCTACATTGACCACCCTTAAACCATGGGGAGAGGTCTGCAATTTATGCAGTTGATTGACTGTTGAGGGTGGCAACGCCGCCTCGATAGGGTAACCTCATTGATTGGTTTCGCGACGGCAACATAACGGTAATGTCGCGGAAACACGGCGAGTCTAAGCTATGACTCGTTCGTTAGTAATCAACACCGCTTCTCACGCGGTGCCGATACGAAGGGAGTTCCGTATGGCCGAACTTACTGACCGCTTCGGGACCATGGTGTTCTCTGAGGAAGTCATGAAGGATTACCTCCCCAAGGACATTTGGAAGCGCCTTGCTGCAACCCTCGAGGGCGGTGAGCCGCTCGACCTGGACGTGGCCAACGCCGTTGCCCATGCCATGAAGGTCTGGGCCATCTCCAAGGGCGCGACGCACTACGCGCACTGGTTCCAGCCGCTTTCGGGCATTACTTCCGAGAAGCACGATAGCTTCCTGGAGCCCAACCACGACGGCACCGCCATTACCAAGTTTACGGGCAAGAACCTCATCCAGGGCGAGCCGGACGCCTCCAGCTTCCCCAACGGCGGCCTGCGCGCTACCTTCGAGGCCCGTGGCTACACCGCTTGGGATCCCACTAGCCCCGCCTTTATCAAGGACGATGTCCTGTGCATCCCCACGGCTTTCTGCTCCTACACGGGCGAGGCCCTGGACAAGAAGACCCCGCTGCTGCGTTCCATGACCGCGCTCTCGCGTGAGTCTAAGCGCGTTTTGGCGCTGTTTGGCAAGACCCCCAAGAAGGTCGTTCCTTCCGTGGGCGACGAGCAGGAGTACTTCCTGATCAAGAAGGACGCCTATCGCAAGCGCAAGGACCTGGTCATCACCGGCCGCACCCTCTTTGGCGCTGCTCCCTGCAAGGGCCAGGAGCTCGAGGAGCACTACTTTGGCGCTATCCGCCCCACCGTCTCGGCCTATATGAAGGACCTGGACGATGAACTGTGGGCGCTTGGCATTCCCGCCAAGACCAAGCACAACGAGGTTGCTCCCTGCCAGCATGAGCTCGCACCGGTCTATGGCGAGGTCAACGAGGCCATCGACCAGAATCTGGTCATGATGGAAAAGATGAAGCTCATCGCCTCCCGCCACGACTTGGTCTGCCTGCTGCACGAGAAGCCCTTCGAGGGCATCAACGGTTCGGGCAAGCACAACAACTGGTCGCTTGGCACCGAGTCCGAGAATCTGCTCGATCCGGGCGACACCCCGCTCGACAACCTGCAGTTCATCGTCTTCCTCACCGCGGTGATCGAGGCCGTCGATAACTATCAGGAGCTCCTGCGTGCCTCCGTTGCCTCGGCCGGCAACGACCATCGTCTGGGCGCCAACGAGGCTCCTCCGGCGATTATGTCCATCTTCCTGGGCGACCAGCTTACCGAGGTCGTCGAGAAGATCATCGATGGCAAGGCTTCCGTCCATGCCACGCGCGGCGTGCTCGACCTGGGCGCCGATACCCTGCCCAAGCTGATGCAGGACAACACCGACCGCAACCGCACCTCCCCGTTTGCCTTCACCGGCAACAAGTTCGAGTTCCGTGCCTGCGGCTCCGAGCAGAACGTCTCCGACTCCAACCTGGTGCTCGATGCCGCCGTGGCCAAGTCACTCAAGTCCTTCGCCGACGCGCTTGAGGGTACGCCCGAGGATGAGTTCCAGGACGCCGCGCTCGAGTACTGCAAGAAGGTGCTGACCGACCACCAGCGCATCCTCTTCTCCGGCGATGGCTACTCCGACGAGTGGCCCGTCGAGGCCGAGAAGCGTGGTCTTGCCAACAACAAGACCACGGCCGACGCCCTGCCCGCCTTTGTTTCCGATAAGGCCATTGCGCTCTTTGAGGAGACGGGTGTCCTGACCAAGGCCGAGGCCCAGTGCCGCTACGACTGCAAGCTCGAGAAGTACAACAAGCTCATGAACATCGAGGCCACCACGATGGTTCGCGAGGCGCGTCGTACCTATCGCCCGGTCATTACCGCATATGCCACCAAGGTCGCTAAGGGTCTTGAGACTATTCGTGCCGCCGGTGCTGAGGCCGCCATGCAGTGCGAGCAGAACACGCTCAACAAGCTCTGCAACGGTATCACCACCATTAACGACTCCATCAAGGCGCTCGACGCCGTGCATCAGAAGGCCGAGGCCCTCGATGGCCAGGAGCAGGCCAACGTGTATGCACATGAGGTCGTTCCCGCTATGGATACGCTGCGCGCCGCCGTGGATGCCATGGAGGAGATCGTGGCCGCCGACTACTGGCCGGTTCCGACCTACGACGACATTCTGTTCTATGTGTAACAGACACGTTTGATTTTGTGTGCGAAGGGGTCTCGCCTGTGCGAGGCCCCTTCTCTTTATGTCGCTCGGACCTGCTCTGAACTTGCAGCCGAGCAGGTGTTTCGCGCGGGGCATCTTAAAAGTTGTAACCTGTTTTGGCATGCGGACGTTTCGGGCGTTTGTTCGTAAAGGGGAGGATTGTCCGATGAAGGTATTCGATATCGTGTTTAGCCCGACCGGCGGAACGGAAAAGGCGTCTGGCTACATTGCCAATGCGTTGGAAGGGGAAACCGTTGCTGTAGATCTGACCGATAGCGGGCTTGGTTTTCGCACAGTTGCGATGACAAAAGAGGATGTAGCCGTGGTCGCGGTGCCCTCGTATGGCGGGCGAGTCCCGGCTGTGGCCGCGGAGCGCTTGGGTATGATGCGGGGAAACGGTGCGCAGGCGGTTCTGGTTTGCGTTTACGGAAATCGCGCGTATGAGGACACGCTGGTCGAGCTTGAGGATGCGGCGAAAGATGCGGGCTTTCGGGTGATCGCGGCGGTTTCTGCCATCGCCGAGCATTCTATTGTTCGCCAGTTTGCCGCCGGTCGGCCTGATGCGCAGGACGCGGCGCAGCTCGCTGGGTTTGCGGATCAGATTCAGCAAAAGATGTCTGCAGGAGATGCTTCTGAGCCGGCTATTCCGGGTAATCGTCCCTATAAGAAAGCCGGGGGTACCGGTATGGTGCCTAGGGCCACAAAGGAGTGCACCGCCTGCGGGGCTTGCGTCGCAGTGTGTCCCGTTGGCGCTATCGACAAAGACGATCCCAAGTGGGTGGACAAAAAGGCCTGTATCTCTTGCATGCGCTGTGTCGCCGTATGTCCGCGGGGCGCTCGCGCGGTAAATCCCGTCATGCTCTCTGCGGCTACCAAGATGTTGAGCAAAGCCTGCTCTGAGCGAAAAGAATGCGAGCTGTTCATCTAGCGCAAGGGCGTTGAGTACTTTTCGTCTTATAACGGCAAAAAGAACGAACCCGTCGGACCTTACATCCGGCGGGTTCGAACATTTTAAAGTTGGTGCCCCCAGCGGGATGTCCGCGTGCGGCTTCCGCCGCTCGCTTCCGCTGCGTCGCTCCGCTCCTTGCGTGCTGCGCTGGAAAACGCTTGCGCGTTTCCTCAGCTCCGCACCCTGTCGGGTTCGAATCCCGGCGCATGGGTAGCAAAAAGCCCGCTACCGAATTGGTAACGGGCTTCTCAGATTCTGTGGTGCCCCCAGCGGGATGTCCGCGTGCGGCTGGCGCCGCCCGCTTCCGCTGCGTCGCTCCGCTCCTTGCGCGCTGCGCTGGAAAACGCTTGCGCGTTTCCTCAGCTCCGCACCCTGTCGGGTTCGAATCCCGGCACATGGGTAGCAAAAAGCCCGCTACCGAATTGGCAACGGGCTTCTCAGATTCTGTGGTGCCCCCAGCGGGATTCGAACCCGCGATATCCACCTTGAAAGGGTGGCGTCCTTGGCCGCTAGACGATGGGGACAGCGGGAAAGAGTATAGCAGACTTTTTTGCCGGCGCGTATATCGTTGGTAAACTGGAAAACCACCACACAGGAGCTGACTCTCTATCCCGATATTCAAACATCTCAATCTGTAACAGTAAGACGACTTTTAACGGTCTAGATGTTACAGATTGAGGCAAACTGCCGTGGCGGGTCAAAACCACCACAAAGGTGCCTGTCCCCTTTGTGGTGGTTGGGTCGTTAGGGGAGGAGCGTCATCGCGGCGTCGTGGGCGGCGTGCTCGTAAGCGTCGTCGAGGGGTTTGAGCGGCAGCAGAGCGGTGGTCTGTGCATCGCCACGGCGCTCGAGAGCGTGGGCGATGAGCCAGTCGGCGAGCTCGGGGTTCTTGGGTAGTGCCGGTCCGTGTAGGTACGTGCCGATGACGCCCTTGTAGATGAGGCCCTCAAAGCCGTCGTCGCCGTTGTTGCCGGTGCCCGTGACGACGGACGTTCCGAACGGCGTGGCCTCCGCATCGAGCAGAGTGCGGCCGCCGTGGTTCTCGAATCCCACAAAGGGCTCGGGTGCCAGGTCGGTCTTGACGGCGACGTTGCCGATCAGGCGGTCGGAGCCGCGCACGGTCTCGGCGGCAATGACACCCAGGCCCTCGATGCGATTCTCACCCATATAGTACGAACGGCCGAGCAGCTGATAGCTGCCGCAGATGGCGAGCAGCGAGCCGCCATCCTCAACATAGGCCGCGACCTTGTCTTTTTGAGCGAGCAGCTCGTGTGCCACGGCAAGCTGGTCGCGGTCAGAGCCACCGCCCATCATAACGATGTCGGCGTCGGCGAGATCGAGCGACTCGCCCATGCGGACCTCGTCCACACGCACGGGAATGCCGCGCCAGGCGCAGCGGCGCTCGAGGGCAATGACGTTGCCGCCGTCACCATAGAGGTTGAGGGCATCGGGATACAGGTAGACGATGCGCAGGGGGCGCGAGAGCTCGACCGGCGCAATATCGGTGGGGACAGCGCTGCCATTGGCGCGCGTTGCGGCGTGGGAGGCAACCGAGCTCGCATCGGCGCCCTTAAGCTCGTCGAGCTCCTTGACCAGCGGCGGGAAGGCCGTGTAGTTGGCGACGGCGTAGAAAGTATCGCCAGCCTCCTCGTCTGCCACGGCGCCGATCGCCTGCTCGATATTCGAGATGATGGCGGCGTCGATGCCGGCGTACTTCAGGCGTACCTGCATATCGTGCGCGCGCGTACCCCCGACAAAGGCGATAAGCCCTGGGGTATCGGCGATGCGCTCGAAGTCGACGTCGTAGATCCACGAGACATCGTGGCCGTCGGCGTCGTTGTCGTTCAGGAAGAAGGCGCAGAGCCTGCCGCCTGCCGTTTTAATGGACTGAATCTGGCGATCGAAGCCCACGGGATTTTTGGCCAGGTTTGCCTCGACGGTGCGGCCGGCAATGTTCCAGCGGCCCATGCGTCCGCCGGCGGGGACGTAGGCATCGAGCGTGGGCTGCAGGTGCGCCGTATCCACGCCCAACTCATGTGCGGCAAAGAATGCGGCGGCAACGTTGTAGACCATGTACAGACCGTTGTAGCGCGTGGCGATGTGTACGGCAGCCGCGTTGGACGCAGATCCAAAGACCAGGTCAAAATCGTAGCCGTCGCAGCCGAGCTCCACGCCCGTCACGCGACGGACAAGCGCAGGGCGTGCCCAACCGCACGAGGGGCAATGGTAGGCGCCGAGCTGGCCGTATTGCACATAGTCATACTCCAGCGGCGCGTTGCACTGCGAGCAAAAACGCGAGTCGCTAATGCGATCGGACTCGGTGTCCGTGGCGCCGTCGATGCCAAAGGCGATGCTCATATTGGGGACGCGCGCGGCGATCGAGGCGCACAGCGGATCGTCGGCGTTATAGATGAGCGTCGTTGTCGGCGAAAGCTCCAGCGCGTGGGCGATGACGTCCTGGGTGTGGTCGATCTCACCGTAGCGGTCCAGCTGGTCGCGGAACAGGTTGAGCAGCACAAAGTAGGTCGGCTTGAGCTTGGGCAGGACGCGCACCGTGTAGAGCTCGTCGCACTCAAAGACGCCTACGCGCTTGCTGCTGGCGGTTCGCTTAAGGTTGCCACGCGCCTCGAGCAGGGCACCAACCACGCCCGGCTCCATGTTGTTTCCGGCGCGGTTGCATACCACGGTGGCGCCGCTGGCGGCAACGGCATCGGCGATGAGGTTGGAGGTGGTGGTCTTACCGTTGGTGCCGGTGATTACCACGCTGCGGTCGACAAGGCCCGCGAGGTCGCTTAGCAGCTCGGGGTCGATCTTCATGGCGATGCGGCCGGGGAGTACGCCGCCCTGGCGCTTAAGGACGGAGCGCAGCCCCCAGCGGGCGATATCGCTCGAGGTGCAGGCGAGAGATGAGCGGAAGTTCATGAAGCCGTTCCTAACGTAAATGACATGGTCGTGACGTTTGCGCCGTTAAAAGCCGTAACGGCGCGCAAATTCCTGGGCAAGCTGCGATACGTCTTCGCAAGCGCTGGCCCAGGGGGCAAAGTCGGGAGTATCCGAGATGATGCCGTCGGCCTCCCAAACTGCCTGATGCGAAAGGTCCCAGGGGTCGTGCGGTTCGGGCCGGCAGGGAAGGTACGGCGTCTGATACATGGGGTTCAGCAAAAAGAACGCGCCGCCCTCGCAGCGGTTGGCAAACTCACGCAGCGCGCGTGTCGCCGGGCGCATCTTGTTCGTTTTGAACAGCAAGATCGTGCGGGCGAGCAGGTACCAGGGGGAGTTCTCGAGGGCATCGGCCCCCATCTGCTCCTCGAGCTGGTGGGCCAGGGCAAAAAAGCCGTCCTCGTCTTCTAGGCGAGCGAGGGCGAGTAGCACGGTGCCTGCAGCTCGGGTGGGATAGCCTTCCGCCTTAAGGACGCGGCGGGCGTAGTTGGCGGCAGCACGGTAGCGAGCGCTCGCCATGCACAGCTGCGAGATGGCCTCGAGCGTGTGGAGCCACCCGATAAGAGCCGGCTCGCTTACGGTGAGATCGGCCGCCGTCACGCCGTCTGCCAGCACCTTGTTGGCCCAGTAGTGCGGGGCCTCCATGTCGAACCCGGGCACGCTTTGCTGCAGGTAATCGGTCGTGGTCGCCTCGAGTTTCATCAGGTCGCCCAGACAGGCGTCGACGGGCGTGTCCGCCAAAATGATGGCGAGCAGCTGGGCATCGACGGCCAGCGCGTCGACGCGGACGATCTTGAGCAGCTCATCGCGCGTATCGTCGAACAGGTGGTTGCGCGTCTGCTCAAACTCCTCGTCGCTGCCCATGTCTTCGATGCGATGGAGTTCGTCAAGTAGGTGGCGGTGAACGCCGGCATAGGACAGCAGCGCCTGGGCATGCTCGGTCTGCGCATACTTATGAGGGTTGACGCTCACGTCGTTATGGACAAGCTCGCGTGCTGCATCGGTGAGTTCGGGGTGCGACGCAACGTAGGCGCGCTCCAGGTAGGCGGGGATGTAGACGCTCGGATCCATTAGAGGTCTCCTCCCTTAAACGGCAAGCCCTGCTCGGCCGCCCGCAGGATGCGCTCGTCGATCTGGGAACGCACGATATCGTTGGTGGCGACCCAGGCGGCAAAGCTGGCGTTGTCGGGGGCGCCCAAGCCCTCCTGCAGTACCGGCGTTGCCTCGGATAGCGCAAGGACAAGCTCGTCGGTGGAGCCCACACCCACGTTGACGCGGGCATAGACGCCATCGGGAAACTCGGTTTGGAAGTAGAGCGCCTCGGCTGCGTGCGGGCACGAGCGTGCAAGGATGCGCAAGTAGCGCTCGGCACCCTCGTAGTCCAGCTCGCGCCAGGCAGCGCTCATCAGCGCGATGAGCGTCCACGGGTCCAAGTCGCGCTCCGCGTCCTTGGGACGACGGCGCAGCGGCGTGTTGGCAAGATAGGGCACGGAGTGGGCAGAGCGAAAGCGTTTGAGCTCCTCGGCAGGGTATTCGAGCTTTGCCATGGCAAGCATCGCAGTATGGCGGACGCCGGCGGGGTCGTTGGGCGCAAAGTCCAGGCTGCGGTTTGCGGCTTCGAGCGACATGCGATAGCGGCCGCTAATGAAGGCGCGCGATGCCAAGGCGGCAAGCCAGCGCAGGTAGGGACGGCGGGTCAGATCGCCTGCAGCCTCACGCTCGTAGGGGTCCTGCGCCGAGGCGATCTTGAGCGCCAGATCGTGCTCCACCTCGTCGCACTTGGACACCAGATACTGTACGTACTCCTCGTTGGAGTTGGCGGTGAGGGCGGTCAGCATGCGCTGGGCGTCCCAGTTGGTGGGGTCGAGCGCGGCTGCCTCGCGAAGCATGTTCTCGGCAGCGGCCTCTTCTTGCTCTGCCTGGGTATCGTCAGGGATAAAGGGAATGCGGTAGTCGACAGCCTCGACCACCTTGGCAATGAGGTGCCCGGCGCGGTCGCGGTCGTGCACGATGAGCGGCGCGGGGTTGCGGGTGAATTGTTCCATCAGACGCTCTACGGCGGCACCGTCGGTGAGCGGGATATTGTCGCGGCGCAAGGCCTCAAGAACGAGGCGATGGCAATCCTCTTGAATGGGATCGAATGCCATGGGGCCTCCTTTGCTGCGGTTAGGGTTCAAATGTCTCTATATAAGGTTCTAGTTTACCCGCATGTGGCACACCGGGGGTGCCGCACTTGGACATGCACCTTTGCACCACGAAGACGGATGTCGCACAAATGTCGGCACCTTGGACGACTGAGTGGTATCACGGTGCCGCAAACGGTCGATTTTTGGCGGCGAACGGGGCACATTTTGGAGGGCCACAGTCCTGCCCGGGATATGTGGTCAACCTTGATAAAACGTTTGCCCAGCTTGGGAGTATGAATGCCCCACAAGGGTCTTCAGGGATAGAAAAAACGTTTCATCATTGTCGGCTTTAGGTGAATAACTGACCAACCAGAACGGTAGAATAGTGTTTGTCTGAGCGTTGAGACGTTTAGACATCGCGCATTGTCATCGCCGGCAACGCGCAAAACGGTCCTAACGGAGCCAATCGGGTGCTCCGTTATATACGCAAGTCTAAGAGGGGCTTGTTTAGGAGGCACAGTATGGGACGTTTTACCAATCCTCGCGATCTGTACTTTGGTGAGGGCGCTCGCCACGAGGTGAAGAACCTCAAGGGCAAGAAGGCCATCATCGTTTCTGGCGGCAGCTCTATGCGCCGCGGCGGGTTCCTGCAGGACGTTGAGGCCGACCTCAAAGAGGCCGGCATGGAGGTCAAGCTGTTCGAGGGCGTCGAGTCCGATCCGTCCATCGAGACGGTCATGAAGGGCGCCGAGGCCATGCGCGAGTTCGAGCCCGACTGGATTATCGCCATCGGCGGCGGCTCGCCCATCGATGCCGCTAAGGCCATGTGGGTCTTCTACGAGTATCCCGAGGAGTCCTTCGATAACATCATCCAGCCGTTCAGCTTCCCCGAGCTGCGTCAGAAGGCTCACTTCTGCGCCATCTCCTCTACCTCCGGTACCGCTACCGAGGTCACTGCCTTCTCCGTCATTACCGACTACGCCAAGGGCATCAAGTACCCGCTGGCCGACTTCAACATCACCCCTGATGTCGCCATCGTCGACCCCGAGCTCACCTACCCCATGCCCGCCAAGCTGTGCGCTCACACCGGCATGGACGCTCTGACCCACTGCATGGAGGCCTACGTTTCCACCTGCGCTTCCATGTTCACCGACGCCAACGCTCTGCACGGCATCCGCGAGATCGTCGAGTGGCTGCCCAAGTCCTATGCTGGCGACCATGAGGCCCGTCAGCACATGCACGAGGCTCAGTGCATCGCCGGTATCGCCTTCTCCTCGGGCCTGCTCGGCATCGTTCACTCCATGGCTCACAAGACCGGTGCTGCCTTCGAGAACGGCCACATCATCCACGGTGCTGCTAACGCCATGTACCTGGGCAAGGTCATCCAGTGGAACTCCAAGGATCCCCGTGCTGCCGAGCGTTATGCTTACGTGGCCAAGGAGATCCTGCACCTTCCCGGCGAGACCAACGAGGAGCTCATCGCCGCGCTCGTCCAGAAGATTCGCGACCTCAACGACCAGCTCAACATTCCGCAGTCCATCAAGGATTACGCGAATGGTGGCGTGAAGGTCGACGCCGAGAACCCGCAGATGGTCTCCGAGGAGGAGTTCCTCGCCAAGCTTCCCGAGATCGCCGCGAACGCCGAGACCGACGCCTGCACGCCCGAGAACCCGCGTGAGACCAAGGCTGCCGACTTCGAGAAGATTCTCAAGGCCTGCTACTACGACACCGACATCGATTTCTAATCGACTCTTGTTATCGTAACGAGGGGCTCCGCACGTATCTGTACGGAGCCCCTTTCTTTTTTATTTTAGAGAATGGGATAGTTATGGCTGCAATTTTCAATAGCCCCAGCAAGTACATCCAGGGCCCGGACGAGCTGGCCAAGCTCGGTTCCTATGTCGAGCCGCTCGGTGCTAAGGCCCTCGTCATCGTGACGCCTTCGGGCAAGAAGCGTGTCGGTGCCAAGATCGAGGGCGGTTTTGCCGAGGCTAAGGCCGAGCTGCTGTTTGAGGACTTTAACGGCGAGTGCTCCAAGGGCGAGGTCGATCGCCTGGTTGCGCTCGCTCGCGACAACGGTTGCGACATCATCGTCGGCGTCGGTGGCGGCAAGATTCTCGACACCGCGAAGGCCGTTGCCTATTACCTGGAATCCCCGGTTATCATTTGCCCCACCATTGCTTCGACCGATGCCCCGTGTTCGGCGCTTTCGGTGCTCTATACCGATGACGGCCAGTTCGACAAGTACCTCTTCCTTAAGGCAAATCCCAATATCGTCCTGATGGATACGACGGTTATCGCGGCGAGCCCGGTGCGCCTGACGGTTTCCGGTATGGGCGATGCGCTCGCAACCTACTTTGAGGCCCAGGCGACGCATGATGCCGACGGTGGCACCTGCGCTGGCGGCAAGGGTGGTATGGCCGGCCTGGCGCTTGCCAAGCTCTGCTACGAGACGCTTATGGCCGATGGCGTCAAGGCCAAGGTCGCGCTGGAGAAGGGTGCGCTCACTCCTGCCGTCGAGCACATCATTGAGGCCAATACGCTGCTTTCGGGCATTGGCTTTGAGAGCTCGGGCCTTGCTGCTGCTCATGCCATCCACAATGGCTTGACGATGCTGCCCGAGTGCCACGGCATGTACCACGGCGAGAAGGTCGCCTTCGGCACCATCGTCCAGCTGGTACTCGAGGACGCTCCGACTGAGAAACTCGAGGAAGTCTTGGGCTTCTGCATTGAGCTGGGCCTGCCGGTTACGATGAAGGAACTTGGCGTTGCCGAGCTTACGCGCGAGCAGGCCATGATTGTTGCCGAAGCCGCCTGCGCGCCCGATGACACCATGTGCAACATGCCGTTTGAGGTGACGCCCGAGATGGTCGCAAACGCCATCCTGGGTGCCGACGCGCTGGGCCACTACTATCTCATGGATGAGTAAATCAAGCTAAGGAAGGGGCAAAGCCAGCAGGTGGCTTTGCCCCTTTTTGCTATGGTGCAAAGGGGTCGGGTTGCTTTGCGCCAATTGTTATTGATGAAAGGGCGGATTTTCGTATGGCGCTTCCCGTGGTTTATGGAGGTCCCGGCCGGTATGTTCAGGGGCCGGGCGAACTTTCGCGTCAGGGCAGGTATCTGTCATGGTTGGGCTGCGCTGCCTATGTCTTGTTTGACCAGGGCACCGAGGATCGGCTGTGCAGACAGATCGTCGATGGATTTCTGGATGAAGATCTAAGCGAGCCGTTCTTTAAGATTTATGACGGTCCGTGTACGGAAGAGGCCGTTGTAAAAATGGCTAAGGAAGCCCAGGCTGAGTATTGCGACATGGTGGTGGGTATTGGCGGTGGCAAGATGCTCGATATCGCAAAGGCCGTTGCGTTTTATGCCGAGCTGCCGTTGTGCGTATGCCCCACGGCAGCCTCGATGGATGGTCCGTGCAGCGCGATTTCGGTGCTGTATCACGAGGATGGGTCGTTCGACCGCTATCTGATGCTCGAGAAGAATCCAGACCTGGTCGTGGTCGATACCAACGTGGTCGCGGCGGCCCCGCTGCGTATGACGGTCGCTGGTATGGGCGACGCGCTGGCAACGTACTTCGAGGCGCGTTCGTGCGCCGCGGCGCGGGGCGCCAACGAGCACGGCGGCGCGCCGGGGCACTTGGCTCTGGCTGCGGCTCGCGCCTGCTATGACACGCTCATAGAGTGCGGCGTCGCTGCCAAGCGCGACCTCAAAAAGGGCCGTACATCGCCGGCGGTTGAGCGCCTGATCGAGTGCAATATTCTGCTCTCGGGCGTCGGCTTTGAGAGCGGTGGCTTGGCGTTGGCGCATGCCGTCGCCAACGGTCTGACGATCCTGCCCGAGTGCAAGGCCATGCATGGCGAGGCCGTGGCATTTGGTCTGGTGGTGCAGCTACGCCTGGAGCGTGCGCCCGAGCTTAATCAGGTGCTCGAGTTTTGCCAGCGCGTCGGTCTGCCGACCACGCTCGAGGAGCTGGGCCTTGGCGAGATTTCCGATGCCGATCTGCAGGGTGTTGCAAATGCGGTCTTTAGAAACGAGCGTAATATGGCCAACGAGCAGGCCAAGGTGACCAAACAAAAGCTCGTGCAGCTCATGTGCGAGGCATAGCTTGGCGCTTGATTGACCTTGTGCAATCGAGGCGGCGATAGGCCATAGACTATTTGCCTCAAAGGTGCTCCGCGTGTAATTTGCCCGAGGCGTGGGCCGATAGCGTATCATTATCTCTTGCTTGTTTGCACTGCTCAGGGAGGGGCCGCGCATGGCGCAGGAACACGATCTGTTTGATGACATTATCGAGATCAGCAAGGGTTTCGACTTTCTTAAAAACCCGCTTGGCGGCGTGAGCGATGCACTCGATCCATCGGCGTCGCAGTGGAATCCTGCCGACTACAAGGAGCGCCCGCGCGGCAATACCATTCCGTGCCTGACCTGCAAAAACGAAAAGAGCGGCTGCACCGCGTGCATGGACGTGTGCCCGGTCAACGCTATCGAGGTCGAGGAAGACGCCATCGAGATCCTCGACTCCTGTCGCAAGTGCGGCCTGTGCGCCGCTGCCTGTCCGACCGAGGCGATCATCTCGCCGCGCCTGGCGCCCAAAAACCTGTATGACGATATCGTCTCGGCAGCTACGAGCCACGAGACCGCCTACGTTACCTGCACGCGCGCCCTCAAGCGCATGCCGCGCGAAAACGAGGTCGTCGTCGCCTGTGTGGGCGATATTACGGCCGAGACCTGGTTCTCGGTACTGGCGGACTATCCCAACGTGAGTGTGTACCTGCCGTTGGGTGTGTGCGATAAATGCCGCAACACCGGCGGTGAGGACATTCTGGGCGAGGCGATTGCGAAGGCCGAGGAGTGGTCTGGCACGGGTTTGGGCCTGGAGGTCGACCCCAAGAGCCTCAAGTGCCATAAGCTTCGCGAGTACGAACGCAAGGAGTACATGGAAAAGATCGCCCGCACGACGGGCCTGACAGTGACCAAGCTCAACCCGGCGACGGCGGCGCTGGCCTCGGTGACGCAGAAGCTCAAAGCCCATCGTCATCAGATTACCCAGCTGGAGCGCACGCTCAACACCATGTGCGGCACCACGACGACCAAGCGTCGCCGTTCGCTCACGCACGGGCGGCAGCTGGTGCTCTCGACACTGCAGAACCATCCCGAGCTTGCCCAGAACATGCAGGTGAGCACGCCGGAGTGCGATTTTGACAAGTGCACGTCGTGTGGCGAGTGCGTTAACGCGTGCCCCACGTCCGCCTGCGATTTGGTGGGAAGCGGCCGCTTTGCGTTGGAGTCCACGTATTGTTTAGGCTGTGGCGCCTGTGTCAAGGTTTGTCCCGAGCATGCGCTCAAGCTGGTCGAGCACGACGCCTCCAATCTGGTTGTCGTCGATCCCGAGGCCGAGGAAAAGGCTGCCCAGAAGGCCAAGGCCCACGAAGAGGCGATGAAGGTCAAGGCCGAGGCAAAGGCCAAGCTCGACAAGATGCTCGACCAGGTGGAGAAGCTCGCGGACTAGCTAAAAGAGCGTAAATGATGGCCGGTGGGACAGGTACTGCCCCGCCGGCCAAAAAAGTTGCGGTGGAATAGTTCCTGTTTTGCCCTTAAGCTGGCCATTCTAGGAACTATTCCACCGCAACTAATAAATGGTTAGTTCATGCTGCTTTGGTGGCCGGTTCGACCGGTACCGTTGCGCGTCACGGTTTCATGGAGCAAAAAGAACCCGGGAACCTGTTTGGTCTCGGTGTATTCCATAAGGATACCGTCGGCGTTGTAGGTCTGTCCGCGTATAACGGCGAGTGCGTTAAAGTCGTCGAGATCGAGCACGCGCGTATCCTCGGGCGTGGGATGCTCGATCGTTACATCGCGTTTGCCCGTGGCAATCTTAATGCCAAGGTCTTCTTCGAGGTAACGATAGATCGAGTCGTTGACAATCTCGGGTGTCAGCCCCGGTACCTGTGAGCTTAGGTAATAGGAGTCGTCGGAGCACACGGCTTGTCCGTCTGCATAACGGATGCGTTTGGCGCGTGTGAGCTCACAGCCTTCGGGAAACCCGGTAATCTTGGAGAGCGCCTTGCTGCAGATGAGGAGCTCAAAGACGGTGGTGACAGTCTTGAGCTCAAAGCCTCGGTTGACCGCGATTTCCTTAAAGGTCTCGAGTCCGCCGCCACCACGACTCTTCTCGTCACTGATGTTGCGAATGACGCGCATGCCTTTGCCTTGCTGGGGGAGCACGTAACCATCTGCCGCAAGCATCGAGATGGCGCGACGGACCGTCATGCGCGAACAGTCAAACAGCTGCGTGAGCTCAGTCTCCGAAGGCAGATAGCTCTGATAGGCGTATGTGCCGTCGTCAATCGACTGCTTCACGTTGTCATAAATAGTTTGGAAGATGGCTCGCGCCATGACGGTCTCCTAGAGCTGGGTGCGTGAACGACGGATGAGGGCCGTCCGCGCAGGTGTCAATCGATTTACTTGCTGGGGTCGATTATATATTTACCCATGGCACGCAGAGCTGGGTCTGACAGGATGGCGCCGAGTTCGTCGAGGGAAGCCACCTTGGCGACCATCGAGGATACGTCGAGCCTGCCAGAGTCGATGAGCTCGAGCGCGCGACGCTGCGTATAAGGGTTGATGTAGGACGAGGTAAGCACAAGCTCCTTCTGGAAGACCTCGAAGGGCTTGACGGTGATTGTCTCATCGGGCTTGGTGAGGCCGAACATCATGACCGTAGCCTTGTGGCCGGCGATCTGGATGGCCTGCTCGATGGTGACGGGCTTGCCAACACACTCGATAACGACATCGACGTTGCCGACGCCCTCCTGCTTCAGGCGGGCCGGGACGTCCTCGTGGATGGAATCAATTGCCAGGTCGGCGCCGAGTTTGAGCGCAACCTCGCGCTTGCCCTCGACGGGCTCGAGCAAGACGACCTTGGTGGCGCCGGCGTTTTTGGCAAGCTGCATCATGAGCAGACCGATCATGCCACCGCCGATAACGACAACTGTGCTGCCGGGCTTGATGTTGCACATATCAATGCCGTGCAGGCAGCAGGAGACGGGCTCGGTCATAGCACCCTGCTCAAAGCTGGTGTGATCGCCCAACTTGTAGACTTGCTGCATATCGACGGAGCAGTACTCGGCAAAGCCGCCGTTAACGGTGGTGCCGTAACCGGTCATATGCTCGCAGTAGTGGTTGATTCCGTCGCGGCAGGGTTCGCAGCAGCCGCAGGGATGGTTTGGGTCGATGCACACGCGATCGCCCGGTTTAAAGCCAGCGACGTCGCTGCCCACGGCCTCGACAACGCCCGCAAACTCATGACCAAGGATCGTGGGCGGGGTAACGTCGGCTGCACCCTTGTCGCCTTCATAGATATGAACGTCGGTACCGCAGACGCCGCAAGCTTTGACGTTGATCAGAACGTCGCGCCTGCCCACGGCCGGCTTTGCCGATTCCTCGACTCTGAGGTCGTGCTTTCCATAGAAGACCGCACTTTTCATGGTGACTCCTTAACGTGGCGGTGAATGTTGTATCGAAGTATAGGTATGTAAACATCCTTATACAAGCATATCTAGACAAGTTGATAAATTTTTTGGTTTTAAAGAATTACGACAAACAGGCAATAACAGGTAAATTATTTGAAATAAACCGTTCACCGTCAATTATCGACCGCTGACCGAACATAGAAACCGTATTAACTTGTCTAGATAAGTGATATGATAAAAAAAGAAGCGCAAGAAGTCGGGGACACGGGCCCACCCGTCCTATTGCACGAGGTACACGCAAACGGCGCGTCTGCGGTCTCGAGTGAAGCCAAAACCGCAGCCGCTCCGAATGAAGAGAGGGGGATTCCCCGTCATGATGCAAAAGATACAACGTTTCGGCGGTGCAATGTACACGCCTGCAATTCTTTTGGCTCTGTTAGACCAAGGTTGACATAAAAACGATGTCACCGCGAGGCGGTACCCTTCAATTAACGTCGAAGGA
>UQKU01000034.1 GCA_900541675.1 uncultured Collinsella sp. | reverse complement strand
GGATTCGCGCCTCAGGACTCAGCGCAACGCGTTGCGCTGAGTCCTGAGTCTGTTGCAATGAAGATGAGAATCAAGGCCCAGAAAAATCATCCCAAAAAGACTGGTTATTGGGCGTTGACAGTTGGCGAGCCGTAGGTAAAATATCAACTTGTCCTGGGGACGTAGCTCAGTTGGGAGAGCGCTGCCGTCGCATGGCAGAGGCCGAGGGTTCGACTCCCTTCGTCTCCACCCTTGGATTTGATAAGCCGCTGACATTGTGTCGGCGGCTTTTTTTAAAAAGAAAGGGCGGTACCATGGCCGAGCTTGAGTCCCAACCATTGTCTGACGAGGAGCGCGCCGAGTTGGAAGAGCTCCGCGCCGAGAAGGCCCGCCGCGAGGCTCAGGAAGAGGCTCGTCGCGAGCGTGAGGAGCTGGCTGCCCTGCGTGCCGAGCGCGCAAAGGCCGAGGAAGCCGCCACGAGGGCCGCATCCGAGCGCAAGCCCGCGCCCGCGCCCAAGCCCGCCACTGCGAAGCCTGCGCCTGCCGCACCCAAACCTCAACCTAAAAAGGTGGCTCATCCCAAGCCCGCCGAGCCCAAGCCGAGTCGTGACGAGATGACCTTTGCCCAGCGCATGGTCACCTCCAAGGAGCCTACAGCCGAGGGCGAGATTCCCGGCATGGCTCCGGCTCAAAAAATCATCATCGTGCTCGCCCTCATCGCGTTTATCGTCTTTATGGTCTACACGATCACCGGCAGCATGGGCCTGCACTAACCTGTTCGCGCCGGGCTCCATGCCCGCACGTCCGCCTCGTCCAACCCTCAAATTCTGTACCACGCATCCGAAAGGTCGCCCCATGGCTTTGACCGACATCTCGCATCCCACCGACATTGCAATGCTCACCGATCTGTACGAGCTCACTATGGCCCAGGGCCTGTGGGAGAGCGGCAAGGCCAACGAGCAGGGTTGTTTTACCGCGTTTTACCGCGACCATCCCTTTGGTAGCGCCTACGCCGTCATGTGCGGTACCGCCGAGCTGCCCGAGCTGGTCGAGAACCTGCGCTTTACGCCCGAGGACATCGACTACCTCGCCTCGCTCCAGGCCCCGGCCGGCGGCGCGATGTTCAAGTCTGGATTCCTCGACTACCTGCGCGATTTTCGTGCGCATGTAAACATCGACGCCGTCCCCGAGGGCGAGCTCGTCTTTCCGCGCGAGCCCATGGTGCGCGTCACCGGCCCCGCGTTGGAGTGCCAGCTGCTCGAGACGGCGCTGCTCAACATCGTCGGCTTCCAGACACTTGTCGCCACCAAGACGGCGCGCGTGGTGTTGGCGGCGGACGGCCGTCCCGTGGCCGAGTTTGGCCTGCGCCGCGCCCAGGGTCCCGATGGCGGCCTGGCCGTCGCGCGCGCGAGCTACGTTGCCGGCTGCTCCTCTACGTCCAATGTACTCGCCGGGCGCCGCTACGGTATTCCCGTCTTTGGCACGCATGCGCACAGCTGGGTGATGAGCTTCGATTCCGAGCTCGAGGCCTTCCGCGCCTTTGCCAAGTCGAGCCCCAAGAACTGTACGCTGCTCATCGACACCTACGATGTGCGCGAGGGCTGCGAGCATGCCATTACGGTTGCCAAGGAGATGGAGGCGGTGGGCGAGCGCCTGTCGGCTATTCGCATTGACTCGGGCGACCTCGCCAAGCTCTCCAAGTATGTGCGCGGCCGTTTTGATGCCGAGGGCCTGCCCTATGTGGGGATCTCGGTTTCCAACGATCTTGACGAGTACACGATTCAGTCACTGCTCGACCAGGGTGCGCCTATCGATAGCTTTGGCGTGGGCACCAAGCTCGCGACCTGCTATGACCAGCCGGCGCTGGGCGGCGTGTACAAGCTTTCCGCCCGCCGTGCGAGCGAGACGGACCCGTGGACGCCGGTGGTTAAGCTCTCCGAGCAGCCCTACAAGCGCACGATCCCGGGCGTGCAGCGCGTGCGCCGCTATTACGACGGCTTTGGCGGCCCGATCTGCGACATGATCTATGACGAGGACCATCTGGCGGGGGAGGGCGCCGCGCGCGGCAATACCCTCGTGGCCGTGAACGATGCCGCTCTGGTGACCGATGTGTCCGAGCTTGAGTATCGCGAGCTGCTGGCGCCGATCGTGCGCAATGGCAGCGCCGTTGCCCCGCGCGAGAGCATTGAGGACGCACGAGAGCGTTGCACCTGGGCGCTTGACCATCTTGATCCGGTCTACAAGCGCTTCCTGTACCCGCAGACCTATGTGGTGGGCATGGAGCAGGGCCTGGCACAGGTGCGCGACGAGCTCGTGCGCAAGAACATGGCCGCGGCTTCCGCCTTTCCCTGGGCTCACTAATGGACTTGGGCGGTAGGGGCGAATCGCGCTCCCTTGGCCGCTAGCTCGCCCGTTCGCTGAACAGTTGATTGGTCTGACGTATGACGACTTCTTATAAAACGATGGTGGTAAAGATCGGTTCGTCCACGGTGGTGGGCGCCGACGGCAAGGTCAACCGCGCCTTTATCGGCGGGCTTGCCGATCAGGCCGCAGCCCTGCGCGAGCTCGGCTGGCGCCTGGTCGTGGTGAGCTCGGGCGCTATCGCCTGTGGCTATCCCGTGCTGGGCTTCGACCGCAAGCCGGTCGGCGACCTGCCGAGCCTGCAGGCCTGCGCCTCTGCCGGTCAGTGCATCATCTCGTCGGCCTACGACGAGGAGTTTCATGCGCGCGACCTGCTCACCTCGCTCGTGCTGCTCACGCGCCACGATACGGCCCGCCGCACGTCCTACCTGCACGCGCGCGACGCCCTGCTGCGTCTGGTGGAGCTTGGCGTGGTGCCGGTCGTCAACGAGAACGACACCGTTACCGTCGATGAGATTAAGTTTGGCGACAACGACACGCTGGCGGCGCTTGTGAGCTGCCTGGTTTCTGCCGATCTGTGCGTGACGCTCTCGGACATCGATGGCCTCTATACCGCCAATCCGCATGAGGACCCCACAGCCGAGTTTGTCCCGGTCGTGCATAAGATCGATGCCAAGATTATCGCCTCGGCGGGCGATTCTTCCACATCGGTGGGCACGGGCGGCATGATTACCAAGATCCGCGCGAGCCGTATCCTGATGACGGCGGGCATTCAGAGCGTGATTTGCTCGGGCGAGGAGCCCGATGCGCTCGTGCGCCTGGCCCGCGGCGAGAGCGTGGGTACGCTGTTCGATCCGCCGGCTGAGCGCCTGGACATTGCGCCCCGCAAGCTGTGGATCGCGCTGGGTGACAAGGCGCATGGCTCGGTGACGGTCGATGATGGTGCTGCGAAGGCGCTGGTCAACCGTGGTTCTTCCTTGCTTGCGGTGGGTATTCGCGAGGTCGATGGTGCGTTTGCCGAGGGCGATGTGCTCGACGTGTGCGATTCGAGCGGCATGGTTGTCGCCCGCGGTATCGCCGAGGCCGATTCGGACGTGCTGGAACTTGCAGCAGGACGCCGCCAGGACCAGATTGCCGGCAACCGCCTGCTGGCAGACCTGGCCGAGAAGCCTGCGATCCATCGAGATAATCTGATCGTCTTCGCATAACGGGTCGACGCTGCGCGCCGCCCAGAGCGACAATTTGTCATTCAAAAGGCGAGGCATGACCATCAGGTCTATGCCAAACCAATTGACGCTGCAAACGCCCCTAAGCGGCAATCTGACGTTCAATCGTCGGGCATGACCAAAAGGTCAATGCCCTCCTCTTTCACGTCACCTTGCTCTCTTAGGGGCGTTTTCGCTTTCCGTACTCTACCTGAGGCATTGTCGTTGCCGGCACTTGGGGATGTTCCTTTTGTGCCGGCAGGTGGGGGCACTCCTTTGCTAGAAGATTCGGCGCAGGTCTCCGCGGTTGAGGGCTTCGTCGAAGAGGTGCTTGAATACCACACTGCCGTGCAGGCCGTCGTGCTCAAACTCGTTGGTCACCCAGGCATGTGAGTTGCCCACGCGGCTGAGCGTGTCGAGCTGCAAGCCCGAGTCCACGTACATGTCGTCGAAATACACCGCGGCCTGGAGTGGCACTTCGTTGCATGCTAGGCGCTGCGGGTCGTAGATCTTGTCCCAGCTGGTGTCTTCCATCAACAGATCCATCGCGGGCTTGAAGGGCTTGAGCTCGGGCATCTGCTCAAACATCCACGGGAACATGGCCTCGCCGGTAAACATGAGCGGGCGCGCGAACGTGTCGAACTCGGCGCGATGCGCCTTCTCTTCTGCCGCGGCCCAGCGGATGGGCATGGTGTCGCCATCGGCGTAGATGAACTCCTGCAGCGTCCAGTACAGCGGGTTTGTACGCGTGTTGGTGCGCTCGAAGGCGCGCATCAAAAAGCTGTCGGATACCGAGGAGCCGCAGCTCAGCGTACCATCGCCATCAACAAACGCGTGATCGATAATCCAGTGCATGCGCTCAAAGCTCGGCTTCATGCCAAAGTCGCTGCCCATGAGCTGCAGGCGCTCGACCGTCATCGGCGAGCCGTCGGGCAGCACGGGCTTTTGCTCCTCGAGGGCATCTGCCAGGGCCGCCACGCGCTCGACGTCGGCGGGGTAGCGGTCGTAATACTGCTGAGTCTTGGCCGCCATGCGCGGGAAGGTGTGTGCGTAGACCTCGCTGGCGCTCGCCGGCACGTGCGGAATGCCGCCACAGGTAAAGCTTGCCGCCACGCCCTCGGGGAAGAGCGACAGATAGCTCAACGTCAAAAAGCCGCCGTAGCTCTGCCCGAGTGTGACCCAGGGCTTGCCGCCAAAGCCCACCAGGCGCAGGTACTCAAAGTCGCGCACGATGGAGCTGGCGAGGTGGCGCTTGAGGAAGTCCGCCTGCGAGCGGGCCGCATCGGCTCCTGCTGCCTCGGCGCGATCGCCCAAGGCAGCAATCGTGCGCCCGTCCACGCAGCTGCTGCGCCCGGTGCCACGCTGGTCGGGCAGCACGACGCGGAAATGCTTAACGGCCTCCTCGATCCAGCCATCGCTTGTGGGCGACAGCGGACGCGGGCTCTCGCCGCCGGGGCCGCCCTGCAAAAAGAGGAGGAGCGGTAGGTCGTCGTTGATGCGGTCGGGCGCGCAAACCACGCGGTAGAAGAGTTTGATGCTCTCGGGCGCGCCAGCGATGGGCGCCGGCATGGCGCCGCGGCGCATGGTGCTGCCGACGGCCAAAAGCATTGGCTCAAGGCCGCGCCAGTCGAGAGGGACATCGATGCTGTGGTCCTCAACATACAGGCCGGGGACGTGGTACGAAGTGATGAGCGCCATGTGATGCTTCCATTCGTTGCGGTGTTTCGGGTTGACCAATTCTACCGCCGCGGGCGAGGCCATGCGCAAATCGGCTACCATGGTTGCAAACTTCTAGGAGAAAGGGCCGCCTATGTCGGTCGATATAGCCACGTATGTCCATGATCTTGCCGTTGCCGCCAAGGCAGCGTCGGCCTCGCTTGCCACGGCGAGCAACGAGCAGCGCCAGGAAGCCGTGCGCGCCATGGCCGCAGCACTGCGCAACGGTGTCGACTCCATCGTCGCCGCCAACGAGCTCGATATGTCCGCCGCGCGCGATGCGGGCACCTCGGCCGGACTGCTCGATCGCCTGCTGCTGACGCCCGAGCGCGTCGAGGGCATGGCCGCCGGACTGGAAAAGCTCGCCGAGCTGCCCGATCCCGTGGGCCGCATGCTCGACCACCGTGTGCTTGCAAGCGGCGTGGACCTCACCCGCGTGAGCGTGCCGTTGGGCCTGGTCGCCATGGTGTATGAGGCGCGCCCCAACGTGACGGCCGACGCCGCGGGCATCTGCATCCGCACCGGCAACGCCTGCATTCTTCGCGGCGGCTCGCTGGCCTATCACTCGTGTGCCATGATCGCCGAGCTGCTGGCCGATGCGCTCGAGGCCAAGGGCTTCCCGCGCGAGGCCGTGTCGATGATCGAGTCCACCGACCGCGAGGCCACCGGCGAGCTCATGAAGCTCCGCGGCATTGTCGACGTACTCATTCCGCGCGGCGGTGCAGGCCTGATCCAGCGCTGCGTGCGCGAGTCGCTTGTGCCGGTGATCGAGACGGGCACGGGCAACTGCCACATCTACGTGCATGAGTCCGCCGACTTTGATAAGGCGCTCAACATTATCGTTAATGCCAAGACCCAGCGCGTAGGCGTGTGCAATGCCGCCGAGTCGCTGCTGGTCGATCGCGCCGTGGCAGATTCGTTTTTGCCGGCGGTCGTGGCCGTGTTGCACGACCACGGTGTACTGATTCACGGTGACGATGCCACGTGCGCCGCATGCGCCGATGCCGATCTTGCCGAGGGTGATGACTTTGTTGCCGCAACTGAGGAGGACTGGGGCCGCGAGTATCTGGCGCTCGAGATGAGCGTGAAAGTCGTGGCGAACGAGGGCGAGGCCATCGCGCACATCAACCGCTACGGCACCATGCATTCCGAGGCCATTATCGCCGAGGACGAGGATGCCTGCGAGCGCTTCCTGGATGCGGTCGATGCCTCGGCCGTGTACGCCAACGCCAGTACGCGCTTTACCGACGGCGGCGAGTTTGGCCTGGGCGCCGAGATCGGCATCTCGACCCAAAAGCTCCACGCCCGCGGACCCTTCGCCGCCGAGGCCCTCACCACCTACAAATACAAGCTCCGCGGCACCGGTCAGGTTCGCCCCTAAACCTCTCGCAAACGAAAAACCACCACAAAGGTGCCTGTCCCCTTTGTGGTGGTTTTAATGTTAGGCCTGGAAGGTGTCGCGGTCGGGGGCGAAGGACTGCATTGCTGCGATGGTGCGGTCGAAGAGCTCGGGGAGCTCCCAGCCCAGCATCTCGGCGCCCTGCGAAATCACGTCGCGCGAGCAGCCGGCAGCAAAGCGCTTGTCCTTGAACTTTTTCTTGAGCGACTTAGTCGTAAAGTCCATGACGCTTTTGCTCGGACGCATGATCACGGCAGCACCGATCAGGCCGGTGAGCTCGTCGCAGGCAAACAGGATCTTTTCCATCTGCAGCTCGGGCTTGGGCAGCGAAGAGTTGAAATCGGACGTGTGCGTCTGGATGGCGCGGATGAGCTCAGGCGATGCGCCCTCGCCCTCAAGAATCTCGGCCGCATAGATAGTGTGGTTCATGGGGTCGTCCTCATGTTCCTCCCAATCCAGGTCGTGCAGCAGACCGACGATGCCCCAAAACTCCTCGTTCTCGGGGTCGAACTCGCGCGCAAAGTAGCGCATGGTGCCCTCGACCGTTTCGCCGTGGGTGATGTGGAACGGGTCCTTGTTGTGCTCGTTGAGCAATTCGAACGCACGGTCGCGGGTGATTCCGGCGGAAAGCAGCTCTGCCATAAAAGACTCCTTGTGCTCGTAGGTATCGCTAAGAATGAATACTACTAGAACGACTAGAGCGAAAAAACCACCACAAAGGTGCCTGTCCCCTTTGTGGTGGTTTTGGCGTGGGCAGGTTAGTTGAGGGCGGCTTGGGCTAGGCGGGCTTCGGCGGCCTCTTCGGTGACGCCCAGGGCCACGGCGAACTCCTCGATGGAGCGGCGCTTGGCTTCCTTGAGTACGCGCATGTAGTAGGAGCTGGGCTTTTTATCTGCTTCCTCGGCCTGGCGAATACGGTGCATCATGGTTTTTGCCACGCGAACCGTCTCGGGCGCGCCCAGCTTGAGCTGCTGCTTAAAGTGCGTCTCCTCGAGCGAGCTATTGCGCTCGGTAAAGGTGTCGCACTCCAGCTCATCGTAGTGGCTCAGCAGGTGCTCTGCATCTTGCTGGGAGATAGCGGCATGCAGACGGTCGGCCTGCGCCACGGGGTACATGAGAATCGTCTGCGCATGTCCCTGTTTGGTCTCGAGCAACAACATGGGCTGCGGTGTGTCGTCCCTAAAGCCGACGACGGTGCAGACTCCTTGACCCGGATGAATGACGTGTTGACCGATTGAGAACATGCTACCTCCAACTTATACGAATTTACGTATGTTAAGAATACCACGCTGACGTGCGCAAACCATCACTTTATGCAGGAAAAGCACACAACTCCGATAGGTAAGAGTATTCGATAAATAGAACGGCTTATTCATACGTTTATGCATTTCTAGAACGTGTATAAACAGCAGGCAAACCGCCAACTTTGTACCGCCGCGCAAGAGCGGTAGTCATTTTTGTGCATATGCAATATCTATTAGCTTTACCCTGCGACAGTAGTTACCGCTTGTGATAGAGTGCTACAAACTCTGGCTTTTGCCCTACGAGTGACCAAGAGCTCGGGGGCTTTAACACAAGGAGGATCTATGCCCGAGAAGATTGAAGAGCTGGTACGCGCTGCGCTTGCTGCGGCCCAGGAGGCCGGCGACCTTTCCGCATTTGAACTTGACGATTGCGCTATCGAGCGACCGGCTGATACTTCTCATGGCGAGTGGACCTCCACCATGGCCCTGAAGTCCGCCAAGCTGGCTCACTGCGCCCCGCGCAAGATCGCCGAGGCCGTCGTCGCCCATATGCCCAAGGACCCCGCAATCGAGAAGGTCGAGATCGCCGGTCCTGGCTTCATCAACTTCTACCTCTCCGTCGCCGTCAAGAACGCCATCTTTGGCGAGGCCCGCGAGAAGGGTATGGACTTCGCTAAGTCCAACGTCGGTGGCGGCCTGAAGACTCAGGTCGAGTTCGTCTCCGCCAACCCCGTCGGCCCCATGCACATCGGTCATGGCCGCTGGGCCGCTCTGGGCGACTCCCTTTGCCGTGTGATGGACCACGCCGGTTACGACATCCAGCGTGAGTTCTACATCAACGACCACGGCTCTCAGATGAACACCTTCGGTAACTCCATCAGCACGCGCTATATGCAGCTTGCCGACATCATCGCCAAGCAGGGCGTGGATATCGACGAGGCTCACAAGCTTCTGATCGCCGACCGCGACGCCTTTGTTGCCGACGAGAGCGACGAGCATCCCGAGACCCATCCGTATCAGGACAACTTTGCCGAGACTCTGGGCAAGGACTCCTACGGCGGCGACTACATCATCGACGAGGCTGCCGAGTTCTGGCGCACCGACGGCGATAAGTGGGTCAACGCCGATCCGCAGGAGCGCATGGAGAGCTTCCGCGAGCGCGGCTACGTAAAGATGGTCGACAACATGCGCGACCTTTGCCACGCCGTTAACTGCGACTTTGATCGTTGGTTCTCCGAGCGCTCTCTGTACGTGAAGGACACCGAGGGCGAGACCGCCGGCACCTCCGCCGTCGACCGCGCTTTTGAGAAGCTCGACAAGATGGGCTACCTCTACACCAAGGACGGCGCCCTGTGGTTCCGTTCCACCGACCTGGGCGATGACAAGGACCGCGTCCTGATCAAGTCCGATGGCGAGTACACCTACTTCGCCTCCGATGTTGCCTATCACTGGGATAAGTTCCAGCGCGTCGACCACGTCATCGACATCTGGGGCGCCGACCACCACGGCTACATCGAGCGCGTCCGCTGCGTCTGTGACGCTCTTGGCTATCCCGGCAAGTTTGAGGTTCTGCTGGGCCAGCTCGTCAACCTGCTGCGCAACGGCAAGCCCGTCCGTATGTCCAAGCGCAAGGGCACCATGGTGACCCTGCAGGAACTCGTCGACGAGGTCGGCTCCGACGCCGCTCGCTACACGCTCATCTCCAAGAGCTCCAACCAGATGGTCGACTTCGACATCGAGGCCGTCAAGAAGCGCGACAACTCCAACCCGGTGTACTACGTGCAGTACGCTCACGCTCGCGTGTGCTCCATCCTGCGCCGCGCCGCTGACGTTACGCCTGAGCAGGCTGACGAGATGGGCATGAAGGCCGTCGCCGCCAAGGCCATCGGTGAGAACGTCGATTACTCGCTGCTGACCGACCCGACCGAGCTCGCCCTGTCGCGTAAGCTCAACGAGCTCACCGACCTGATTGCCAGCTGCGCTCGCGATCGCGCCCCGTTCCGCCTGACGCACTTTGCCGAGGAGCTCGCCGGCGACTTCCACAGCTTCTACGCCGCCTGCCAGGTTCTGCCGAGCGAGGGCCGTCCCGTCGACCCCGAGCTCTCGCGCGCCCGTCTGGCCGCCTGCGACGCCGTCCGCGTGACGCTCGCCCTGGTGCTTACCCTCGTTGGCGTTTCTGCCCCCGAGCAGATGTAAGCGCTGGTCGTTTGACTGCGTTGGTTCGGTTCAACTGAGCCTTCTAAGCCCGATCTCCTATGCGGAGGTCGGGCTTTTTGCGTTTGGCGATGCTTTTTGGTGTGTTGGGAAATGTTACTAAACCACAACCATACCGGTTTACTACGATGAATCGAGGGATTACAACCACGCGGGCTTTTCACTGAAAAGTGCAAGCCATCTAGCTGGGGTTTTATTTTTTCAGGTATTTGCGCGGTCGTGGTTGAGCGATTCATCGTAGTAAACCGTCATGGTTTTGAAAATGACCCTTTGGGGACGGAGGAAAACGGATCATTGTTGTCCCGTGGAGGAACGGCGGAACACCTTCTGCCAAGAATCGGGGACATCTACTACGTTTAAGTGCGTTCCCCGGACCACGCAGAAAATCGCAATATTAAAACCGCAGGTAGCAGGCCTGCGACTTTCGAAAAATAATGAGCACGGTCAGGGTGCGGGGGCAAACGTAGTAGATGGGCGTGATTCGTGGCGTGTTGATCTTGGGACCGATGCCCTTGCCCCTTAGCTGTACCGTTTTCTCGACGCTTGAGGCTTGATCTGCCTTCTTCTTGTGAGTTGCGGTGGAATGGTTCCTGCTATAGAGGTGTCGGCCGGGATTTGGGAACTATTTCACCGCAGCTTATGATGTGGCGATGGTGTACGCCGGAACTTTGTAAAGAGTGTCCCTTTTGACTAGTCGTTTATGAACGTCCCCGATGACTAAGTTGCAGGTGGCAGCGGTTGTGTTACACTAACGCTGCGTATTTGACGCAATCATCTCGATACAGATCAATGATGCCCGTCGCTTTTTGGACGGAGCTAGACTGTTTAGCCGCCCTGAAGGTATATGCAGGGAGCATGTGATCGCAGGGCTTGAAAAGAAAGTTGAGCAAACACTGTGTCTGATCAACAACAAGAAAACGAAATAACGACGACGCAAACGGCTCCCGCTGCACCGCTTACGTCGGACCAGGCCGTGGTACCCGCGCCGTCGCAGGTCTCGGCTCCCGAGGCGCCTAAGGCCGCCACGCCCACCACGCCTGTTGCTAGCGAGGAGGCTGCTCCCGCTAAGCCTAAGCGCACGCGTCGTTTGGCCAAGCCTGCTGCGGACGGCGAGGATGCCGAAAAGCCCAAGCGTCGTACGACGCGCACCACGCGCGCGAAGCGCCCCGTTGCCACCGATGCTTCGGCCCCCATTTCCGATGAGGTCGCGCAGGCCCGTGCACTGGCGCAGATTAGCGAGGCCCAGGTTGTGCGTGCCCGCCGTCGCGCTGCCGAGCGCGAGGCCGCGGCATTGACTGAGTTCGCTGCGTCGGTCGCCCCCGAGGCTCCTGCTGCCGAACAGTCGGCCGAGAAGCCGGCACCGCGCACGCGGCGCCGTGCGGCAGCCAAGACGCAGCAGCCCGCCGAGCAGCTGACTCCTGAGGTCGCTGAAGCTCCGGCTCGTTCTGCTGCAGCGGAGGGCGCTTCCTCCGCTGAGCCCGTCGTGCACGCTGAGGTCAACGAGGTTCCCGTCGTTAATCCGGCTCTGCGCCCGCATCGTCGCGGCCGCAAGCCCAAGGCGTATGTTGAGGCCGAGAAAGCCGCTGCCGCAGCAGCTGCTGCCCAGGGCGCAGCGGTGACGGCCGAGCCTACGGCCACGGCCGATGCCCCGGTCCAGGACGCTCCGTCCACCGAGGCTCCCGCATCTGCCGATGCCGAGCCCGCCGATGTCCGTCCCGGCCGCAGCCGTCGCACCGCGGCAAAGCGCTCGACGAAGGCGAAGGTCAAGGCTGAGGCCAAGCCCGTCGACGACAAGTCCTCCGAGGCAACCGCCGATGCCGCTTCCGAGGCCGAGAACGTCGACCAGCCGGCAACTGAGAAGCCCAAGCGCACGCGCAAGAAGTCCGCGAGGGCCAAGGGTGCCGAGCAGCAGGGCGACGCCGAACCCAGCAACCATGCCAACGCCGACGCCAAGGCAGAGGGCGAGGCTCCGTCCGGCTCCGATGCAACCGCAGCCGCGGCTGCCGAAGGCACCGAGACCGAAGAGGGCGCCCGCCCCAGCCGCCGTCAGCACAAGCGCAACGACGAGCGCAACGACCGCAAGGACGATCGCAACAACGACCGCCGCAGCCGTCAGCGCGACCGCAAACAGCGCAACAAGGAGCGCAACGCCGCCCCCACCGAGCCCACGCTTTCGCGCGAGGAGCTTGCGGCCATGAAGGTAGCCGAGCTGCGCGAGAAGGCAAAAGAGTTCGAGATCGAGACGACCGGCAAGAAGAAGGCCGAGCTTGTCGAGGAGATCTACACGACCGCCGCGAAGGCCGAGGGCTTCCGCGACATTAAGGGCATCCTGCAGATTCGCCCGGACAACTCCGGCATCATCCATGCTCACGGTTACATGAAGTCCAACGAAGACGCCTTCGTCCCCGCTTACCTCATCCGCTCCGCACGCCTGCGCACGGGTGATGTCATCGAGGGTTCGCTGCGCCCCTCGCGCGGCGGCGACAAGCGAGCCGGCCTCGCCAAGATCACGACCGTTAACGGCATGGATCCCGAGCAGATCCGCAACCGCCCCAAGTTTGGCGACCTTACCCCGGTCTATCCCAACGAGCCGCTGCGCATGGAGCACGGCAAGGATTCCATCACCGGTCGCGCCATCGATATCGTGTCGCCGATCGGCAAGGGCCAGCGTGGCCTGATCGTGTCGCCGCCCAAGGCCGGCAAGACAACGATCCTTAAGAAGATCTGCCAGTCCATCTCGATCAACAACCCCGAGGTGCACCTCATTTGCCTGCTCGTCGACGAGCGCCCCGAAGAGGTCACCGATATGCAGCGCTCCATTAAGGGCGAGGTCGTGGCCTCGACCTTCGATATGCCCGCCGACAACCACACCCGCGTGGCCGAGCTCGTCATCGAGCGTGCCAAGCGCATTGTGGAGCTGGGCGGCGATGTCGTGGTGGTGCTCGACTCCATCACGCGTCTTGCCCGCGCCTACAATCTGGCGGCACCCGCCTCGGGCCGCATCCTTTCGGGCGGTGTCGATTCGGCGGCCTTGTATCCGCCCAAGCGTTTCCTGGGTGCAGCCCGCAATATCGAAAATGGAGGCTCGCTCACCATCCTCGCCTCCGCCCTTATCGACACCGGCTCCAAGATGGACGAGGTCATCTTTGAGGAGTTCAAGGGCACCGGCAACATGGAACTCAAGCTCGACCGCGACCTCGCCGACCGTCGCATCTTCCCGGCCATCGACCCCGTTGCCTCCGGTACGCGCAACGAGGACCTGCTGGTCGACGAGCAGATGCGCCCGTTTGTCTTCGGCCTGCGTCGCATTCTCGCCGGCATGAACAACACCGAGCGCGCGGCGGCGTCGTTTATTAAGGGCCTTAAGGGCACCAACACCAATCAGGAGTTCTTGGTGCGTTCGGCCAAAAAGCACAGCGACTACGAGCAGACGTTTTAGACCAAAAGCCGCACGCTATATCGCCATAAGAACGGGCAATCGGGCCGGGGTTTATGCCCCGGCCCTTTCTTTACGGCGCCACTCGGCAATATTTTCTGACCTTATGACCGACAAGCAGCAGTTTTCGAGCCATAATCCGGCCTCATCGCTTGCAATCGGAGGGTCGGTTTCGCATAATAACTTTTAAGCTTCGCGACGGAAAACGCAGATGAAACGAACCATATACCGTTGCTTTGGGACGCATGTCCCGCTTCATCTTCTCTCGCGCAGCCAACTAAATGATGCGATTTGGGTGCTGGAAGATGGGGAGAGCTCATGGCTTCTTCTGATGCAACACAACGAGCAGTCCTTGCTGGACTTTCCTGCGGGATCGGCCTTGCCGCCCCCGTGGTGATGTATGCCGCGACGTTGCCGTTCTCGTCGGTCAACGAGACGGTTGTCGCGGGCGCGGTTCCCTTCGCCGTTGGTGCGGTGGCGGGCGTGGGCATCTACGCAGCCTCGCTGGGCATCTCCGAGTATCGCTCTGAGCATGATGGCCGCCTGTTTGAGCCCGATGCCGTGGGCGGCGCCGCTCAGTTTGGCCGGACCCACAACGAGTTCAAGACCGCCTCGATTCCCGCGCAGCAGCAGGGGTCGGCGCCTCAGCCTGCGGTCCCGGCCGATCAGGCCAATGCCACACAGCCTTCTTCCGCATTTCTCTCCGGCCTGACCGGTGCGTTCCAGCGCCGCCACGCCGACGATGGCGTTCCCACCATCGCGCGCGCGGCTAACGCCATGGATGAGGCCGAGGCCTGGTCTATGATCGACAGCATGCTCGATGACGATTCCCCGGTCAGCTGCGATCCCGTGCGTTCGCGCGATGTCTACCAGGTCGCAATCGACGAGCTCACCAACGGTGGAAAGACCGGTTCTTACAATCGCGATGACATTGCCGCTGCCGCACGCGCCGTCTCGGGCTCTCACGCCGCCCCTGCGGGTAGCACCGCAGCCTTCGTGGCGCTTGTGGCCAACGCCGCCAACAATGCCGCCTATAGCGGCGCATCGTCGGCTGCGTACACTTCTGCCGCGGCGGCCGCTTCGACCGGCCAACAGAGCGCAGCTCAGGTGGCTCCTGTCGCCGACCCCTTTGCCGATGAGCCCCTGGCTGTCGACGAGGAGACCATTGCCGCTCGCCGAGCCGCCGAAAGCTCGCTTTGGGGCGCTTCGGCCCAAATGCAGGCCGCGGAGGCGGCGCCGTACAACGCCAAGCTCGCCAGCATGCCCATCATTTCCGATGCCAAGGGTGTGGATCTCTCCGATCTGGACGAGCCTGCCGCCATCACTGCGTCTATCGATGCCCAGGATCGCGTGGATACCGACAGTCTCCCCGATGCCTCTCTTGAGGAAGATGTCCCCATGGCCGATTATTCGGGCCACGAGGACATGTGGGCCGCCGCCATGGCGATCATGGCCGAGGCTGCCGAGCCAACCCCCGTGGCGGTGCCCACGCCTGCAGCCTCACCTGTCTCGGTTGCTCCCGTCTATGTCGGCCGCCACAGCTCCGTGCTTCCCGAGGATACCGCGCGTATCTCGCGCGAGGGTATCGAGCGCGCCGAGGCTATCGCTGCCGGCGTTATGGAAAACCGTCGCCATGAGCGCGTCAATCAGATTCTCGAGGAAGAGATCAACCGTCTACAGTCTGCGGCCGTCAAGCGCACGGGCCGTGCCTATCTGAGCGTTATCGAGGGCGGTACCGCCAGCTTTACACCGCTGCGCGCGGAGGCATAATTGCCTCATGGTTAAGCTCGATCGAAAATGGGCGCTTGCCGCCTGCGCCATGGTGCTCGTCATTTGGGGCAATTCGCTGGTTCCCGGTACGGGGTCTGGTTCGTTGAGCTTGTCGATCATGGAATCCATTCGCGGCTTTTTGCAGGCCCTGGGGCTTCCATACGAGTGGGTGACCAACTTCGTCGTGCGCAAGTGCGCTCATTTTACCGAGTACATGGTGCTTGGCATCTTGGCGACGCACGCCTTTGACCTCGAAGGCGTGCGCACGTTTGATGTGTTGCTGCCCACGGCGGTGTTCTTGCTGCTTGTTCCCTCTATCGACGAGACGATCCAGCTTTTTGTGCCCGGTCGCGCCGGCATGATTACCGATGTGATGATCGACTGCTGCGGGGCGACGACAGGCGTCGTGCTCCGATATCTCTTACGGTCGCTGATTTACACCAAAAAGGCCGCCTAGGACGTTTTGCTTGGTCCTAGGCGGCCTTGTTCGTTTGAGGGCCTCTGCGGGGCGTGACGGTTTTGTCCGGGCGTTTTGCGAGCTTGGCTACGCCGTGCGCCGTTGATGCACCCTTTACTGGAGCGCCTGGGCGCCCAGGGCCAGGCAGCCCATGATGCCCTGCTTGCCCTCGAGGCTGTTGTTGACAATGTAGGTATCGATGTCGTTGACCTCGGGCGTGACGATATAGCCGTTGAGCATCTCGGCGCACTTTTTGCGTGCAAGCGGCACGATGGGGGTGTGGTCGGCCACGCCGCCGCCGATGATAATCTTTTGCGGTGCGTAGCACAGCGTGTAGGTCATGAGCGCCTGTGCCAGATAGCCTGCGAGCAGGTCCATGGCCTCCGGGTCATCGGCCATGTCTCCGGCGCTCTTGCCATCCCAACGCTTTTTAACGCCGGGACCGGCGATGAGGCCCTCGAGGCAGTTGTCATGGAAGGGGCAGGCACTGTGCTCGCCGATGGTGTCGCGCGGGTCGCGTGTGACCAGGATGTGGCCGGCCTCGGGATGCATCATGCCGTGCACGAGCTTGCCTCCCGAGAGCACGCCGGCGCCCACACCGGTGCCGATGGTCAGGTAGACCACGTCGGTGAGGCCCTGGGCGCAACCAAAAGTGCCCTCGCCCAGGCAGGCGACGTTGACGTCGGTATCGTAGCCACAGGGAATATTGAGCTCGTTTTGGATGGTGCCCAGCAGGTCGAAGTAGTGCCATGCCGTTTTGGGCGTCTCCAGGATCTTGCCGTATTGGGGCGAGGCGGGGTTGACCGCGGTGGGGCCAAAGGCGCCGATGCCCAGCGCGGCGATGCCCTTGTCGGCAAACCATGCATTGACGGCCTCAACGGTCTCCTGCGGGGTCGTGGTCGCGATCTGCTCACGCTCCAGGACCGTACCGTCTGCATAGCCCGTGGCGCAGACCATCTTGGTGCCACCGGCCTCGAGCGCTCCGATAAGCTGCTGTTTTGCCATAGTATTCCTCTCTCTGGGACGAGTTGCTCCATGACTAAAGTATAGGGCTCTAAACCATTTAAGAAAGCGCTATAAAAAGACGCCTCGCAACGCGGCGGGCGGTGCGAGGCGTCTTTGGTTAGTTTAGTTGCCGGGCCGTCCTTACCCGCGCGGCTTGATTTTATCACGTAGCGACTTGAGGTTCTCCAGCGCCGCGTTGAGCGTCTCGTCTCGCTTGGCAAAGTGGAAACGAATCAGATGGTTGACGGGCTCGCGGAAGAAGCTCGAGCCGGGCACGGCACCCACGCCCACCTTAGACGCGAGGTCCTCGCAGAATTCGAGGTCGCTGTCATAGCCAAACTCAGAGATGTCCATCATGACGTAGTAGGCGCCCTGCGGCACGTTATGCTCAAGACCGATGCTGTCGAGTCCCTGGCAGAACAGGTCGCGTTTGGCGGTATAGAGGTCGAGGACCTCCTGGTAATAGCTGTCGTCGAAGTTGAGTGCGGTGACGACGGCTTCCTGTAGGGGAGCGGCGGCACCCACGGTGAGGAAGTCGTGGACCTTCTTGATGCGCTCGGTGATCTGCGCCGGGGCGATGGTGTAGCCCAGACGCCAGCCGGTGATGGAGTACGTTTTGGACAGCGAGCTGCAGCTGATGGTTCGCTCGAACATGCCGGGCAGCGTGGCCATATAGACGTGCTCGTGGGGCGCGTAGACGATATGCTCGTATACCTCGTCGGTGATGCAGTAGGCGTCGTACTTTTTGCAGAGGTCGGCGATAAAGGTGAGCTCCTCGCGCGTAAAGACCTTGCCGCAAGGGTTGGACGGGTTGCACAGGACGATGGCCTTGGGCTCGTTGTCGCGGAAGGCTGCCTCGAGGACCTCGCGATCGAAGTCGAACGTGGGCGGGTTGAGCGGCACATAGATGGGCTCAGCGCCCGAGAGAATCGTGTCGGCGCCGTAGTTCTCGTAGAACGGCGAGAAGATGACGACCTTGTCTCCGGGGTTCGTAACCGTCATCATGGCGGCCATCATGGCCTCGGTGGAGCCGCAGGTGACTACGATGTTCTCGTTGGGGTTGATCGACATGCCCATAAAGTGCTCCTGCTTGGCCGCGAGCGCCTCGCGCATGGCCTGAGAGCCCCAAGTGATGGAGTACTGGTGATAGAGCGGCTTGGGGTCGGTCGCGATGGTGCTGAGGCTCTCGAGCAGCTGCGCCGGAGGATCGAAGTCGGGGAAGCCCTGCGACAGGTTGACGGCGCCATACTTATTGGAGATGCGCGTCATGCGGCGGATGACCGAATCGGTAAATGTTGCCGTGCGGTTGGAGAGTTCTTTCATGCTGGTCCTTTCGAGCATTTGCAGTGGGGCAAGTTTACTCCTATGAAAAGGGTAGGAATTGCTCGAAACGCGCTCGAAAAACTCTTTGGTTGATTTTCAATCTCAACGCAACAGCCTGAACGGGCCCCGCGTTTCCGCAGCTAGCGCAACGCGGGAATAGCCCC
>UQKU01000033.1 GCA_900541675.1 uncultured Collinsella sp. | reverse complement strand
GCGATAGAAGCGCGGGGGGGGGCGTGCCACCCCCCGCCCCCCCCCGCCGCAAATAACCGTGCTAAAACTAGCAGACGGCGTAGTCCTGGGGCTCGCGGCCGTAGTAGGCGTCCAGGTAGAGCTCCTTGATCTCGCTCATGAGCGGGTAGCGCGGGTTAGCGCCGGTGCACTGGTCGTTGAATGCCTGCTCGGTCATCTCGTCGAGGGTGTCGAGGAAGTACTGCTCGTCAACACCGTAGTCGGCGATGGTCCTCTTGACGCCGATGAAGTCCTTGAGCTCCTCGAGCTTCGTGATGAAGTTCTCGAAGACCTCCTTGTCGTCCTTGCCCTCGATGCCGCAGTACTTAGCGATCTCGGCGTAGTTGTGCAGCGCGTTGGGGTAAGGATACTGGGAGAACGTGCCCATCTTGACGGGAGCCTCGGCGGCGTTGTAGCGCATGACGCGAGTCAGGATGACGGCGTTGGCGAGGCCGTGGGGCAGGTGATGGAAGGCGCCGAGCTTGTGGGCCATGGAGTGGTTGAGGCCCAGGAAGGCGTTGGCGAAGGCCATACCGGCCATGCAGGAGGCGTTGTGCATCTCCTCGCGGGCATGCGGGTCCTTGGCGCCGTTCGTGAAGCTGGAGGGCAGGTTCTCGAAGACGAGCTTGGCAGCGCGCTCGGAGAGGCCCTTGGTGTAGTCGGAAGCCATGATGGAGACGTAGGACTCGATGGCGTGGGTCATGACGTCGATGCCGGAGGCAGCGGTCAGGCCGCGCGGGGCGGTCATGCAGTTGTCGGCGTCGACGATAGCCATGTTGGGGAGCAGCGCGTAGTCGGCGAGCGGCCACTTGATGCCGGTCTCCTTGTCGGTGATGATGGCGAACGGCGTGCACTCGGAGCCGGTACCCGAAGAGGTCGGGACGGCAACGAAGTAGGCCTTCTTGCCCATCTCGGGGAAGGTGAAGATACGCTTGCGGATGTCCATGAAGTCCATGGCCATGTCCTCGAACTTGCACTCGGGGTGCTCGTACATCATCCACATGATCTTGCCGGCGTCCATAGCGGAGCCACCGCCGACGGCGATGATGACGTCCGGCTCAAAGAGAGCCATCTGCTTGGCGCCGCGACGTGCGCACTGCAGCGACGGATCGGGCTCGACGTCGTAGAAGCAGTCGTGGGCGATGCCCATCTCGTCGAGCTTGGCCTCGATGGCGCGGGTGTTGCCATTCTTGAAGAGGAACTGGTCGGTGACGATGAAGGCGCGCTTCTTGCCCATGACGGTACCGAGCTCGTCGAGGGCGACGGGCGTGGAACCCTTCTTGAAGTAGACCTTCTCGGGAGCGCGGAACCACAGCATGTTCTCACGGCGCTCGGCCACAGTCTTAACGTTGATCAAGTGCTTCACCCCAACGTTCTCGGAGACGGAGTTGCCGCCCCAGGAGCCGCAGCCCAGGGTCAGAGACGGCTTCATGCCAAAGTTGTACAGGTCACCGATGCCGCCGTGCGAAGACGGGGTGTTGATGACGATACGGCAGGCCTTCATGACGTGCTCGAACAGGCTGATCTTCTCGGCCTGAGCGGGGTGCACGTACAGAGAGGCGGTGTGGCCCGGGCCACCGGCGAGCACCAGGTGCTCGGCCTTGTCGACGGCCTCCTGGAAGTCCTTGGCGTGGTACATGGCCAGGACCGGGGAGAGCTTCTCGTGGGAGAACTCCTCCTTGGCGGGGTCGGTGGAGGTGACCTCGGCGATCAGGATCTTGGTCTTGGCGGGAACCTCGATGCCAGCGAGCTCGGCGATCTTGGCGGCAGCCATGCCGGGGATGCGGTGATCGAGGGCGCCGTTCTTGAACATGGCGGCACGCAGCGCCTCCATCTCGGCACCCTGCTTGACGAAGTAGCAGCCGCGCTTCTGGAACTCGGCCTTGACCTGGTCATAGATGGTGTCGATGACGGTCACGGACTGCTCGGAAGCGCAGATCATGCCGTTGTCGAAGGTCTTGGAGTGGATGATGGAGTTGACGGCGAGCAGCACGTCGGCGGTGTCGTCGATGACGACCGGGGTGTTACCGGCGCCAACGCCCAGGGCGGGCTTGCCCGAGGAGTAGGCGGCCTTGACCATGCCCGGGCCACCGGTGGCGAGGATGATGTCGACGTCGCGCATGACCATGTTGGTCAGCTCGATGGAGGGGACATCAACCCAGCCGATGATGCCCTCGGGGGCACCGGCCTTGACGGCGGCATCAAGCACGAGCTTGGCAGCGGCGATGGTGCACTTGGCGGCAGCCGGGTGCGGGGAGATGATGATGGCGTTGCGGGTCTTCAGGCTGATCAGCGTCTTGAAGATCGCGGTAGAAGTGGGGTTGGTCGTCGGGATGACGGCGCCCACGATGCCGATGGGCTCGGCGATCTTGGTGATGCCGTAAGCCTCGTCGCGCTCCAGGACACCACAGGTCTTGGTGTTCTTGTAAGCGTTGTAGATGTACTCTGCGGCGTAGTGGTTCTTGATGACCTTGTCCTCAAGAACGCCGCGGCCGGTCTCCTCGATGGCCATCTTCGCCAACGGGATACGAGCCTTGTTGGCAGCCATGGCGGCCTCATAGAAGATCTTGTCGACCTGCTCCTGCGTGTACGTAGCAAAAAGCGCCTGGGCCTCTCGCATCTGAGCGAGCTTAGCCTCAAGCGCCTCTACGTTGTCCACAATTGCGGGAGTAGTGTTTTCCGGTGACTTTTTCACCATTTGTGTCTCCTTGCGATCGGAGATTTACCCTACGTATTGCATGATAGCAAGAAATTAATCGGCGAACGGTCAGATTCCTGTAAAAGGCACACTAAAACGCTTCAACTAAATGAAACGATTCAACTAAAAACTATCCGCCTACTGCATCGCCCCGCTCATTGGGGACAGACTTGCATGAGTGCTTTCACTCATTTGGGACAGACATCGTTTTGCCATTTTTCCGTTCTGGACCTGTTATTGCAGCTTATTGGATATAAATAGGTCACAGGCTCAGCATTTCGCGTTGCTTCTCTCCTTTTAGGTGTTGCCTGTACAGTTTTGGAAGGAGAGATTATGCCCCGATGCGCCCGCGCCGTTTCGATCACCGGCTATTACCATGTCTTTGACCGCGGTAACTCCAAACAGATTATTTTTGAAGATGACTCCGACCGTTATCGTTTCTTATCGGATATCTCGGATAGGTTCTCGCGCCATGAAGTGGCGGTGTTGGCTTGGTGCCTTATGGACAATCACTTCCATTTGATGGTTGATGACCCATGTGACAACCTTTCAAAGGCAATGCAGTGCGCACTGACGGCATATGCTAAATATTTCAATGGGAAAACGGGGAGAACGGGGCATCTGTTTGACAATCGCTATTCGCGGGTCGCGGTTGAGTCGGACACGCAGGCAGTGCAGCTGCTCGATTATATCCATCTCAATCCCGTAAAAGGCGCGCTTGACTCACTCGAGGCGTACCGTTGGTCAAGCTACAAGGCATACCAGCTGGGCTACGATCCCTTTGACATCTGTGATGCGGCCCCTATGCTCGATATTGTCGGCGGGTCTCGTCGTTATTGTGAGCATCTCGAGGAAGTTGCCGGGCGCATCTGGTCAGTGGAGGTTCTTCCGCGCCGGCGGATCCCCGGTGAGGAGGCTCTTTCCGTTGCGCGCGAAGTCCTGCCGAGCATAGATCCTGCGCTGCTCAAGGCCCTGCCACGCCCCGAACGCGATGCCTGCTTGCTGAGGCTCAGGCGGGCACATCTCACGGTCAAGCAAATTGCCCGTATCACCGGTATCGGCGCCACAAGCGTGACCAAGGCTACTGCAGGCTGGAAGGATGCAGCGTGAGATAGGGGCCGGAGCCGATCGGGACGCCGCATGCGTGCGTCATGTCTGTCCCCAATGCGTGAAAACACCCATCTAAGTCTGTCCCCAATGCGTGAAAACACCCATCTAGGTCTGTCCCCAATGCGTGAAAACACTCATGTAAGTCTGTCCCGAATGAGCGCAAAAAGGCGCCCTCCGTAGGGGAGGGCGCCTTTGGTAAGTTCTATGTGAACGCGAGGTCTTTGACCCGGAGAGTCCGAGGTACTTGTTGGTAAGACCTTATTTAGGAGCGCGCAACCTTGCCGGACTTGAGGCAGGTGGAGCAAACGTTCATCTTGCGACGGTGACCATCGACGACGACGTAGACGCGCTGGATGTTGGGGCGGAACTTACGGTTGGTGACGCGGTGAGAGTGGCTGATGGAGCGACCGGCAACGGGGTGCTTACCGCAAACTTCGCAAACTTTGGACATAACTGACCCTCCTTGGGCGACAAACGAACATGTCGCGTTAACAAACAAGCCTGAACTATAGCACAGAAGCAGCTCCCTGTGCGTAATCTACACAGAGATATTTCTCTTTTGGCGATAGTGCCCACGCCACGGCCCTGGACGTAGATCCGATTTGCGTGCAGCAGAGGGGATTATGCCAGCTCGTGCGTGCGTTTTCAAGCTCGTCCCACAAATATATATAGGTTTATTGAGCATTGGGCTCCGTTTACGGATTGCTCTGTATTTATGCTCGCAATTAAGTTCGAGGTTGGCTACACTATCCCTTGACCATTAAAGGGGTACGAGATACCCACATGGAATTACATAGCTGCCTAAGAGCAGCCTTTCCTGTGGGTGTCTGGTCCGCTTTGAGCGGTCGGGCATCTATTTTTTTGACTGTGTCAGCAGTCAAGACATGTGAGGAAGGAGATCGATGGGCACGACTTCCCCCAAGGCGGTCATTATGGACGAGACCGCCGTCAATCGAGCGATGACCCGCATCGCGCACGAGATTCTCGAGCGCAACGAGGGCTGTGAAGACCTCGCTCTGGTCGGCATCGTCACGCGCGGCGACCTTCTGGCAAAGAAGCTCGCCGAGGAGATCAAGGAGATCGAGGGCGTCGACGTTCCGCTCGGCAGCCTCGACATCAGCTTCTACCGCGATGACTACGCTACCAATTTCGCTCCCGCGATCCACGCCACCAACATTCCCTTTAGCGTCGACGGCAAGCGCGTCGTGCTGGTGGACGACATCCTGTATACGGGCCGTACCATTCGCGCCGCTCTCGACGCCGTCATGGACTTGGGCCGTCCGAGCCGTATTGAGCTGGCAGTTCTCGTTGACCGCGGCCACCGTGAGCTCCCCATCTCGCCGGACTTTGTCGGCAAGAACGTTCCCTCGTCGCATGAGGAGAATGTGCACCTATATATGAAGGAAGTCGACGGCCACACCGCCGTCGAGATTAACGACGTCGCGCCGGGTTCCCACGTGGGCTCCGCGCCGCTGGGAGGTGAGTAGTACCGTGGCGTTCAACCATAAGCACCTGATCGACATTACCGAGTACTCCGAAGAGGACATCAAGCTCATCCTCGAGACCGCCAAGGCGTTCTCCGAGGTCAACGAGCGTGCGATCAAGAAGGTCCCCACGCTCAAGGGCAAGACCATCGTCAACATGTTCAACGAGCCCTCGACGCGCACCCGCAGCTCCTTCGAGCTCGCCGAGAAGCGTCTTTCGGCCGACAGCCTTAACTTTGGCGGCTCCTCGACCTCCACGGTCAAGGGTGAGAGCCTCGTCGACACCGTCGAGACCCTCAACGCCTATAAGATCGACTGCATCGTCGTTCGCGATAAGCACGCCGGTGCTCCCTACATCGTCACGCAGAACTCGCCCGCAAGCGTCATCTGCGCCGGTGACGGCAAGCACAACCATCCCACGCAGGCCCTGCTCGACCTGTACACCATCTGGGAACACAAGGGTGACTTCCACGGTCTGAAGGTCGCCGTCGTCGGCGATATCGCCCACTCCCGCGTGTGCGGCTCGCTGATCCCCGCCCTTAAGATCATGGGCTGCGAGACCTACGCCGTCGCCCCCGGCACGCTGCTGCCGCCGGCGCCCGAGGTCCTGGGCTGCGACCACGTGACGAGCGACCTCGATTCCGTCCTGCCCGAGCTGGACGTCGTCTACATGCTGCGCGTGCAGCAGGAGCGCCTCGAGGGTGCCCCGTTCCCGACCATTCGCGAGTACCACAAGCTCTTCGGCCTGACCAAGGACCGCGAGAAGCTCATGAAGCCCGATGCGATCATCTGCCACCCGGGCCCCATCAACCGCGGCGTTGAGTTCGACTCCTATATGGCCGACCACCCGCAACGCTCCGTCATCCTGGAGCAGGTCTACGCCGGTATCTGCGTGCGTATGGCTATCCTGTATCTGCTGCTTGGAGGTGCCGATAATGGCCTTGCTTCTTAAGAATGCCCACGTCGTCGACCCGTCCGTCGAGCTTGACGGTGTCGTTGACGTCCTGATTGACGGCGACAAGATCGCCGAGGTCGGCGAGAATCTCGCCGTCGAGGGAGCCGAGGTCCGCGACCTTTCCGGCAAGTACCTCGTCCCCGGCCTGGTGGATATGCACGTTCACCTTCGCGAGCCCGGCTACGAGGTCAAAGAGGACATCGAGAGCGGCACCCGCGCAGCTGCCAAGGGCGGCTTTACCGGCGTGTGTTCCATGCCCAACACCGATCCCGTCACCGATAACGGCACCGTCGTGGAGTTCGTCAAGTCCCGCGCTGCCGAGGTCGGTCACTGCCGCGTCTATCCGTCGGGCGCCATGACCCGTGGTCTTAAGGGCGAGGCCATGTCCGAGATGGGCGATATGGTCGCCCACGGCGCCGTCGCCTTCACCGACGACGGTCGCGGCGTGCAGGGCGCGGGCATGCTCCGTCGCTGCATGGACTACGGCAAGATGTTCGGCAAGGTCTTTATGAGCCACTGCCAGGACGAGGACCTGGTCGGCCACGGCCAGATCAACGAGGGCAAGGTCTCGACCCGTCTGGCTCTCGAGGGCTGGCCGGCTGCCGGCGAGGAGATCCAGATCGCCCGCGACATCGAGATCGCCAAGCTGACCGGTGCCAAGCTGCACATCCAGCACATCTCCACCGCCCATGGCCTGGAGATCGTGCGTGCCGGTAAGGCCGCTGGCGTTCAGGTTACCTGCGAGGCCACCCCGCACCATATGTTCCTGACCGAGAACGACCTGGACGAGACCTACAACACCTCGCTCAAGGTCAATCCGCCGCTGCGCACCGAGGAGGATGCCGAGGCCATCCGTCAGGGCGTCATCGACGGCACCGTCGACGTTATCGTCACCGATCACGCTCCCCACACCCCGTGGGAGAAGGCCCGCGAGTTCGAGCTTGCGCCCTTTGGCATGATCGGCCTCGAGACCTCGCTGTCGCTCGTGCTCACCGAGCTGGTCAACACGGGCAAGATGAGCATGGCCCGCATGGTCGAGCTCATGGCCATCAAGCCGCGTGAGATCCTGGGCCTCGACCAGGTTCAGGTCAAGGCGGGCTCCGTTGCCGACCTGACCGTGTTCGACCCCGCCGCAACCTGGACGGTTGGCGAGGACGGCTACGAGTCGCGTGCCGAGAACTCCGGTTTCGCCGGCCGCACGCTTACCGGTCGTGCCACCGATGTGTTTGTCGGCGGTAAGCAGACGCTCGCCGACGGCTGCATCTGCTAGCATAGCCTTATCGCTTTTGTGCGCGGTGCCCTTGCGGTGCCGCGCTTTCTGTTCGTTTTGACCATGCAACCGCATGGGGGATTGGAGCGTCTATGCCCACACCTTCCACTGCACGCATGCACGACTTCGAGGTCGTATCGAACCAGGAGATCGCCGACGGCATCTTCTCGCTCGTCATCTCGGCCCCCAAGCTTGCAAGTGCGCTCAAGCCCGGTCAGTTTGTGAACATTGCCGTACCCGGCGATGCGTCCTCGCTGCTTCGCGTGCCCCTGAGCTACTATCGCGCCGACGCCCAGGCCGGCACCGTCGAGCTGTGGTACGCCGTCGTGGGCGACGACACCCGTCGTCTGTCGCAGATGGCCCCCGGTTCCACTTCTAATCTGCTGGGCCCTGGCGGCCGCGGCTGGCTGGTACCCGAGGGCACCAGGAAGGCGCTGCTCGTGGCGGGCGGCATCGGTGTTCCGCCCGTGCTGTGCCTTGCCGGCATGCTTGCCGAGCAGGGTGTGGCCGTCGACGTGTGCCTGGGCTTTGGCACCGCGTCCAAGGCCGTGGGCATTGATGAGTTCCGCGCGCTGGGAGCTACGGTCAACGTGTGCACCGACGACGGCTCGTTGGGCACTCATGGCTTCTGCACCGATCCTGCCGCCGAGCTGCTCGGCGAGGGCGGCTACGACTACGTCGCCAGCTGCGGCCCCGCCGTCATGATGAAGAAGGTCGCCGCCGCTGCCGCCGAGGCCGGTGCGTACTGCGAGGTTTCGCTCGAGCGCATGATGAGCTGTGGCTTTGGTGCCTGCAACACCTGCAATGTCGAGACGGTCGACGGTATGAAGGGCGCCTGTATGTGCGGCCCCGTGTTCGATGCTTCCAAGGTGGTGGTCTTCTAGTGGGTACCGTGAACATGGCCGTCGACTTCGGCGGCGTCAAGATGCAGAACCCCATCAACACCGCAGCCGGTACCTTTGGCTACGGCTGGCAGTTCCAGAACTTCTTTGATGTCTCCCAGCTGGGCGCCATCACCACCAAGGGTTGTGCTGCCGAGCCCTGGCCCGGCAACCCCGCGCCCCGCATGGCCGAGATCCCGGGCGGCATGATCAACTCCGTGGGCCTTCAGAACCCCGGCGTGGCTGCCTTCGCCCGTGAGTCCGGTCCCTGGCTCGAGCAGCTCTCCAAGGACGGTTGCCAGGTCATCTGCCAGGTCGCCGGCCACTCCGTTGACGAGTTTGTGCGCGCGCTCGAGATGTATGTCGAGCTGTGCCCCTGGGCTGCCGGCTACGAGATCAACGTCAGCTGCCCCAATATTGCCGCCGGCGGTGCCGCCATGGGCTCCTCGCCCGAGGGCGCCTCTGCCGTTATGGCTGCCTGCCGTAAGGTGACCGATAAGCCGCTGTTCGTGAAGATGGCGCCGGTTAACGTCGCCGAGATTGCCAAGGCTCTCGAGGCCGCGGGAGCCGACGGCCTTTCGGTCATCAACTCCATCCAGGGCATGGCCATTGACGTTCATACCCGCAAGTCCCGTGTGGCCAAGCCCAAGGGCGGCCTTTCGGGTCCGCTGTGCCACCACATCGCCGTTCGCATGGTCTGGGAGGTCGCTCAGGCCGTCGATATCCCCATCAACGGTGTCGGCGGCGTCATGACGGGCGAGGATGCGGCCGAGTTTATCCTGGCCGGCGCCACCTGCGTGTCGGTCGGCATGGCCAATTTCGTCGATCCGTGCGCCTCAATTAAGATCGCGCACGAGCTCGAGGCCTGGGCGGAGTCCCAGGGCGTGAAGGACATCAACGAGCTGGTAGGTGCTTTCGAATGCTAGAGACCGACGCCCGCGACCGCGTTATCGTCGCCCTCGACTGCGACCGTGAGCGTGCGCTCGAGCTCGCCCACGAGCTTTCTGGTCATGCCGCTTGGCTCAAGGTGGGCATGACGCTCTATTACGCCGAGGGGCCCGAGATCGTCAAGACGTTCAAGGACCTGGGCTTTAAGGTCTTCCTCGACCTCAAGTTCCATGACATTCCGCATCAGGTGCGCGGTGCCGCCCGTTCGGCCTCGCTTGCCGGTGCCGACCTGCTCTCGGTCCACGGCCTGGGTTCTGGTGCTATGCTCGCTGCGTGCCGTGAGGGTGCCGAGGAGGCGCGCGAGGACCGCGCCAAGCTCGTCGCCATCACCGTGCTCACGAGCATGAACCAGGATTCGCTGGCTGAGATCGGCGTCGAGTCACCCGTGGCCGAGGAGGCCGCCCGCCTGGCAAAGCTTGCCCAGGCCAACGGTATCGACGGCATCGTGTGCTCGCCGATGGAGGCCCATGACATGCGCGAGCTGCTCGGCCCCGACGCGTTGATCGTGACTCCGGGCGTTCGTCCGGTGGGTGCCGCCCTTGGTGACCAGTCCCGTGTGGCGACGCCTTCTCAGGCTATCGAGCGCGGCGCGAGCCATATCGTGGTGGGCCGACCCATCACCGGTGCCGACGACCCGGTTGCCGCCTTTGACGCTATCGTTGCCGAGCTGGTCGAAAACGTCGCCTAAAAGATTCCCTCAAGTCACCACTTTTGGGTCTCATTAGCACAAATTAGCCCCTGTGCCTGCGAAAACTTTCCCATCCTTTGTGTGGAATCGCAGGTCAGGGGCTCAACTTTAACCTCCGTATATTGCACTTTTCGCAGGTATCGTCTAACCTATGGTGCCGTCGATTGGGCATTTAGTGCGTTTGACGTGCTAAAATGCCAATTATTGCATCAGATATAACCCAACTATTTGGAGGTTCGAATGGCACTCCCTCAGCTTACCGACGAGCAGCGCAAGCAGGCTCTTGAGAAGGCTGCCGCCGCACGTCACGCCCGCGCTGAGCTTCGCGAGCAGATCAAGAAGGGCGAGAAGTCCCTCGAGTCCGTGCTCAACTCCGATGACCCCATCGCTTCCCGCATGAAGGTTTCCACCCTCATCGAGTCTCTCCCCGGTTATGGCAAGGCCAAGGCCGCCAAGATCATGGAGGAGCTCGGCATCTCCGCTACCCGTCGCGTCCAGGGCCTCGGCGTCCGCCAGCGCGAGCAGCTCCTCGAGCAGCTGACCAAATAAGTGAGCGCTCAGGATTCAAAGCTCTTTGTGATTTCTGGACCGTCAGGTGCAGGCAAGGGCACGCTCGTCACTCGTGTGCGCGAGCGTCGCTCGAACCTGGGCCTGACGGTTTCGGCTACCACGCGAGCACCACGCAAAGGTGAGGTCGACGGCGTCAACTACTTTTTCCTGACGCGCGAGGAGTTCGACCGCCGCGTGGCAAACGGTGAGTTTGTTGAGTGGGCCGAGGTCCACGGTAACTGCTACGGCACCTTGGTGAGCGAGGTCACATCCAAGCTCGCCTCTGGCTCGTCTCTGATCTTGGAGATCGATGTCCAGGGAGCCCTGCAGGTCAAGGAGCGTTTCCCCGAGGCCGTGTTGATCTTTATCAAGCCGCCTTCGCTCGAGGTGCTCCGCGAGCGTCTGGTCGGTCGCGGTACCGAGACGCCCGAGACGATTGAGCTGCGTATGGCAAACGCCGCCGATGAACTTGCCCTTGCCGACCGCTACGACGACGTCGTGGTGAATGACGATCTCGACCGCGCGACCGATGAGCTCGTTCGCGTTCTCGATATGCATGAAAGGATCTGAGGTCCGTGTCCGTTGTAAAGCCTTGCATTGACGATCTTCTGGAGAAGACCGATCACAACCGCTTCCTGCTCGCCTCGCTTGCCTCCAAGCGCGCCTGCGACATTAACAGCATGTTGCGTGGCCAGCACAACCGCGTGCTCGCCGTCCAGGATGTCGATGACATCACCATTGCGCTTTCCGGCGCCGATACCATCTCGATGGCTATGGACGAGATTGTCGACGGCGACATCTCCTACGACGAGGCCCGTTACGAGAAGGCACTCGGCCATAAGGTTGCTGAAGCCTAAATGGCAGCCCGCGTCTGCCTGGTCCACTATCACGAGGTTGGACTAAAGGGCAAGAACCGCGCACATTTTGAGCATATCCTCATGGATAACATCAAGGCGGCCTTGGCCGCCTTTTCCGTGAATACCGTGTCTCGAATTTCCGGTTATATCCTCGTGACCTTTAACGAGCATCAGGCCGTCGAGGCGGCGCGCGTCATTCGCACCGTCCCCGGCGTTGCTCGCGTGTCCCTGGCATATCACACGAACCGCGACCCGCAGGAGTACTGCGCCGCCGCCGTGAAGGCGCTGCGCGAGTTTGGTCCCTTTGAGTCGTTTAAGGTGCATGCCAAGCGCTCGAACACCGACTACGAGCTCACCTCGATTGATATCAATCGTCAGGTGGGAGAGGTGTTGTGCGAGGCGTTTCCCGATAAAAAGGTCCAGATGCACGACCCCGACGCAATGGTGCACGTGCTGGTGGTCCAGGGTAGCGTTTATGTGTACGCGCGCTCCGAGCGCGGCGTGGGCGGTCTGCCGGTGGGATCTGCCGGCAAGGTCGTGACGCTACTGTCGTCGGGTATCGATTCTCCGGTAGCGACCTGGATGCTCGCGCGTCGCGGCGCGGTGTGCGTGCCGGTACATTTCTCCGGTCGTCCGCAGACGCCCGACACGAGCGAGTATTTGGTGCAGGACATCATCCGTGCGCTTGAGCCGGGTGTCCAGATCGGCCGCCTGTACGTGGTGCCGTTTGGCGATTGTCAGCGTGAGATCTCGGTGACCTGCCCCAGCAACCTGCGCGTGATCATGTACCGTCGCATTATGTATTCGGTTGCCGAGCGCATTGCGCATATCGAGGGCGCCAAGGCTATTGTGACCGGTGAATCGCTCGGTCAGGTTGCTTCCCAGACGCTCGAGAACATCATGGCCGTCAACGAGGCCGTCAAGATCCCCGTGTTCCGCCCGCTGATTGGTTCGGACAAGCAGGAGATCATCGCGCGTGCCGAGGAAATCGGTACCTTCGATATCTCGACCGAGGCCGCTCCCGATTGCTGCACGCTCTTTATGCCGCGCCGCCCCGAGACGCACGCCAAACTCGATGCCGTGCATGAGGCGTGGGAGCTGTTCGATCACGAGGAGATGATTGAGCGCTTGCTCAAGCAGACCGAGTATATCGACTTCGAGAGCAACACGTATAAGGCCCCTAAGACCTTAAAACGCAAACATTCCGAGCTCGCTCCACGTGAGATTTACCAAGATCACGAATAATGTTGTGTATAGACCGGCGGTGATTTTGCATCGTCGGTCTTTTTCTATCTGGGCATTAGGCGATAAACGGTTCATTTGTCGACGTGTGCCTGAATAAATGGACACTTTTCCGCAAGGTTTTGGTCAGCTTTTGGTTTGACCGCGAAAACCGGTGTGGGCGTGCGGAGGCTGCGGCGTTCGTTTCCTGACACGATGGTGTTGGGAGGTGTTTGCTATGGCGCAGCGCGAGCAACACGAACGGGTTAAACGGATGGACCGCTGGGCAGAAAATCTGCTCGGCCATAAGGCGATGGTCGTGGCGATCCTGGTTGTCATTGCCGCCGCGAGCGGCTTGGCGATGGCAGGTTTTGGTGGTCACTCCAGCGACGTATCGTTTGAGCGTAGTGATGAGGCGAGCGCCTCGGATGTGCGCGGGGCCGGGGATGCCTCTCCTGACGATGCCGATGAGCCGTCTGCCAAGAGCTCCTCTGCTGCCGAGGTGTACGTCGATGTTGATGGAGCCGTTGTGAAGCCTGGCGTGTACCGGCTCAAAGACGGAGCGCGGGTATCCCAAGCGATCGATGCCGCCGGAGGGCTTACGGCCGAGGCGGATGTGACGGGGCTCAATCGTGCGTCCAAGATCACAGATGGTCAAAAGATCCATGTGCCGACGGTAGGGGAGCAACAAGCGGCTGCGGCGGTCGACGGGGGCGAAAGCGGCGCTGCCGCGACTCCTGGTGCGGGATCTTCGTCGGGGCTCGTGAACATCAATACAGCAAGTGCGGCGGAGCTGCAGACGCTTTCGGGCATCGGGCCTTCTATGGCCCAATCGATTATCGACGAGCGGACGCAAAACGGGGCCTTTGCCTCGGTCGATGACCTTATGCGTGTATCGGGGATCGGTGAGAAGAAACTCGCCAAAATCAAAGATTGCATCTGCGTATGAGCGCGTCCGAGCGCGAACATGTGATGCCACCGCGCCCATTGATGCCGTGGACCATGGCCCTTTGTGCCGGCTTGTGTGCGAGCTGTGGCCTGGTACTTAACGTGGCAGCCGATGTGCTGCTGGGAGAGCGGAAAGCGCCCGTCACATTGCTTATGGCCATTCCCGTTGTGGCTGCGGCGTGCATCGTATTGGCTCGGTCCTGCATGCGCCTTGTGCGGTGGAGGCGATGGCTGTATGCCGCTGCCCTCGGCCTCATGGCGGGAGCGGTCGCGTCCTCGGGTTGGACAATGGGAGCGCTGCGTGTATCGAGGGCACTGGATAATCGGGCCGCGAGCAGTCTCGAATTTGTTGTGCGGGGCGATCCGTCCATCAATGACGGTTCGTACTCCTATGCCTGTGATGCGTATGCGGGCGAAAAGCGTTTGGGTCAGGTACGGCTGTCGTGTGATCGTGAGCTTGGCGTCGGTTCGCATGTACGTGGTATCGGTCGAATATCACGCTTTGAGAACGATGCGTATGGGCGCTCACGCGTGCTTCGGGGCGAGCTTCGAAAGGTTAACGTCGTCCGGTTGGTATCGGTCGACGAGGGTTCTCCGGGGCCGTTGACTTGGCTTCGGAACGAGCTCCTTGCCGTTATCGCGCCCGAGACCGATCCAGCGCGCTCGCTCATTGCCGGCGTTGTCTGTGGACGCTCGTCCGAGCTGCGCGCCCAGCCGGCGGGCGATTGGTTTTCGGTAACGGGCACCGCACATCTCGTCGCCGTCTCGGGCAGCCATCTTGCCATCGTCGGGTTTGTAATTGAGAGCGCCCTGCAAAAGACACGCCTCTCTCGTGGGCTGCAGCGGGGGCTGTTGGTGCTGGCCCTTGCTGCCTATGCCGTCTTTACGGGCGCTTCGCCTTCGGCCGTGCGCGCGTGCTGCATGGTGGCGGCGACGCTTGTCGCGAACGGCGCCGGACGTCGTCGTCATGGCCTCTCGGCCCTATTTTTGACCATGGTGGTCTTTGTGCTGCTGCGGCCGACGGTATTGTTCGAAATGGGTTTTCAGCTTTCGTGCGTCAGTGTTTTTGCCATCCTTTGTTTTTGCCCCTACGCCACCTACGCCTTGGGCGAGCTGGGCATGCCATCGGGTGTCGCCAGCGTTTTGTCTGTCACGCTGTGCTCGCAGCTGGCGACACTTCCCGTTACGATTCCCGCATTTGAGACGTTTTCGCTCATTGCCCCACTTGCAAATGCCGTGATCGGTCCGGTGATAAGCGTGCTGCTCGCTGTATCGGTTGTGCTGGTGCCCTGCTCGCTTGTGCCGCTGCTGCGTCACGGGGCGCTCGTGGTGCCCATGATTGTCGCCCGCTGTGCGCTGTTCTTTGAACAGCTCTTTGCTGCCGTTCCGGGCGCATCCGTAAGCGTGCCGCCCGATACGCCCTTGGTATATGTGGTGCCGTTCGCGCTGGTGGCCATCTTGGTCTGGTGGCCACGCCCCAGCGTGCGGCCCATGGCAGTGGGGCTGCTGTGTTTGATGCTTGCAGCGGGTGTTCCGTATGTCTATTGGGATCGATGTGCGCCGCCTTCGGTGACGGTCCTCGATGTTGGTCAGGCCGATGCGATTTTGGTTCGTCAGGGTAGCGCTGTGGCGCTCGTCGACTGTGGGCTCGATGACCGCGTGGTGTCGGCGTTGGTTCGCAATAACGTCCACCATATCGACGCCGTCTTCGTGACGCATTGGGACGAAGACCATTGGGGCGGTCTTCCCGACGTACTCGATCGTTTTTCGGTTGGAACCATTGCGGTCGCGGCCGATGCACTTGACGGCGCGCCTACTGAGGTCCTGAATCGCCCGGGTGTAACGTATCGGCAGGTGGCTCGCGGAGACACGGTCGATATCGGCGCATTTCGGGCTCGTGTGATGTGGCCGTTTGACACGGTGGATGGCGAGGGCAATGAGGACTCTCTTGTTTTGCTGCTCTCCTACGCTCAGGAAGGCAAGAGCCTGCGCGTGCTCCTTACTGGTGACGCCGAGCTCGATCAGGAGCGCGAGTTTGTACAGGAGGTGGGAGATATCGATGTGCTCAAGCTGGGGCATCATGGCTCAAAAGTTTCCGTCGATACAGACCTGCTGGAAACGCTTAAGCCCGAGCTCTCTATCGCGAGTGCGGGCGAGGGCAACCGCTACGGCCATCCATCCGATGCCTGCATCGATGCCGTTCGAGATGCGGGCGGCGCGTTCGCATGCACCATCGAACAAGGAGACATTACCGTCTCGCCGACCGTATCCGGTTTTGCCATGCGATGCCAGCGACCGTGATGCCGTCGTTGGCGCGGGACCAACCCCTGGGCTAAAATGGCACGGTACGAATTCGAGAGTCTGCGAGAGGGGAGCGCGATGTCCGAAACCGGTCTGCTACCGGCATATCTGATCGTCGGTACCGACGGAGTCAAACGCGACCACGCCGTCTCGCGTATGAAGGCGCGTCTGGAAAAGACGGGCATGGTCGAGTTCAACCTCGACGAGCGCGATATGACCAAAGACCCCGATATCGAGTCGATCATCGGTTCGCTCAATACCTTTCCCATGGGTAGCGAGTTTCGCCTGGTAATCCTTGACGGCTGCTCAAAACTCGCCAAAGCGATCTCTGAGCCGCTTGTCGAGTATCTGGCGAGTCCCAGCCCCACGACGGTTTGCCTCATCATCGCCGATTCGCTTGCCAAGAACACGCGCCTGTACAAGGCAATCGCCAAGATTGACAAGAAGGCCGTGATCGACTGTTCGAGCACCAAGCGCTGGGAGCTGCCGCGTCGCGTGCAGCAGATGGCGACGCAGCACGGAAAGTCCATCTCGACGGCGGCCGCCGAGGAGCTCGTTTCGCGCTCGGGTGAGAACACCCGCATGCTCGATAACGACTTGGCCAAGCTTGCCCGGATGGTCGAGGGGCCGCAAATTGAGCTTTCCGATGTGGAGCGCTGGATCGTGCGCACGGCCGAAGTCCAGCCCTGGGACTTTCTCAATGCGGTCTCGGCCCGTGACATGCGCCGCTCGCTTGAGCTCTTCAATCTACTGCCCGCCAAGAGCTACGTGTGGACTTACACATTGCTGTGCGGGCGTATTCGCGAGCTTATCGTTGCCAAGGCGCTCGATGCGCGTGGGCAGGGTCGTGAGCTTGCCGCGACGCTCAAGCTTCAGGCCTGGCAGGTCAAGAATCACCTGACCTGGGCACGTCGTTTTTCGATGACCGAGCTCGTTTCCGCGCTCGAGGGTGCCGTCGATGTGGAGCTCGCGCTCAAGGGTTCGGCTGATTCTGAGACCGCGCTTTTGCTCTGGATTACGAACATCTTGAGAAAATCGTGATGATACCTGCCTATTTGACAAATTCGTTCTATCCCTTTGTGGGGGAGCGTGCTATAGTAGGCGCTTGCATGACCTCACCGTGTCTCAGAGGTGTCATACATTTTTTGCAAGGAACTCGAAAGGAACTCCAGAAGTGGCAAACATCAAGTCTCAGAAGAAGCGTATCCGCACCAATGAGGCAGCTCGCATGCGTAACAAGGCTGTCAAGTCCGAGCTCAAGACGCTGACCAAGCACGTCCAGTCCGCCGTCGCCGAGGGCGACGCCGAGAAGGCCCAGGCTGCCCTCAAGACCGTCACCAAGCGTCTCGACATGGCTGCCGCCAAGCATGTTATCCACAAGAACCAGGCTTCTAACCGCAAGTCCGGTCTTGCCAAGCTCGTGAACAGCATCAACGCCTAAGTTGTAAATTTCACACCACACAGATTACGCGCATAAATGGAGCCTGTTTTATGGAACAGGCTCCATTTTTTGTACCGCTCGGGTAAGATAGTCCGCATGAATACTTCAATTGACATTTCCCACATCCGCAACTTCTCGATCGTTGCGCACATCGACCATGGCAAGTCCACGATCAGTGACCGCATCCTCGAGCTCACCCATACCGTCGACGAGCGCGACATGGAGTCACAGCTGCTCGACACCATGGATATCGAGCGCGAGCGCGGCATCACGATCAAGTCCAACGCCGTTCGCGTCTCCTACGACGCCGACGATGGCGAGACATATCAGTTCAACCTGATCGATACGCCGGGCCACGTGGACTTTTCCTATGAGGTTTCGCGTTCGCTGGCTGCCTGCGAGGGCGCGGTGCTCGTCGTCGACGCCACGCAGGGCGTCGAGGCGCAGACCGTCTCCAACGCGACGCTCGCCATGAACGCCAACCTGGATATCGTGCCCGCTATCAACAAGATCGATTTGCCGTCGGCGCACCCCGATGAGGTCAAGACCGAGATCGAGGATGACCTGGCGATTCCTGCCGACGATGCCGTATGCGTATCGGGCAAGACCGGCGAGGGCATCCACGACCTGCTGGAGTCCATCGTCTTTTTGATCTCACCGCCCAAGGGCGATGCGAACGCGCCGCTCAAGGCGCTCATCCTGGACTCGTATTTCGATGAGTACCGCGGCGTCGTCGCCACGGTCCGCGTCTTTGACGGCTCCATCAAGAAGGGCGATACCCTGCGCATGATGCAGGCCGAGGGTGACTTTTTGGTCGACGGCGTGGGCGTCAAGCGTCCTGCCGAGACGCCAGTCGACGCACTGACGGTCGGCGAGGTGGGCTACGTGGTCACGGGCCTGAAGGATCCTGAGGCCGTGCGCGTGGGCGATACCCTCACGTGGGCGTCGAATCCCTGCCCCGAGCCGCTTCCCGGCTACCGCGAGGCCAAGCCCATGGTCTACACGGGCCTGTTCCCGATCGACAATAAGGATTACGAGAATCTGCGCGACGCTCTCGATAAGTTGCATGTCAACGACCCGTCGTTGGTGTGGGAGCCCGAGACCTCGGTGGCGCTCGGCTTTGGTTTCCGCGTTGGCTTCTTGGGCCTGCTGCATATGGAGGTCGTCAAGGAGCGCTTGGAGCGCGAGTTCAACCTGGACCTGATTGCCACGAGCCCTTCGGTGGACTATCACGTCTACAAGACTGACGGCGAGATGATCGACGTCCGCAGCCCGCAGGATCTGCCCGAGGCTACGCGCATCGAGCGCATTGAGGAGCCTTACCTCAAGGCCAAAATTATCTGCCCGCCCGAGTATACGGGTGCCGTCATGCAGCTCGCTATCGAGCACCGCGGCATTACGACCGACATGATCCATCTCACGAGCAAATCGGTCGAGATGCGCTTTGACATGCCACTCGCCGAGCTCATCCTGGACTTCTTCGATCAGCTCAAGAGCCGCACCAAGGGCTATGCCTCGCTCGACTACGAGTTCAACGAGTACCGTCCTTCCGAGCTCGTCAAGCTCGATATTTTGCTTTCGGGCGACGAGGTGGACGCGCTTTCGTTTATCGTTCACAAGGATAAGGCCTATGGCCTGGCCCGCGGCCTGTGCGACAAGCTCAAGGAAATCATTCCGCGCCAGCTGTTCGAGGTGCCTATTCAGGGTGCCATCGGCAACAAGATCATTGCCCGCTCCACCGTCAAGGCGCGCCGCAAGGACGTTTTGGCCAAGTGCTATGGCGGCGATATCTCGCGTAAGCGCAAGTTGCTCGAGAAACAGAAAGAGGGCAAGAAGCGTATGAAGGCCATCGGTTCGGTCGAGGTCCCGCAGGAGGCCTTTATGGCGATCCTCAAGGTGGACGAGTAGGTCCATGGCGCTTTCTGAATACAGTACGCGGCTGCTGGGTGCCTATGCCGAGCAGCCGTTCCTTATGGCTCCTATGGCCGGCGTGACCGATCCCGCCTATCGCATCATGTGCCGCCGCCGCGGTGCCCATCTTGCCTATAGCGAGATGGTGAGCGTGGCGGGCCTTGCCTATGCCAGCAATAAGACGTGGCGCCTGGTGCTGCCGGCCGATGAGGAACAGCAGATCTGCGTGCAGCTTTTTGGCTCCAAACCCGATCAGTTTGCGAGCGCTGTCGCTGCCGTCGAGGAGCGTGTGGGCGATCGCCTGTCGCTGATCGACATCAACATGGCCTGCCCGGCTCGCAAGGTCGTCACCAAGGGCGAAGGCTCGGCGCTTATGCGCACGCCCGAGCTGGCCGAGCAGATCGTCGAGGCGGCGGTCGGCGCGGCGCACGTGCCCGTGACCGTCAAGATTCGCAAGGGCTTTTACGCCGAAGACCGCAATGCCGCGACGTTTGCCCAGATGCTCGAGGGGGCAGGGGCCGCTGCGGTGGCGGTACATGGTCGCTGTGCCACGCAGCTCTATACGGGCCAGGCCGATTGGTCGGTCGTCGATGAGGTGGCCGACGCCGTCGAGATTCCCGTTATCGGGTCGGGCGACGTTTTCTCGGCCGAGGATGCGGCTGAGCGTCTGCGCAGCTCCGGTGCCAGTGCCGTGTTTATCGCGCGCGGTATCTATGGCAATCCTTGGGTGTTCGGCGATGCCCGCGCCCTTGCGCTCGATGGCACGCCGGTTCCTTCTCGCTCCTCGGTTGAGCGCCTGGAGGCTCTGCGTGAACACCTGACGTTGACGCACGAGCTTCTGCCGCTTATGTCGCGCGCCCGTACGTATGCAAGCTGGTACTTAAAGGGCATGCCCCACGCCGCCGCCTGGCGCGCTCAGGTGGTGCGTTGCTCCACGTACGAGGAGTTTATGGCGCTGGTCGATGATATCGAGCGCGACGTGGTGGCCTGCGAGGCCGCACTTGCCGCCGGCGAGTCGGTGCCCGCTCATCCGCTGGAGGCCTAACGGTGGCCGTTACCGCGCTGTACGTGCATGTGCCGTTTTGCGCCCAAAAGTGTAGGTACTGCGATTTTGACTCGCGCAGTTTTGCTCCGTGCGACCTGAGCGCTGCGCTCGATGCCTATTTTGAGCAGCTGTATGCGCGTCTCGATGCCTTTGGAGACGCAGACGCGCTTGCACAGATCCGCACCGTCTATGTTGGCGGCGGCACGCCATCGCTGGCGGGGGAGCGTCTGGTAGAACTCGCCCGGCGTATCTCTGCGTGGTGTAAGCCCGTTGAGTTTACCTGCGAGGCTAATCCTGAGTCGTTGACTTCGCAGCTCACCGCGGCGCTTGCCGGGGTGGGCGTCACGCGCATTTCTCTGGGAGTCCAAACCCTCGACAACGCCGAGCTTGCTGCGATTGGCCGTATTCACGATGCCGACCGGGCGCTCGCTGCCATCGCGACGGTCAAGAACGCTGGGCTCGATGTGTCGTGCGATCTTATGTGTGGGCTTCCCGGACAGACTGCAGCGAGTTGGAAGAGCACGCTCGATGGCGTGCTGACGGCGGCTCCGCATCATGTGTCGGTTTACCCGCTCACGCTCGAGGAGGGGACGCCTCTCTATCGCATGGCGTGCCGCGATGAGTCGCTCGAGCCCGATGAGGATTTCCAAGCCGCATGCATGGACGTTGCGCGCGAGCGGCTGAGTTCGGCGGGCTACCATCCGTATGAGGTGGCGAGCTACGCGCTCGACGGCCATGAGTGTGCCCACAACATTGCCTATTGGACCGGACAGGGCTATCTGGGCTTGGGTCGCTCTGCCGCCGGTATGCTCGATGCCGGGGACTTCGATCGCTTGACCGGGCTGTTTCCCGACGTGCCCGCTCGCGGCGATGCGTACCGCGTGCGCTTGGTGCAACGTGACGATGATGCGACGACGTTTGATGCCGAGTATCTGTCGCAGCGTGAGGCTGCAGCCGAGGATTTGATGCTCGCCTGTCGTATGACGCGTGGCATTGGGTCCGAATTGTTGGTTCGCTCGGCAAGCGTGATCGCTGCAGATGAGTTGGCGGCGGCCTGTGACCGTGCGCTCGAGTTGGGCCTTGCCACCTGGGTGCCCGATCATATTGAAGGACATGTGGGGCGTATCGCCTCGAAAGACGTTATCGCTGGTCGTGCTCGCGCCCGCCTAGCGCCCACCCACTTGGGCTGGCTCGATGGAAATGTGCTGTTCGAGCTGTTTTGGGGTCTAGCTTAGGCCGCTCGGGTAGAATTACCGCAATATATACGCTGCTGTGAGCAGGAGGTTGCCGCGCATGGCGACGATGAATGAAAAAGATTACTACGAGATTTTGGGTGTCTCCAAGGACGCCACCTCGCGTGATATACAGAAGGCCTTTCAGCAAAAGGCACGCAAGCTCCATCCGGACGTCAACAAAGAACCGGATGCCGAGGAAAAGTTCAAAGAGGTTTCCGAGGCCTACGCTGTGCTTTCGGATGAGCAGAAGCGTGCGCGCTATGACGCCATGCGTTCTGGTAATCCCTTCGCCGGCGCTCCCACGGCTTCGCCCTATGGCGGCGGCTACGCCGGCAGCGCAGGCTATGGCAATCCCTTTGAGGGCGGCTTTCCCTTTGGTGGCGCCTGGGGCCAGCCGCGTCGCGGGCAGGCTGCCTATAATCCCGAGAACGGCGCCAACGTGGTCGTTGATATCAAGCTCGACGCCAAGGAGGCCAAGGGCGGTGCCCGCAAGACCGTCCGCTACACGCGCTTCGATACCTGTGGTCACTGCGGAGGCTCGGGTTCTGTTTCGTCCGAGCATGCACATACCTGTCCGAGCTGCGGCGGTCGTGGCCACATCGATGTCGACCTGTCCTTCCTGTTCGGTGCCGGCACGTTCCAGTCGGTCTGCCCCGAGTGCGGCGGTTCCGGTAAGGTCGTTGCCGACCCTTGCCCCGATTGCGGCGGCAGCGGCCGTGTTCGTGTGACCTCCGAGCAGACGATTGAGTTTCCTGCCGGCACGCACGATGGCGACGAGGTCCGTATTGGCGGTATGGGTCACGCCGGCACCAACGGTGCCTCGGGTGGCGATCTGGTCGGTCGCGCCCATGTCGAGGCCGAGCGTCTGGAAGGCAAGGCCCGTACCGGTTTTTACCTGATGGGCATCGTCGCGCCATTTTTGGTGCTGTCGGCCATCTCGGGCGTGTTCTCAGCCTTTGCCATAATGTGCTTTATTCCGTTTGCCATGGGCCTATTTATGGTGGTCTCGGACGGCGTGCTTCACCGCAGTCTGCTGTGGTGGAAGCGCGGCGCGATGCAGTTTGCCAACGGTTTCGCCAACGGATTAATGTTTGCGCTCGTGTCGGTTTGGTTTGCGAGCTGCTCGCAGCGTGCCATGCTTTCGCCTTACGGAATGCAATAACATCAACCCCTCTGTTTGCGGCCGGCCCAGCTTGGGTATAGGACGCACTGTGACAATAATGAAAGTCGGAAGGATTCGGTCGTGTCGGAAAATAGGGATTACTACGAGGTACTTGGCGTCGACAAGGATGCCGACGCGCGGACGATTAAGCGCGCGTTTCTAAAGAAGGCCCGTACCGTACACCCGGACGTTTCGGACGACCCCGAGGCCGAGGCCAAGTTCAAAGAGCTCAACGAGGCTTATTCCGTTCTTTCCGACGAGCAGAAGCGTGCTAACTACGACCGTTACGGCACTGCCGACGGCCCTGGTGGTTCGGGCTACGTCGATATCAACGATATCTTTGGCGGCATGGGTATGGATGACCTGTTCTCGTCGTTCTTTGGCGGCGGTGCCGGCGGGGGGGCCCCCAATCGCCGTGGGCGTCGGCGGCGCCGCCGCAAGGGCATCTCCCCCTCCGGGGACCCTTCGGGGG
>UQKU01000032.1 GCA_900541675.1 uncultured Collinsella sp. | reverse complement strand
GGGCTCCAGCGAGGAGATTCGTTCTCAGCGAGATCGCTTTCGCAGTACGCCCATGCCTGATGACCGTGCGCTTCCCGCCGCTCGCGGGTTGAGTCGCGATCCCCGCGCCGGTTACGGCGACGGTGGCTATTCCGGTCGTGGTTATCGCGGAGTTTCTGCCGGGCGTTCCCACGGTGGATATGCCGACGCCGACACCACGCAGGTGACGCCGCGCCTCCGTTCGCAATCGCAGCCTTACGGGCAGCGCTCTTCGGCGCCTCGCTCTGGCCAGCGTGGCTATCAGAACCGTGGCGAGCTTGCGCCGCGTTCGGGCCAGCGCGGCTCGCAGAGCCAAGGCGGCTATCGTGGTCGTCCCGATAGCGGTCGCGGCCGTATGCCGCAGGGGAATGGCCGTGGCGGCTCCAGTCGCGCACGCAGCGGCGGGCGCGTCTCCCAGAACAACGGACTCGATCCGCGTATCGTTTACGCTGGCATCGGTGCCGTTGCGCTGCTGCTGATTTTGCTCATCGTGGTTCTCTTGCGTGGCTGCGGCTCTTCTGCACCCGAGTCGACGCCCGAGACGCCCGCGGCCACCAAGACGACGACCAAGAAGTCTTCCAAGAAGACCGAATCTGTTGACGAGGATGAAGGCACCGACGAGGCGACGGATTCTGCCGATTCCGATGCCGCCAAGGTGAACGCGAAAAAGAAAGAGGACGAGGTCATCAAGGTCAAGGTCTCCGTTGCCAAGGGCAAGACCGCCTGGATCGAGGTCAAGGTCGACGGTAAATCGGTCTTCGGCGCCCAGGCAACCGGTCCCTTTGAGCAGGAGTACACGCCCGAGTCCTCGATCGAGATCACCACGTCCAAGCCCTCCGATGTCACGGTTACCAAGAACGGTGAAAAGGTTCGCTATGACACCAAGACATCGGGTGTGGCGCGCGTGACCATTACCGTTCCCAAGAAGGAGACCACAGAGTCCGAGGATGGCGAGAGTACCGACGGCACCGATACTGCAGACGGCACCGACCCTCAGTCTACCGACGGTACCGACGCCCAGTCTACCGACGGTACCGACACGGCCTCCGACGGCCAGACAGCGAACGATTCAGATGGCTATTCGTACGACAGCTACTAAGGCTCCCCGTACCGAAAGGAAGAACCATGGCTAAAGATTCCAGCTTCGACGTTATGTCCGAGGTCAATATGCAGGAGGTCGATAACGCCTTCCAACAGACCACCCGCGAGATCTCTCAGCGCTATGACCTCAAGGACTCCGGCGCCACCATCGAGCTTTCGAAGGGCGATAAGCTCTTTACGATCAATGCCCCGGCCGATTTCGTCTCCAAGCAGATCATTGACGTGCTGAGCTCTAAGCTCATCAAGCGCGGCATCGACCTCAAGGCTGTCTCTTGGGACGCGCCGCAGGCGGCTTCGGGCGGTACCGTGCGCGTGCTCGGCCATATCGTCGAGGGCATTGACCAGGCGACCGCCAAGAAGATCAATAAGGACATCAAGGATCAAAAGCTCAAGGTCAAGGTGACCATCGAGGCCGATAAGCTGCGCGTTACCTCGGCCTCTAAGGATGCGCTTCAGACGGTGATTCAGTTCCTGCGCGACCAGGACTACGGCCAGCCGCTGCAGTTTACCAACTATCGCTAATTTACTCGAAAGGACCGCTCTCCAACATGGATACTCCGTTGGGTTCTGTACTCTATATCACGCTTGGCTGCGCCAAGAACGAGGTCGATACCGACCGCATGCGTTCGCTGCTGACCGCTGCGGGCTACGAGGAGGCATTCGATCCGCAGGATGCCGATATCGCTATCGTCAACACGTGCTCGTTTCTCGCCTCGGCGACGTCCGAGAGCATCGAGACCACACTCGAGCTCGCTAACGAGGTGCAGGACGGCGTTCGCGCCTGCCCCATCGTCATGTGCGGTTGCGTGCCGTCTCGTTACGGCGACGACCTGCCCGACGAGCTTCCCGAGGTCGCGGCCTTTGTGAAGGCCGATGAGGAAGACGGTATCGTCTCTGTCATCGATGGCGTACTGGGTGTGGAGCGCGAGATCGCGGCCTATATCCCGCAGGTCAAGCGTACCGTCGAGGGTGCCGTTGCCTACGTAAAGATTTCCGATGGCTGCAATCGTTTTTGCAGCTTCTGCATGATCCCCTATATTCGCGGTCGCTATCATTCGCGCAATGCCGAGAGCATTATCTCCGAGGTGCGTGACCTGGTTGCCGGCGGTGTGCGCGAGATCGTGCTGATCGGCCAGGACACGGGCATTTGGGGCACCGACTTTGCCGACGAGGACGTCGCAGAGGGCTCGCCGCACAATCTGGCGCAGCTGCTGCGTGCCGTCGCCGAGGCTGTGCGCCCGCATAACGTCTGGGTCCGCGTGCTCTATCTGCAGCCCGAGGGCATGACCGACGAGCTTATCGAGACGATTCGCGATACGCCCGAGGTGCTGCCCTATATCGATATCCCCGTACAGCACTGCGATGCGCGCATCCTTAAGGCCATGCGCCGCTCCGGTTCGCGCCAGGAGCTCGAGGATCTGTTCCGCGACCTTCGCGAGCGCATCCCCGGTATTGTGATTCGCTCCACGGCCATGGTTGGCTTCCCGACCGAGACCGACGACGAGTTCCGCGATCTTATCGACTTTATGGACACCGTCGGCTTTGACTACACGAGCGTCTTTGCCTACTCGCGTGAGGAGGGCAGCCTGGCCGCCAAGATGGAGGGCCAGGTCGATGAGGAGGTCAAGCTCGAGCGCGCCCAGGAGGCCATGGATCTGGCCGAGTCGCTCGGTTTTGCCGCCACGGCGGCCCATGTGGGCGAGCGCGCCCAGGTAATCGTCGATGGCATTGAGGAGACCGAGGACGGCGCCGAGCTGATCGGTCACGCCTGGTTCCAGGCGCCCGATTCCGATGGCGCGGTGCATCTGGATGCCAGCGAGGCGTCCGTGGGCGATATTCTGACTGTCGAGTTTACCGATAGCTTCTGCTATGAGCTTATCGGTCATGTTGTGGAGTAGGAGAGCGTCGTGGCAAACGAGAGCAATAAGGAACTGACGAGTGTTTGGACGCCCGCCAACATCGTGACGTGCGTTCGCATCGTCTTTATCCCGGTGTTCATGATCGTCTCGGCCCTGTCTCACGCATGCGTTGCCGGTACGGACTGGAGCACCTTCGACGGCCCGCTCGCCGCCGCTGCCTTCATTTTGTATGTGATCCTGTCGTGCACCGATAAGGTCGACGGCTATCTGGCGCGCTCGCGCAACGAGATCACCGATTTCGGCAAGTTCTTGGACCCCATCGCCGACAAGCTGCTGGTGTTCTCGGCCCTGCTGCTGTTCCTGGATTTTGGCGCGGTGACCGTGTGGTCCGTGTTCATTATCCTGTTCCGTGAGCTGTTGGTGAGCGCCCTTCGTATGGTCGCAAGTGCTGCCGGTGTGGTCGTTGCTGCCGATAAGCTCGGCAAGTATAAGACGGCGACCACGATGGTCTCTATCTGCGGCTATCTGTGCGTCTTTGCGATGGCCGGCCTTCAGCTGGGGCCGGTGTCGCTGCTGCTCGGTGTCTATTCGGTGTCGCGCTTCCTGTACGTCATCGCCGTGATTTTGACCATTGTCTCGGGTGCCCAGTACTTCTGGAACTGCCGTAAGATCGTCTTTTCGGTCTAGGTCCTGGTGGGTATGACGGAGTCTTATTTGCAGATCGCCGCAAACAACGAGGAGTTGGCGCGCGATATTGTCGAGCACGCGAGTGCCCGTGGTGTGACGGTGTCGACGGCGGAGTCGCTGACGGCGGGCATGATCGCCTCGACGATTGCCGATATCCCGGGTGCCTCGGCGGTGCTTCGTGGCGGTGCGGTGACCTACTGCGATGAGATCAAACATCGCGTGCTTGGCGTCGAGCAGGAAACGCTCGATCGGTTTAGCGCCGTGTCGCACCAGACGGCGCGTGAGATGGCCGCGGGCTCGCTGGACCTTTATCAGAGCGATATAGCCGTAAGCGCAACGGGCTATGCTGGGCCCGGCGGCGGCACCGAGCAAGACCCCGCCGGTACGTTCTTTATTGGCTGGGCGTATCGCGCGGCCGATGGGGGAGCGCCGGTTGTCGAGTCTGCGCGCTGTCATTACGAGGGCGATCGGTCGTGCGTTCGTGCCCATGCGGTCGCGGAGGCCTTGGAGCGCATTGTCCGCGTGCTCAATTCTATGGAATAGACGTGGTTTAAGGGGCCTTAGGGCCCCTTAATTGTGGAGATAGGGACCTTTGACGGTATTGGTGTTAGCGCTGGTACAAGGCCTAAATTTATTCGTGCACCTCTATTTGTGATTGCCATGGTCAAGCGTTTGGTCGGTGATTGGTTGACGTTTGGTCGGGTTTTGGAATGGTCGGGTGCATATGATGAATCTGAACGGTTGACCACGAACAGCCGTTCGTTTATTATCGTTTCAGGTTGTTAAGAGGAGGGCTATTCATGGCCAAGAATTCAGGTCCCGTACGTACCGTTCATGCACGCACGACGGGTAAAGAGCGCGACGATATGATCGCCACCACCAAGGCCGAGATCGAGAAGAAGTTCGGCCAGGGCTCTATTATGAGGTATGGCGACGGCGGTCCGGAGCTCGAGGTCGAGGCTATTCCGACGGGCTCTCTGGCGCTCGATGCCGCCTTGGGTATCGGCGGCGTTCCGCGCGGCCGTATCGTCGAGATTTATGGCCCCGAGTCCTCCGGTAAGACAACGCTTTCGCTCGAGATCCTTGCAGAGGCGCAGGCCATGGGCGGCGTTGTGGCATTTATCGATGCCGAGCACGCGCTTGATCCCACCTATGCCGCGCGAATCGGCGTCGATATCGATGAGGTCTTGATTTCCCAGCCCGATACGGGCGAGCAGGCGCTCGAGATCGTCGATATGCTTGTGCGCTCCGGCGCCATCGACGCCATCGTCGTCGACTCTGTTGCCGCCTTGACTCCGCGTGCCGAGATCGAGGGCGAGATCGGTGACACGACGGTGGGTCTGCAGGCTCGCTTGATGAGCCAGGCGCTCCGCAAGCTTGCCGGCTCGCTTGCCAAGTCCAACACGACCTGCATCTTCATTAACCAGCTGCGCGAGAAGATCGGCGTCATGTTCGGTAACCCCGAGACCACCACGGGCGGCCGTGCGCTCAAGTTCTTCTCTTCCGTGCGAATCGATATTCGCAAAATCGATACCATCAAGCTCAAGGACGAGGTTATCGGCAATCGCGTGCGTGCCAAGGTTGTTAAGAACAAGGTGGCCGCTCCGTTCCGCTCGGCTGAGTTTGACATCATGTACGGCACCGGCATCTCCAAAGAGGGCTCGATTCTGGATATGGCTGTCGAGTGCGGTATCTGCAAAAAGATGGGGTCCTGGTTTGCCTATGGTGAGGACAAGCTCGGCAACGGTCGCGAGGCCGCCAAGACGTTCCTGCGCGAGCACCCCGATTGCGCCGACGAGATCGAGCACAAGGTTCGCCTTGCCTGCGGCCTTGAGTATGACGATGATGCCCCCTCCGAGGTTGAGTTGACCAATCAGCCCGCCCCCGAGGAGTTTGATGAGCTGTACGCCATCGATGGCTCCGCGATGCTCGACGATGACGACGAGTAGCGGATGCCGACATGTCGTATACGGTGACCGAGGCCACGGTCGTCTTTCCCGATAAGAAAGCGGCCTCCTCGTTCTCGAGCGGTTATGCGTCTAAAAAGCCCTGTGCGCATATCGATTGCGATCTTGAGGGCGGTTTCGAACGTTCCATTTGGATTCCCGTGCGCGTGGCGCGCCTGTACGTTAAGAACCGCCCCGATCTTCCCTGTGATTGGGATGACTTTCGCGAGGCGGTGCAGCTTATCGAACGCAAATGTGCGCTCACCATGGTGACCGAGATGCTTTCGCGTCGCGATCATGCCACGGGCGAGGTACGGGATAAGTTGGCTCGCTATGGCTTTCGACAGCCTGCGATCGATTTTGCCGTTGCTCGAGCGACCGAGTATCGATTTTTGGACGAGAACCGTTTTTGCTCGTACTTTATCGAAGAGCGCAAACGTCGCGGCTGGGGACAGCGCAAGATCGAGGTTGAGCTCAAGCGTCGTCATGTCGTGCTTGACGATATCCCCGGGTATCCCGAGGCTTATTTTGCCGTTGATGATGACATGGCCCGCGCTTCAGCCTTGCTCGCTAAACGTCGCGTTCCCGAGGTACGTGCCTTCGAAAAGCTCGTCAGGTTTTTGATGGGTAAGGGTTTTTCGTATCACATCGCCGCCGATGCCGTTAAGGCGCGTCTCGATGCCTTAAGCGAGGAGTGTGCCGTGTAAACGTGCACCTGTTACGCCCTTGCCGTTCACCGCTCGATTGGCGCCGTGCCGGGTGCGTTTATTTGACAGTTGTTGCGGTTCAACGTAGGATAAATACCGTCATTTGCTTTGTGATATGTGCTCATCTGTGATGAGTTTGTTTATATGTTTATCTGTATCCGACCCGCATAAGCTGCGCCCATATTACTCAAATGTCGCGAGCCGTTCGTAAGGACGGTTCGCTTTGCTGTGTAACGAATCCATAAAAAGGAGTGAGCATGCCTATCATTGCAGCGCTCGTTGGCCTCGTTTTGGGTGCCATCGCCGCCATTGCCTACATGCGCACCGCCAAGCAGGGTAGTCTTCACGAGGCCGACGAAAAGATCCAGTCGGCACACGCGCAGGCAGAGTCCCTGATCGGTGATGCAAAGCGTCAGGCCGAGACCCTCAAAAAAGAGGCTCTGCTCGAGGCCAAGGAAGAGATCATCAAGAATAAGCAGGCCGCCGAGGCCGAGGACAAGCAGCGTAAGAGTGAGATTCGCACGCTCGAAAATCGTGTGATGCAGCGCGAGGAATCGCTCGATCGTCGCAACGATGCGCTCGATAAGCGCGAGCATCAGCTGTCCAGCCAGGCCGGTCAGGTCGAGAAGCGCTCTCGCGAGCTTGAGGAGCTCTGCGCCAAGCAGACTTCCGAGCTCGAGCGTATTGCCGACCTTACGCGTGAGGATGCTCACAAGGAGTTGCTCGACAAGGTCCGCGGCGAGGTTACCCACGAGGCGGCCACCATCATCCGTGAGTCTGAGCAGCAGGTCCGCGCCGAGTGCCACAAGACCGCCCAGGAGATTCTCTCCCTGGCGATTCAGCGTTGCGCCGCCGACCATACCGCCGAGGTCACCGTCACTTCCGTGCATATTCCCTCCGATGACCTCAAGGGTCGCATCATCGGTCGTGAGGGTCGTAACATCCGCACCTTTGAGCAGGTGTCTGGCGTCAACCTCGTGATTGACGACACCCCCGAGACCGTTGTGCTCTCGAGCTTCGATCCGGTCCGTCGTGAGACTGCCCGCGTGGCGCTCGAGAACCTCATTGCAGACGGCCGCATTCACCCCGCCCGCATCGAGGAGATGTATCACAAGGCCGCCGATTTGGTTCAGCAGCGTGTGCGCGAGGCTGGCGAGCAGGCCGCCTTCGATACCGGTATCCACGACCTGCATCCCGAGATCGTCAAGACCCTGGGTGCTCTTCGCTACCGCACCTCGTTTGGTCAGAACGTTCTGCAGCACTCGCTTGAGGTTTCTGACCTGTGCGGCGTTATGGCCTCCGAGCTTGGTCTGGACGTTGTGACCGCCAAGCGTGCCGGTCTTCTGCACGACCTGGGCAAGGCCATCGACCATGACGTTGAGGGTCCGCATGCCGTCATTGGCGCCGAGCTTGCCCGCCGTTATGGCGAGAAGCCCGTTATCGTCCACGCGATCGAGGCCCATCATGCCGATGTCGACCCCAACACGGTGCTCGACGTTCTGGTCCAGGCCGCCGATGCCGTCTCCGCTTCTCGTCCCGGTGCCCGCCGCGAGTCGGCCGAGAATTACATTAAGCGCCTTGAGAAGCTCGAGGAGATCGCCAACTCTCACGACGGCGTCGAGCGTACCTATGCCATGCAGGCCGGTCGCGAGGTTCATGTCATGGTTCAACCGGACAAGATCTCCGATGCCCAGTCCACGGTGCTTGCGCACGATATCGCCCATCAGATCGAGGAAGAGATGGAGTATCCCGGTCAGGTGCGCGTTGTCGTGATTCGCGAGAGCCGTGCCGTCGATATCGCTAAATAACATGAACGACGCGAACGAGCTCATCTCTTTTATCGCGTCGATGTCGGGGGAGGGCAACCTTCGCGTCGAGGAAAACCTTGGCGAGGGGTATGTCCGCCTCCGCGTTTCGGAGGCCGAGCGCCGTCAAGCGAAGCATGACATTCAGTATGTAGAGGACATTGTCATCGAGATGCTGCGCAATGCTCGCGATGCCGGAGCCGATAAGGTCTATCTTGCCACGACCAAGGAGGAGGGTGTTCGCACCCTCCTCTTCCTAGATAACGGTTCGGGTGTGCCGCAGGATATGCAGGAGCGTATCTTCGATGCCCGTGTCACCTCCAAGCTCGAGAGCATGAAAATGGACCGTTGGGGTGTTCACGGTCGTGGTATGGCGTTGTTCTCTATCAAGCAGAACACGGATGAGGCACGCGTTGTTACATCGGGCGTCGATTTGGGCTCCGCGTTTAAGGTGTGCGTTGCTACCGATCGCTTGGGTGAGCGCGCCGACCAGTCGAGCTGGCCTCAGGCGGTTAAAGACGAAGACGGCCGCTATGTATGCGCTCGCGGTCCTCACAACATCATTCGCGCTGCGTGTGAGTTTGCCCTTGAGGAGCTGCGTTGCTGCGATGTGTATCTGGGCTCTCCGTCCGAGATCGCTGCGACCCTGTACGCTCAGGCTTCGAGTCGTCTCGATACGTCGCGCCTGCTCTTTATCGATGACGAGTGCGAGCTTCCGGTTATCGATCGTTTGGGCCTTGCCTCGGATGCCGAGGACTTTATCCGGATCTGCTCCGGGTTGGGTCTCGAGATGTCCGAGCGCACTGCCCACCGTATTCTGTCGGGACAGATTAAGCCCGTTCGCGGCGTGACCGCGCGCCTGCTGCGCGAGCGTGATTCCACCTCGCATGCGCCGGCTCCCGTCGATCTTGCCAAGGACCGTCGAGGTCTTCGCATCGCCAAGGATGATATGGCGCAGTTTTCGCGTGCGGTCGAGCGTGACTTTAACGACCTCGCTGCCCGGTATTACCTCAATCTGTGCGGCGACCCTAAGATTCGCGTTTCGCGTGATCGCATCACGGTGACGTTCGATCTTGCCAAAGAGGAATAAAATCTTTACCGAGTCCGCTCGGTACGATACAGTTATTGCAGTTAAAACGTACTTTTAAACGCAGGAGTTTCTTCATGGATTGCCTGAAGGTATCAAGCAAATCATCGCCCGCGTCCGTTGCCGGCGCCATTGCCGGCATGGTCAAAGATGGCGTCCCCGTCAACATTCAGTGCGTCGGCGCCGGTGCCGTCAACCAGGCCATCAAGGCCGTTGCCATTGCGCGCGGCTTTCTGATTCCGACCGGCTTTGATGTCTCCTGCGCGCCGGTGTTCTCTGACATCCTCATTAACGGGGAGTCGCGCACGGCAATTCGTCTCTCTATCTACGTTCACCAGATTAATCGGGCTGCTATGGATAACGTTGTCATGGACGACGTTAAGCCTGTTGCGTAAACGAGCCATTTGCACGCTTGTAGCACCTATGCGCCCCGTCAACACCATCGTTAGGATGTAAGCTCATGGACCAGCGTTCCGTACGCGATATTCTTGCCGGTAAAACCTACTTTATCCGCACATTCGGTTGCCAGATGAACCAGCACGACTCCGAGCGCGTGAGTGGTTTGCTCGATTCATATGGCTGTCTTATGGCGCTCGATCCGGAGCATGCCGATATTGTCGTGTTCATGACGTGCTGTGTGCGCGAGGCTGCCGATACGCGCCTCTATGGTCAGTGCAATTCCTGCAAGAGCCTTCCTCCTTCGCCTTCGGGTAAGCGTGTGGTCGCCGTGGGCGGCTGCATCGCCCAGCGTGATGGCGAGGGCTTGCTCACCAACGTCGATAACGTCAACGTCATTTTTGGTACCCATTCCATTGCGCACATGGCCGAACTTATCGCCGAGGCGTTTTTGGATGGCAAGCGCCATATCCGCACGAATGAGCATGAGGATACCGACGCCATGAGTATGCCGTGGCATCGCGAGACGCAGTATCACGCTTGGGTGCCCATCATGACGGGTTGCAACAACTTCTGTACGTACTGCATCGTGCCCTACGTCCGTGGTCGTGAGAAGAGCCGTCCCTTCGAGGAGATTGTCGATGAGGTGACCGGACTCGTGCGTCAGGGCGTGCGCGAGATTACGCTGCTGGGCCAAAACGTTAACTCCTACGGTCGCGATCTCTTTGGCAAGCCGCGCTTTGCCGATCTGCTGCGCGCCGTGGGCGATACGGGCGTCGAGCGTATCTTCTTTACCTCTTCTCATCCTAAGGATCTGCTGCCCGAGACCATTGATGCTATGGCCGAGACGCCTGCCGTTATGCCGCAGCTTCACCTGGCCGTTCAGTCGGGCTCCACGCGCATTCTTAAAGAGATGAATCGTCGGTACACGCGCGAGGATTATCTGGGCCTGGTCGATCGTATTCGTAACCGCATGCCCGATATTGCACTTTCGACCGACATCATCGTGGGTTTCCCGGGCGAGACCGAGGAAGACTTTGAGCAGACGCTCTCGCTTGCCGAGACGGTGCGCTATGCTCAGGCCTACACGTTTATTTACTCCAAGCGTGCCGGTACCCCGGCAGCTGAGATTTATGATCCCACCCCGCATGAGGTTATCCTTGAGCGCTTTAACCGTCTGGTCAAGGTTATCGAGACGACGGCACATGAGTATAACCAGGGCGAGCTTCACACCGTGGTGCCTGCGCTTATTGAGGGTACGAGCAAGAAGAACGATGCTGTCCTTCTGGGCAAGAGCCCTAAGAACCAGACGGTGCATGCGCCGATTCCTGCTGGCTATAGCATCGATCAGCTTATCGGCAAGATCGTCGACGTCGATGTTGATGTCGCCAAGACGTGGTATCTGTCTGGCTCCGTCGTGGGCGAGCCTCGCTAATGATTTCCCCCGGTGCAAGCCTTTCTGCCGTAGCGATTGTCGGTCCGACGGCGGTCGGCAAAAGCGATGTTGCCGACCGCCTGGCCGCTCGTCTTTCGTCCGAAGTGTTGTCGTGTGACGCGATGCAAATCTATCGCGGCATGGACATTGGTACGGCCAAAATGATGCCTGAGGAGTGCTCGGTACCTCTGCGCCTTATCGATATCGTGGATCCCGGCGTCGCGTATTCTGCTGCGCTCTACCAGTCGGACGCCCGAGCACATGTCGAGCGTTTGCTTGGCGAGCAGCGTCTTCCGGTCTTTTGCGGCGGTACGGGCTTGTATCTCAAGGCCGCTCTCGATGAAATGGATTTTCCTTCGGGAGAACTCGAGGACGAACGCCGCGCGGGCTATCAGGAGCTTGCCGAGCGCATTGGCGAGGAAGCATTGCATGCCCTGCTTGCCGAGCGCGACCCCGAATCAGCTGCCGTGATTCATCCCCATAACGTGCGTCGTGTGATTCGTGCGCTCGAGATGCACGATGACGGCGTGTCATATGCCCAGCAGAAGTCGAAATTCAGTGTTCCGCGCGAGCGTTATCATGCCTTGTGGTTTGGTCTGACGCGTAGCCGTGAAGTGCTGTATGAGCGCATTAACCAGCGCGTCGACCTTATGTTTGAGCGGGGACTGGTTGATGAGGTCCGTGGCCTTATGGACCAGGGCCTGGGCGATGCGCTCACGTCGATGCAGGCAATCGGTTACAAAGAGATTATTGATGCCTTGCGTGGCGCTATTACCATGGATGAGGCCCGTGAGCTTATCAAGATGCGTTCACGTCGCTATGCCAAGCGCCAGCTTTCCTGGTTTAAGCGTGACGATCGCATCGTGTGGTTCGATATGGATGAGTTTACGATCGATGAGGTCGTTGATGATATTTACCGTTGCATCGAGGCTGCCTAATGGCTCGTTTCCCTTTGGTCCCCACGGCGCCTGAACCTGAGCGCGCCATCTTGGTTGGTGTCGAGTGGCGCGATAACGCCTGGCCGCTCGACCGTTCGCTCGACGAGCTCGAGCGTCTAGCCCACACTGCTGGGGCCCAATGCGTGGCACGCTTGTCTCAGCGCCTGGTCAAACCCTATCCCAAATCGTTTATCGGTTCTGGCAAGGTCGAGGAGCTGTGCGGCTTGGTGCATCGCATGGATGCGGATGTTGTTATCTTCGACGATGACCTGACGCCCTCACAGCAGTCCTATCTTGAGAAAGCCGTGGGCGAACCGGTCAAGATTATTGACCGTACGGCGTTGATTTTGGATATCTTTGGCCTGCATGCCCAGACGCGTGAGGGCCGCTTACAGGTTCAGCTGGCACAGTTGCAGTATCTGCTGCCTCGTCTGCGAGGTATGTGGAGCCATCTTGCCAAGGAACAGACGCGTGGCGGCATTGGATCGCGTTTTGGCCAGGGCGAAAGCCAGCTCGAGGTCGACCGTCGCCTGATTCGCAATAAGATCGCGGCGCTTCGACGCGAACTGAAACAGGTTGAACAACGTCGCGATGTGCAATCCAAAAGCCGTATTGAATCGCCGGCGTTTCGCGTGGCGCTGGCTGGCTACACCAATGCCGGCAAGTCGACGTTGCTTAATCGTTTGACGGGATCCACGGTACTTTCGCAGGATAAGCTGTTTGCCACGCTCGATCCTACGACGCGCTCGTACCGTTTGCCCGGTGGCCGCGGCATGACGATCACCGATACCGTCGGCTTTATTCAAAAGCTGCCCCATGGCCTGGTCGACGCGTTTAAATCTACGCTTTCTGAGGTGCTCGGCGCCGATTTGATTCTTAAAGTTGTGGATGCTTCCGATGAGGATTACGAGCGTCAGCTCGAGGCTGTTGATCGTGTCCTTGACGAGATTGGAGCCGGTGAGCGCCTGACGCTTACTGTGTTCAATAAAATTGACCTGCTCGATAGCGTCGACCGCTTGAGCTTCCGCCGGCGATATCCCGAGGCGGTGCTGTTCTCGGCTCAGACTGGTGAGGGTCTTGATGATTTAGTCGACCGCATCGCACGTGAAGCGGCCGCTACAGACGTGTTGCTCTCGGCCGATATCCCGTATCGAGAGGGCGCGTTAATCACGCTCGTGCACGAACAGGGAACCCTTCTGCACGAGGAATATCTTGAGGGCGGCGTTCGTATTGTGGCTAAGCTGCCGGCCCGTATCGCACCACATCTTGAGCGTTACCGAACGGAATAAATCAGCTCCAGTACACCCAAGATAACCGGTTGATGAAGCAGGTAGAACGGCAGCGCATGGCGTCCGAGGCTCGCGAGCGCCGGGATGGGATTCGCATAGGCCCATGCTGGTGCTTTATGGTTTGCTATTTTTGCCGTGCGGGCGGCAAAGAAGCCTGTGAGATACATAAATAAGAATGGTATGAGCGGATAGTAATCACCGGAGACAAAGTCTGGACCTGGGAAACCCAGCCAAGCTAGATAGGGGATAGGGTAGACCGCTTTAGGAATGCTCCAGGTAAGTGCAAAAAGTGTGAGGCAAATTGCTATAGCCCATACCGACGGCACTTTAACGAGAACCGGGCGCGCGAGTGCAACAATGGCAGTGCACGCCGCCATGCAGAAAATGATGCCGAAGTTTACCGAGTCATCGACTGAGACAAGCGTCGTTGCGATCCATACGACCAAAGCGGCGGCAGCATATTTGGCGGCACGCTTGATGTTATTGCGCGAGAGGGTGCACATCCAGCCGGCAATAAACAAAAATACCCAACTGATGCTGGCACGCCAGATGTCCTGGAAGATGGTCTGGGTAAACCAGGACATCTTCCACCCATATAGGTAGGCAAGGTCGTAGCAGGTATGAAATCCCGCCATTGACAGCATGGTAAACCCGCGAATGGTATCAAAGACCGTGATGCGTTTTTGCATTACGAAAACCGGCGCATCAAACCGACGACCTTGCCCAGAATCGTGGGATTTGTCGCGTAGATAGGCTCCATGGTGTCGTTTTCGGGCTGCAGGCGAACGCGACCCTGCTCCTTATAGAACGTTTTGACTGTTGCGGAACCATCGATCATGGCTACGACAATCTCGCCATTCATGGCACTCTTCTGCTCACGAACGATGATGTAGTCGCCGTTATAGATACCGACGTTAATCATCGAATTTCCGTGGACCTCGAGGATAAAGGACCCCTGGTCCGTTGCGATCTCGGTTGGGATGGTAAAAGTGTCCTCGATATTCTGCTCGGCAAGGATGGGAATCCCTGCGGCGACACGGCCTACGAGAGGCAGCGATACCGTGCCGCGGGGCGCCGTGGGCTCATCGGACTTTGAGATGGATACGGAAGATCCGTCCTCGTCAAAGAGCTCGAGAGCGCGAGGCTTGGTGGCGTCACGCTTGAGCAGGCCTCGTGCTTCGAGTGCGGAGAGATGCGCATGTACAGTGCTAGGGGAGGAAAGGCCCACAGCCGAAGCCATCTCGCGCACACTGGGCGGATAGCCCTTCTCCTGCTGATATTCCTTGATGAAGTCGTAAATTTGCTGCTGACGCTTGGTAATTTTGCGAGCCATCAGGGATTCCTCTCTACCCATACCAAACAAATGTTCTATTTTTGCTTGACAGGAACAACTGTTCGAAGATAATAATAACCGAACACTCGTTCCCGCGCTAGACTTTTTTGTCCCCGCGGCTTGATAAAACAGTTCTCGTCAAAACAAACGAGAGGAGAACAGAATGAACGCAGCGGATATGGTCCAGGGAAACCTCGCTCTTAAGCTCGAGGCGCCCGCCACGCCTGCCTTTACGGTCGTGAAGGGCGGACGCTCTCATTTTCAGGCCGTGGCCACTAAGCCCGTTCGCAGCCAGCGTGCGTCCGTTGCTTCGGCTCCTGTTGCCCTGAAGGCCTCGACGATTGTTGCTGTTGCTGTAGCGTTCACCCTGTTCTTCGTGCTCGCCACGTCAGTTTTTTCTGCTCGTCACGCTGCATATGCCGATTCCGTAGCCAACGTTACCTACGAGACGGTTCGTGTGCAGTCCGGTGATTCCCTGTGGTCGCTTGCCCAGGAGCATCCCATCGATGGCCTTTCCACGCAGGAGACTTCCGACATGATTCGTAGTGTCAATCACCTCGATCGCGGCTCTCTTGATGCTGGTGCAGTTCTGAAAGTTCCGGCTCGTTCGTAAAATTTCCACTCGGTCGCATGGTACCCTTGTTATCGTTTAAGAGGAGGTACCATGCGCTGTCCCAAATGCGGCAAGGCACATACCCGTGTTGTCGATTCCCGTATGCAGGAGTCGAACAACACGATCAAGCGTCGTCGCGAATGCTGTTCGTGCAATTATCGTTTTACGACGTTCGAACGCTGCGAAGATCCCATCGAGGTCATCAAATCCGATGGTTCAAAGCAGCGGTTCGATCGTAACAAGCTGCTGGTCGGCCTGATGCGTGCCACGATTAAGCGCGATATCGATACGAAAAAGCTCAACGAGATCATCGATGATATCGAGGTGGAACTGCGTTCCCGTACGCTGACGGCTGTTACGTCACACGAACTGGGCGATATGGTGCTTAAGCGCTTGGCCAAGATCGACAAGGTTGCCTACATTCGATTTGCCTCGGTCTATCGCGATTTCAAAGACGTCGACGAGTTTTTGCAAGAGCTCGACAAGCTAAGGTGATTTCATGTCCAACATTACCGTTAACATTAAGCGTCTCGATCCCACGGTCGAGCTTCCCAAATACGCTCATCCCACAGATGCCGGCCTTGACCTCCGCGCCAACGAAGACTGTACCCTCAAGCCCTTTGAGCGACGTTTGGTTTCCACTGGCTTGGCCATTGCGCTGCCCGATGGCTACGCCGGCTTTGTCCAGCCCCGCAGCGGTCTAGCCATTAAGCAGGGCCTGTCTATAGTCAACACGCCCGGTCTCATCGACGCCCACTATCGAGGCGAGCTTAAGGTCATCCTCATCAACCTGGATCCCACCAACAATATCCAGATCAACAAAGGCGACCGCATCGCCCAGCTCGTCATCCAAGAAGTCCCCACGGTCAATCTCGTAGAGGTAGACGAACTAGACAAAACCGACCGAGGAGCCGGCGGTTTCGGTTCTAGCGGCGTCGCCTAGCTTTTTACTTTGCTGAACGGAGCATCGTAATGTTCGCCCGCCCCTTGGAGGCCCCTATATATCATCCCGTGCTCAAACATTCTCGCTTCGCTGCGAAACTGCGCGCGGGACGATATATAGGGGCCTCCAAGGGGCGAGCTATGCCTACGTGCTCGCAACCATTCATGGCTCCCAATCAAAACCGTTTGCTGTATCTAAAAGCTGTATCCAACTAGTAACCCGATGCGAAAAAGAGACAACACCATTGTCGCATCGGCTTACTTAGATTACTCGTATTCGAGTTCATCTTCGCTGCTTTTAGTGGGGTAACCGGTATAACTGCTAGTACGCATGTGCAGCTGTGGCTCAGACCGCCCACATATATCGTTCCACGCGCAGTTTCGCAGCGAGCGAAGCGAAGCGAGAATGTTTGAGCATGGAATGATATGTGTGGGCGGTCTGCGCCACAGCGGACATTAGGATGCTAGCGGATATGCGCGGGTTTTTCGCCCCAGTAGAAGCGGCAGAAGGCTCGTTTACGTTTTTGGGGTTTGCCTGCAAGCTCCATGGTTGCGATGGCGATATCCTCGGCTGCGCGTGGGCGGCGAAGGACTTCGCCATTGATGAGCAGCGCCTTGAGCGACTCGGGATGATCGTGGAGATGGCGCAACGTCACGATGAGCTCGCGTGCGGTGGTGACATGCATGCTGGCGCCCATGCCGGTGAGCATGGTGGTGTTGGCCTTTTCCTGGCCATATGACTTGCCCAATAGGATCATCGGCAGGTGTGCGCACAGGCATTCGGTAACAGTGAGTCCGCCCGATTTGAGAATTGCTAGGTCACAGCCGTGCATAAGCGCTGCCATGTCATCGACGTAGTCAAGAACCGTGACGTTCTCGAGTTTCATGGCATCGAAAAGCGTTTTGAGACGGGTGGCATATTCGGCATCCTTGCCCGGCAAAAAGACAAAGTGCATGTCCTCGAAGCTGCGCAGGAAGGGGAGGGTGCGGTCCATCTCAGCGCGAAAGCGAACGTACGGTTGAGGCAAACTGGCCCCGGCCATTACCAGCACAACGAGCTTGTCTGTGGGGAGATTGAACTTCTCGAGTTCTTCCTCGCGATTGTAGTCCGTATCAAACCCGGCGCGAATGGGGATGCCCGTAATGCGGATCTTTGCCTCGGGAACCTTACGGGGTCGGAGTGTTTCGGCCATAAACTCGTTTGCCACGCAGAATAGGTCGGTGTCCTTATGGGGCCACCAGCCCTCGACCTCGTAATCGGTCGGTACGCAAATGACGGGATAGTCGATGCCCGTAATGACGCGCGCGCCGACGGCGACGTTGGCTGCCGTGATATGTGTGGCTACCACGGCAATGGGCCTGCGAGTTCGAACGTATTCGTTAAATGCGGGGAACATGATGCGCGACCATGCCGTGCCACCGCCCCAAAGCAGGTGTCCGGTAAGGGTATAACGCCAGGTCAAGTCATAGATTGGGCGCGTGGCGCCGGTAAACGAGGCGGCCGTTTTGTTGCCGTCGAATTTTATGCGTCCAAAATCAAGGATATCGAGCACTTCAATCTCAACATCCTCGGGGATGCCATTGGTGCCGCGGATAAGGTCGAATGCCTGCGCAATCGCATTTGCGGCGGCCTTGTGGCCCGAGCCGACCGAGGCGTGCACGATGGTCACGAGAGGTTTTTGCTGAGCCAAGAGCGTGGTTTGTTCCGATTGGGGAGTGCTTTGCGCGGGCAGGGGAGCGTCATTGCTCGTCTGCGTTTGATCCATCGATAACTCCCCTTCGTCTTTGTTTCGCAATGAATCATTGTAGTTCATGAGTGTCACGTTCGTTTAAATTTGGGTAAGAGCGCAGAGAACGCCAATCTTTCGACAGGAGGTCTTTTCATGACTACCCATCAGCCGATCGATGTTGCGATTATCGGCGGCGGGCCTGCGGGCTATGCTGCAGCCATTTATGCGGCGCGCGCTAACCTAACGACGACCGTGATTGAACAGGGCATGTCGGGAGGACAGATCGCCACAACCAATGAGGTCGAGAACTATCCGGGCATTCCGCTCTTGAGTGGCGCCGAACTCGGCGAGCGTTTTCAGCAACATGCAGAGGGCCTGGGAGCACAGCTTGCATGGAGCATGGTTACGGGTATCGATTACGATGCGGATGCGGCGTTGTTTACGGTGCATCATGATATGGGCGATACGCTGGCCTCGAGTGTTATCGCTTGCATGGGTGCTACGCCGCGATCTGCTGGTTTTGTTGGCGAGGATACGTATCGCGGTCGCGGCGTTTCGTATTGCGCGACGTGCGATGGCATGTTCTTTCGCGGTAAACAGGTCTTTGTCATCGGTGGCGGTAATGCTGCCTGCGAGGAAGCCCTGTTCTTGTCAGAAATCGCCAGCAGCGTGACCATCGTCTTGCGCCGCGATCAGTTCCGTGCCCCCGATGGCGTGGTTCAAAAGGTGCTCGCAAAAGATAATATTTCAGTTAGGTACCAAACTAGTATTGTTGAGCTTTCTGGTGAGGCGATGCCCACGACAATCACGTTTAAGGACAATGCGACTAGTGAAATGCACGCTGAGTCCTTTGATCCTGGTTCGTTTGGCATTTTTGTCTTTGCTGGCACGCAGCCCCATACCGAGCTTGTAGAGCATCTGGTAGATCTGGCGCCCGACGGCGGTATTGTGACCGCCGAATCGATGGCCACCCGCACGCCTGGCTTATTTGCTGCCGGCGATATCCGTTCCAAGCGTTTACGTCAAGTTGTGACCGCCGTTTCGGACGGAGCCATAGCGGCTACCAGCGCATACGCTTTTCTACGCGGATAAGTACGATAATATATCTTATGTAAGGTTGTTCTTTCACTAAAACATCCCGCACAACGAGCTTAAGGCAATGTTGTCACGGGATGTTTTGTTGTGCAAAACACGAGCCAGTTATTCTGCGGTCGTACCCGAGTCAAAGCCGACGATCATACCGTTCATTGTGGTATGCAAAACTAGATAATCTAGAATACAATATTGAAAACGAACGGAGGCACCATATGAATCACGTTAAACATGTCATTCCTATGTCCGATACGTCGGCCAGCATTAGCCCAGAGGATATTCAACCAACGGTGCTACCTGATGCATTTATCCAGTCTGATATAGTTCGCAAACTCAATACGCTCAGCTTGCCGCGCTATAACCAGTTGCCGAATGTGACGCTCTACCGTGATCAGGTCATTGAGTACATCGAACTGTGGTTGGAGCCGCTTTCGATTTGTGTGGAGCAGCCCGTCATTACGCCTTCCATGATCAACAACTACGTAAAGGTCGGCCTGGTGCCGGCTCCGGTAAAAAAGCAATATGGCCGCGAGCAGATTGCTCGCCTTATCGCCATTTGTATTTTTAAGCAGGTGCTGCCCATCGCTGCGGTCCAGGCGCTCTTTAACATTCAACGCTTGAGTTACGATGCACCGACTGCCTTTGACTACGTGGTCGATCAGCTCGAGGCATCCATTCGCGCGGCGTTCTCCATTGAGCAGGTTCCTGTTGCCGATACGGCTCATCAGGTCACGCGCGAGTCGCTGCTCGTGCGCAGTGCGGTTTCGTCTTTTGTATCCAAGGCGTATTTGATGAGCTATCTAAAGTTCAATGGGTTTAATAGTTAGTCGACGTACAACACGGGCGGGACAAAGAGCCACCAGTCACTTTGTCCCGCCCGTGTTTTTGTTTAGTTGGACGTTATCGGCCCGAAGCCACGCCCATGCCGTAGCCGATAATGAGCCCGTGCATCTCGGCATAGTATGAATCAAGTCCGTTGCAGGGCATGATGATGGTCTTGGAGCCGGGCCAATGCTCCACAATGCGGCTGGCAAGTGCCTGGGCGCCCGCCTCATTCTCGACATGGTCGATGACGACTTCTCCACCGGTAAAGCCTTCGGCTTCCATGGTGTCGACAATCTTGGTGAGCATCTTCTTTTCGCCGCGGGTGTGACCAACGAGTTCAATTTTGCCCGCTTCGCTCGCCGTGCCCAAAATGCGGATATTGAGCTTGTTAGCAATAACGCCGGCCGCCTTAGGGATACGTCCGGCCTTCGCAAGGTTTTCGTAATTGCACAAACTAAAGAGGATCTTGCTGTTCTGCTCCAAGCTATCGAAATAGGCGCAGGCGTCCTCAAAGGAGGTATCTGGGTTGCTTGCAAGATAGCGGTCGAACAGCAGGAAGATCAAATCCATTTTGCCACCTGCGGCTCGCGAGTTAACCAAATGAATCTGACGGTCCGGCTCCTCGGCAAGCACCATGTCACGTGCGGTGGCCGCGGCATTGTAGCTTCCCGAGACTCCCTCGGAGATGGGCATGCAAATCGTCTTGTCGGCAAGCCTAAAGAGTTCGGTCCACTCGCCTACGCTCGGACAGGCGCTCGAAGAAGCGCTCGACTCCGCTTGCACGGCGCAATTGAGTTCGTGAACATCGAGCGTGAGGTCATCGACGAACTCGCGCTCCCCCACTCGAATTTTGAGGGGTGCAAATGCAAAGGTGGTATGGGGCGCGGTCGGTTGCCAATCGCGGAGGTTGCAGCTCGAATCGGAGATAAGTGCCCAGCTCATAGAGGGTCCTTTCTAGATGTTTCTCATTTATTATAGCCATCTTGCTTACCTTTGAAACGTGCATCTAGTATTGAAAACTAGCTCATTGGGGTCATGTATGGAGCACGGTCACAAATAAATGAACCTCGCAGCCCAAAGGCCACGAGGTTCACATTCGTTTGCTATACAGAGTGACTTAGTAGCGCACGAAAATGTAGTTGTTGTTCATGCCGGCTGCGACGGAGCTGATGATGACGCCCGTCTTGTAGTCGGAAGCATGGATCATCTGACCATTACCGATATAGATGCCAGTATGGTAGGAGTTAACCACGACATCGCCCGGTTGCGGGTCGGACACGCGGGTCCAACCCATGAAGGTGCCGGTGGTGCCCAGACGGCAGTAGCGGCCCGTGAGACAGTAGCTTACAAAACCGGAGCAGTCAAAGCTGTCCGGTCCAATGCCGCCCCAGGAATAAGCGCAACCCAGCTTGCTGTAGGCACGCGAAACAACGGAGCCGCCGTCAACAGACTGGTTCGGTGCGGAAGGCGTCGGAGCCGGAGCCGGAGCCGGGGCGGGCTGCGGCGTAGGGGCCGGAGCGGGCGTAGGAGTGGGCGCGGGCGTATTGCCGCCATCGTTGGTGTTCTCAGTCGTACCGGCGGTGTCGTTGCTCACCGTAGCCTTCTCGGCGGTGCTGGCGTTAATGCCGGCCTGAAGTGCTGCGTTGGCTTCAGCCTCGGCGGCAAGCTCGGCCTGCAGCTGGGAGTCCAGGGAGCTCACGACACTCTGGGCCTCAGCCTGCTGGGCGTTGAGCTCGTCGACCTTCTTCTGCGTCGCGGCGACGTTCTTCTCCTGCTCGGCCTGCTTATCGGTGAGCTGCTGCTTAAGGTCCTTGACATCCTGAATGGTCTGGGCCTGCTTGTCGGAAACCTTGCCGTAATAGAACAGACGGTTGAGCATGTCGCCCAGATCGTCGACGCCCGTCAGAACCTGAAGGAGACTCAGACCGCCGGTCTTGTACTCACCGGCAACGTAGCTCGAAAGCTTTGCCTGGCCCTCGGCAATCTCTTGCTGCTTTTGCGTGATCTCGCCTGCAGTCTGATCAAGCTCCTGCGTCTGTGCGGAGAGTTCTTCATGAATTTGCTGGGTTTGCGTGCCGATCTGCTCGAGTTTGGTACGAGCGGCGGCAAGGTCGGATGCGGTATCGGCATAGGCAGGAGCCGCGAGGCCCAGGCCCAAAACACAAGCGAGGGTTGCCGTAGCAGCGCAGCGTGCCATGTTTTTATGCGTGTTTGCTGTGCGCATGGAGCTTCCTTTCCGGTATCTAAGGGTAACGTCTAGTCCACCGTTACCAGGCTAAAGAGCTCAACGTCCTCGTTGGAAGGCGTGAGCTTCTCGCGCGGGTTGAGAAACGCAAGCTCGAGGATACAACCGTAACCCACAAGCTTTGCGCCCATATCTCGCACCAGTTTACCTGTTGCCTCGACGGTTCCGCCCGTCGCGACCAAGTCATCCAGAATCAACACGGTATCTTTAGAGGTAATGGCATCGGCGTGGATCTCGATAGAGTCGGTGCCATATTCGAGCTCGTAGCTCTCGCTTACCGTCTTGCGCGGCAGCTTGCCCGGCTTGCGTGCGGGCACAAAGCCTGCGCCCAGGGCGACGGCCACGGGCACGCCGACCATAAAGCCGCGGGCCTCGGGACCCACGACCTTGGTGATGCCCATGCCGGCAAAATGCTCAGCCAGGGCATCAACCATGGCCTTTAGCGCCTCGGGATTACCAAAGAGCGGCGTGATGTCCTTAAAGATGACTCCGGGCTCGGGATAGTCGGGGATGTCGACGATGTGAGATTCGAAGTCGTACATGGCATGACCTTTCAGGGGAGGCTGGTTTGTAGCAGCGTCTATTTGGCCGCGCTGGCGGTGCCGGCGCGTGAGGGGGCGACAACCTTGAGCGGCTGCACGAGGGATTCCTCACGCACGGGGACCGCGGAGGTAGATGCCTCTTCGCTTTTGGCCTTGGTTGACTCGGAGCGTGCGATCTCCTCGTCGAGGGCATCGATATCGGCATCCTCCACCACGGCGTTGAGTGACTCAAATACACGGTTCTTGAGCAGAGCGGTATGGACGCCCTCGGTGAGGTCATGCAGCTTCTTAAATGCACGCTCGAGCTTGGCATCGCGCTCGTCGTCGGAAGTATCCATACCGAGCATGCTTACGAGCACCTGCTCAAACATCGAGGACTCGCGGTTTGCGGACGATACGTACTGGCGCAGGTTGCGCGGCTCGATATGGAAGCGCGAAAGCTCGGAGCAATAGCGGATGATCGGGAAATCGCGGCCATCGACAAGCTCGCGATTCTGCGGGCTCTTGATGATGCGAATAAGGTCGTTTTCGGCCAGGGAGCGGATAAACGAGATCTCGACGCCAAGCATATCGGGGATGGTCTCGATGGGATGCAGCTTTTGCTTAGTCTCCTTGGGTTCCGTCTTGAGCGGAACATCGGACAGCAGACCCACCTCGTAGGCGAGCGTAGACAGGTCCGTGGCGTTTTCCAGGCGCTGCTTGATCACATTGAGCGGCATGTAGCGAGTTTTCTGCAGATGCAGAATGACCTCCAGGCGGTCAACGTCCTCCTTGGAGTACTGACGATAGCCCTTAGGCGTGCGATGAGGGGTGATGAGCCCCTCATCTTCGAGAAATCTAATTTTTGAGTTCGAAAGATCGGGGTATGCGCCTCGAAGTAGATTGACGACCTGGCCGATACTCAGATAATTGCGTTCGGCCATGCCCTACTCACCGGTTTCGATGCGCTCCGGCGTGCTCTCGTGGTAGATGAGCGTAAACGTACCGATCTGGACGGAAGAGCCATCGTGCAGCGGTGCGCCGTTGACGATGGCGCCATCAACCCACGTACCGTTGAGCGAGCCCAGGTCCTCGATGCGGGCACCCAGACCCTCGCGAATAATGCGCGCGTGGCTACGCGACACGGTCATGTCGTTGAGGAAGATGCCGTTAGCGGGATCGCGGCCGATGGTGGTCACATTATCCTCGAGCTCAAAGGCGGCGCCGGTTTGCGGGCCTTTGACGATAGATAAGACGGGCGCGGTGATGTGCACGTTGGCCATGAGGTCGGGAACGGTGACATCGCTCGAAGGAACGCGGAAAACGCAGGTGGCGTCTGAGGCCTTATCGTTCTGAGGCATATTGTTAACCATGTTGTCCATGACAACCCCTAACTTAACGCGGACATGCCGCAAAGAATGAACTGTACGTAATCATACCCCAACGACTTAGTCTTCGATTTCGGGGTTAAGAAAGTCGATGTCTTCGTCCTCGGGATGCGCCACGGCTTGTTTAATGGCCGCTTCACCCTTAATGGAATAGATAACAGCGGTGAGCATGGAGAAGATGACTCCGCCGTACACAAAGAAGATGCCAAGCGGTACCGGGCTGCCGTTGAGGCCCGGGAAAGCCGTGAACGTAGCGGGCAGCAGATGCCAGCCGTCCACAGTGGGAAAGCCAAGCAGCATGAGCGAGAAACCGGTCATGAGCAGCGCCGTGGCAATTTTGCCGGGAAAGACGACGTCAATGGGACGACGGTGATAATGGCGCACGATGAGCGTGCCGATGCCCAGGTAGATATCGCGGCCGATAATGAGCACGCAGACCCAGATGGGCAGTTCGCCGCGGACTACCAGGCCCAGCACACCGGTAAACAGCAGTGCACGGTCGCAGATGGGATCCATAACCTT
>UQKU01000031.1 GCA_900541675.1 uncultured Collinsella sp. | reverse complement strand
GACGTTAATTGAAGGGTACCGCCTCGCGGTGACATCGTTTTTATGTCAACCTTGGTCTAACAGAGCCTTTTGTTTTGCCGCACCGGTTCGATGGTGCTGGGGTTTAGCGACGAGGACCGCACGCATCTGGAGAAGCTGCGCCAGAATGGCATAGCCAACGGCGTTCCCGAGCTGTCGATTATCGGCCCCGAGCGCATCCACGAGCTGGAACCGCGCGCGAGTACCCTGGCCACGTGCGCGCTATGGTGCCCCTCGACTGGCTTTGTCGATCCCTTTGAGGTCGCCATTGCCGCGCTGGAGAACGCCGTCGCCAACGGCGTGACATTTATGCGGTCTGCGCCGGTGGAAGCGATTGAGGTTGCTGGCGGCGAGGCTACCGACGGGGCTGTACGCTTTACGCTGGCAACGCCCGCTGGAGACGTGCACTGCCGTTACCTGATCAACGCCGCAGGCAACGGAGCCGCGGACATCTCGCATATGGCCGGTGCCGAGGAGTTTCAGATGGTCTGGCGCCAGGGCAACATCGTGGTGCTGGACAAGGAACCGCGTGCGATCATGCCGCTCTACCCCGTTCCCACGCCGGTGTCCAAGGGCGTTATCGTCACGGGTACCGTACACGGCAACACCGTGATTACCGCGACCGCCGCCGTGCGCGAGCCGGGCGACACGCAGACCTATGCGGGCGATGTCAACGCGCTCCTGACCGGCGCGCGCAAGCTGGTGCCCGATCTGGACACGCGCCGCGTGGTGCGCGCGTTTGCCGGCGGGCGTCCGGTCATTCAGGGTACGAACGACTTCTTTATTGGGCAGTCGGCCGTGGTGCCGGGGCTGTTCCGGGCGTCGGGCATACAGTCGCCGGGCGTGGCGAGCGCGCCGGCCATTGCCGAGCGCATGGAGCAGGTGATGCGCGATGCCAGCGTAGCCCTGCGCGAACGTGCCGATTGGGACCCGATTCGCCGCGCGCCGGACGACTTTGACCGCGCGCCGCTTGCGCGCAAGGAAAAGCTCATTGAGTCCGACCCCGCGTGGGGGCAGATCGTCTGCCGCTGCGAGACGGTGCCCGAGGCCGAGATTGTAGCCTCGATTCGACGCCGTCCGGGCGCGGTTTCAGTCGAGGGTGTCAAGCGCCGCTGCCGCGCCGGCATGGGTCGGTGCCAAAGTGGCTTTTGCCAAAGCCGCGTGGTGGCGATCCTGGCGCGCGAGCTGGGGTGTGGCCCCAGCGAGGTGCTGCTGGAGGATACCGGATCTTGGTTGGTTGAGGGACCGCTGAAGGGGGTGCGCTAGGATGGCGATGCTTGATATGCGCGACGAACGCGCGGAAGCCGGAGCCGCAGAGGTCGGAGCTGCAGCGCCCGTGCAAACGCAGGCCTTCGACGTGGTCGTCATCGGCGGCGGACCTGCCGGCATGGCGGCCGCGCTTGCCGCGCACAAGGCCGGCACACGCGTGGCCATCGTGGAGCGCGAGCAGCATCTGGGCGGCATCCTGCGCCAGTGCATCCACCCCGGATTTGGCCTTTCACACTTTAAGCAGGAGCTCACCGGTCCCGAGTACGCGCAGCGCTTTATCAACCAGGTGCGCGAGACCGAAATCACGCTGTTCTTGGACAGCATGGTACTTGGGATCGATTCGAGCGAGGGCGCGGGCGCGTCGAGCGTGGACGAGGGTGCGGGAGCCGCCGCGGTCCATACCGTCACGCTCATGAGCCGTGCCGGCATGTTGCAGCTCACCGGGCGAGCGGTCGTCCTTGCTATGGGCTGCCGCGAGCGCACGCGCAGCGAGATCAAGATTCCCGGTAGCCGTCCCGCCGGCGTGTTTACGGCCGGCCTGGCGCAGCGATACATCAATATCGAAAACCTCAAACCTGGCTCGCGTGCCGTCATTTTGGGCTCGGGCGACATCGGGCTTATCATGGCGCGTCGCTGCACGCTCGAGGGGATTTCCGTCGAGGGCGTGTACGAGCTCATGCCGTACGCCAACGGTCTGCGTCGCAACGTCAAGAATTGCCTGGACGACTTTGGCATTCCGCTGCACCTGTCCACCACCGTCACGCGCGTGATCGGGCACGACCGTGTGGAGGCCGTCGAGGTAAGCCAGGTCGACGAGCACCTGGCGCCCATTGCCGGGACGGAGCGCATCGTTCCGTGCGACACGCTGCTGCTTTCGGTAGGTCTGATTCCCGAGAACGAGCTTTCGGTTGCCGCAGGCGTGGAGCTTGACCCGCGCACGCGCGGCGCCGTGGTGGACCAGAGCCTCCAGACAGGCGTGCCGGGCATCTTTGCCTGCGGCAACGTGCTGCACGTGCACGACCTGGCCGACAACGTAACGACCGAGTCCGAGCGCGCCGGTGCGGCTGCGGCGGCGTGGGCGTTGGGCGGCGACGCCGGGGCGAGTACTGCGGACCCGAGCTGCAAGTTCACGGTCTCCCCTGCCGGCATTGCGGGCTACGCACTGCCGGGACGCATTACGGCTGTGGCGCTCACCAAGCTCAACTTCCGCGTGCGCCGACCGGTCAACGCCGCCCGCGTGCGCATTCTAGCAAGCGACGAGGAGCTGTTCTCCGGCAAGGTCCGTGCATTTAAGCCGAGCGTCATGGAAAGCTTCCCGCTGCCGGCAAAGGTGATTCAGCACGCACTCGACCTGGGCGTTAGCGAAATTGTCCTGTCCGTCGATCCCGTTGAAGAGGCGTAAGGCCATGAGCACGAATGTAACCGAGACATTGCAGTTCAACTGCACCACCTGCCCATCCGAGTGCCTCCTGACTGTTGAGGTAGAGCGCGATGCCAACGGTGCCGTGGCAGCGGTGCGCTCCGTAACCGGCAACAGCTGCCCGCGTGGCAACAAGTTCGCGCACCAGGAGCTAACCTGCCCCATGCGCGTGCTCACCACCACCGTGGCCGTATCCGGCGGCGACGAGGCGCTGCTGCCTGTGCGCACGGCCGAAGCCATCCCACTGGCACTTCACGCCCAAGCCATGAACCTCATCCGCGGCCTGGCCGTCGAAGCCCCCATCCGCATGGGCGACGTCGTGCTGGAAGACCTCCTCGGCACCAACATCGACCTCATCGCCAGCATGGACATCAACCCAACCTAAGTAGCTTATTTGGGACGGCGCTCTTTTAGGTACTCCGCCATCCACCCCGCCCCTCCTCAATTGCGGTGAAATAGTTCCTGATTTCCGGCAAAACCCCGGCATCCAGGAACTATTCCACCGCAACTATCCTTGGAATCGGTATTTAGCTTGTGCCTACTATAGTGCCATTTCAAAACTATGCCGGATTACGGGGCTGATTCGGAGAACCCCATCCATACCGGCAATTCTCGCTTTTTGATAAGCCGTCTACCTGCGGTTTTAATTTCATGATATTTCCCATGGTCAAGTAATACAGGTTCAGCCCCGTAATCCACCATACTTTTGAAACCAGCCCATTTGGGACAGGCCTCTTATGACTACTTTTGCCCGCATGTTTTCCATGCTGGCCATGCCAAGGAGTGTCCCGAAGTGCCGGCATAAAAGGAACGTTCCTATCTGCCAGGCATGGGATACCATGGTGGCAACTTAGCGAAAGGATGTTTCATGGCACATGTCGAAGACCAGCGCGTGGCGCGCGTGCTCGATGCGCTCGAGGCTCAGCACCCCGGCGCGCAGTTGCTCGTAAACGACCCGTGGTCGATTTATTACCTGACCGGCTTCTATGCCGATATGTTCGAGCGTTTTTGCGGCGTGCTGCTCGCGCGCAATGCCGAGCCCGTGATCCTGGTCAACGCGCTGCATCAGCTGCCCGAGTATGACAATGCACGCGTTGCCTATCACACCGATACCGACGTCGTGGCCGACGCCATCGTTCGCGAGGTCGATCCGACCAAACCGCTCGGCATCGACACCGTCATGCGCTCCGGCTTTTTGATGCCGCTCATGGATCGCCACGCCGCCAGCGAGTTTTTCCTGGGTGACTTTGCCGTCACCGCCGCGCGCACCCACAAGGATGCCACCGAGCAGGAGCTCATGCGCGTATCCTCCGCCGCCAACGACGCCGTGATGGCCGATGCCATCAAACTCGTCCACGAAGGCGTGACGGAGCGCGAAATCGCCGACCAGATGCTCGGCCTGTACCGCAATCACGGCTGCGAGGGCTTCAGCTTTCCGCCCATCGTGAGCTTTGGCGCCAACGCCGGCGACCCGCACCACGAGCCCGACGACACCGTACTCAAGCGCGGCGACGTGGTGCTGTTCGACATTGGCGGACGCCGCTGCAACTACTGCTCGGACATGACGCGCACGTTCTTTTGGGGCGAGCCGGACGAGGAGACGGCACGCATCTACGACATCGTGTGCCGCGCCAACGAGGCCGCCGAAGCGCTCATCGCACCGGGCGTGCGCATGTGCGACCTAGACCGTGCCGCGCGCGATGTGATTGAAGACGCGGGCTATGGGCAGTACTTTACGCATCGCCTGGGTCACTCGATCGGCCTGCAAGACCACGAGCCGGGCGACGTCTCACTCGTCAACGAGCAGGTTGTCGAGCCGGGCATGACCTTCTCTATCGAGCCGGGCATCTACCTCCCCGGCCACACCGGCGTCCGCATCGAGGACTTGGCCCTGGTTACCGAGACCGGCGTCGGGATTCTCAACGCCTACCCACACGATCCGGTCCGTCTGGACTAGGCAATGCGGCAAAAGCGCTGTCCCTTTGCCGCATCCCACCAATACCGCGCCACAAAAACGGCCTATCTACTACGTTTAACCCGCATGGGTCGACCATGCCCGTGTTTTCGCAAAACTGGTAAGCCATCTACCTGCGGTTTTCATTTCGCAATTCTCGGTGTGGTCGAGGGCAACCGCTCAAACGTAGTAGATAGCCCCATTTCGTGACTAGCAGCCCAAATTGGCTGCCCCGTTGGCGGGGTTAGCGGAGCAGACCGGCTACTTCGCCGGCCAGGGTGATGGTGCCGGCCGCTACGAAGGGCTCGCCCGCGTCCTCGAAGGCGGCGAGGGCCTCGGGTACGCTCGGATACACGCCCGCGAGCTTATCGGCGTCCACCAGGGCGGCGAGCTCCTCTGCCGGCAAGGCGCGGTCGGAATCGGTCTGCGTCACGACCACGCGCGGGAAGGCCGGGATCAGTACGTCGACGATGCCCGCCGCGTCCTTGTCGGCCAGCGCGGCGCACAGCAGCGCGGGGCGATTCTCTACGCACGGGTCGATCTCGTCCAGTGCGCTTACAAAGTTCTCGCAGCTTTGGGGGTTGTGACAGGCGTCAATCAGCTTGAGCGGATCGGTCCCCAGCACGTCAAAACGACCCGGTGTGGGGCAACCCATAAGCGACGCATCAAGCGCATCGTGGTCGAGCTCGCGACCCAGATACCCCTCGCAAAGCATAATCGCGCACGCGGCATTCTGCGGCTGATAGGCCGGCTTAACCATGCTCGTCGTATAGACCGCACGCGGCGTGGTGCAGCTAAACTCAACCGTGTCGCCCACATGCGCCGGCACCTTGGTCGTGGCATGGTTCACCACGAGCGGCACGATGCCGCACTCGCGACAACGTGCATCCATCACGCGCTGAACGCTCGCCTCGTGCGTGCCCTCGCCCAGCACAACCAGGCGTCCGGGCTTGATGACCGCAGCCTTCTCCCCCGCAATCGCCTCGAGCGTATCGCCCAAAATGCGCGTGTGATCGAGCCCGATGCCCGTAATGGCAACGGCAACGGGATCGGTCGCACTCGTGGCGTCCCAACGTCCGCCCATGCCAACCTCGAGCACGGCAACATCCACCGCGGCCTCGGCAAACACGACAAGCGCGGCAGCCGTCAGCAGGTCAAACGGCGTGATGGTATAGGCGCGCTCCCCCGCCGCCACACGACGGGCATTCATGCGACGCCCCGCCTCGACGGCGGCGGAAACGCCACGGGCAAACGCCTCATCGCTCACGACGTGCCCATCGACCTCCATGCGCTCGGGATAGCGCACCAGCTGCGGCGACGTATACAGCGCGGTCTTGAGTCCCTCACCACGAAGAATGGCAGCCGAAAAACGCGTAGTCGAAGTCTTGCCATTGGTACCGGCAACCTGAATGCAATCGAAATACTCATCCGGACGTTCCAGCTCATCGAGCATATCGACAACCGTCTCGAGCAGAGGACCAGCATCCCCAGAAATCCGCCCCGTATCAGCAGCCAGCCCAACAGCCTCACCAAACGTAAGCAACTCAAACGAGAAAGGAACGACATACGACCCAGAACGCTTAGCCATAACCCAAAGTCCCCTCAACATAAAAAGAGGCCCGTACTAAACAACGAGCCCCTCCCATACAAAATATCAGCCAAACACCGCTTTGCAGCAGAATCAGGGCCACAACCCAGTGGCCCTAACGCACCAGTTACAAACAACCACGTAACCGCACTAGGAGCGGCCCGATGCTTTGCTCGCCGCAAGTTCCGCACGCAAAGGACAGCACTTAATGTGCTGTCCGCCTTGCGCAGGACTGTCCGCAGCGGAGAGCAAAGCATCGGGACGCGCCCCCGAGTAAACCTTACGAGAAGTCAGCAACCTGAGCAGTCAAAGCCGCCAGGATCTCCCTGAGCTCAGCTGCACGGTCCCTCTTCTTCTGAACCACCGCGGGCGCGGCCTTGGCCACAAAGCCCTCGTTGGCCAGCGTCTTCTCGCAGCCGGCGAGCTCCTTCTGCGCCGCGGCAATCTCCTTCTCCAGGCGTGCCTTCTCGGCCGAAAGGTCAACCTTGCCCTCGAGCACCACAAAGACCTCGACGCCGCTGTCGACCACGGCGATGCTCGCGGCCGGCTTCTCAACGTTGGTACCCATGATCAGCGAGGCGGCGTTCGCCAGCGGCTCGATGGTCGAACGCAGGCTCTCGAGCTTCTCGATGTCCTCGGCACCGGCGCGCACGACCACGTCGAGCTCGGCCTTGGGGCTCAAGCGATAACGCGAACGCGTGGCGCGGGCGGCGGAAACGACGGCGCGGCACAGCTCAAACGCGCGCTCGGCGTCCTCGTCGACATACTTGGCATAGTCGGCGGGCTCGGGCCACTTGGCGATCATGAGCGCCTCGGCGCGGTCCACGTTGCCCTCGGCGTCCAGGTCGAGCACGCTCGCCGGCATGTTGTCCCAGATCTCCTCGGTGACAAATGGCATGAGCGGGTGCATCAGACGAATGGAGGTATCGAGCACAAAGATCAGGTTGCGCTGCGCCTGCAGACGGCCCTCGCCCTTCAGACGGGCCTTGGTGACCTCGACATACCAGTCGCAGACCTCGTTCCAGAAGAACTGCTGCACGCTGCGGGCCATGTCGCCAAAGGTGTAGTTCTCAATACCCTCGGTGACCATCTTCACGGCCTTGGCCAGACGGCTGAACATCCAGGCGTCGGCCGGCGTCTCCACAACGGGCTCGCCGGGCGTGTAGCCCTCCATGTTCATGAGCAGGAAGCGGCTGGCGTTCCAGATCTTGGTCACAAACGACTTGGCCTGCTCGGTGCGCGGGCTGTCGATGAGCTTCTTGGTCTTCTTGTCGATGTTCGCGTCGAACTTAACATCCTGGTTGTTGGTGCACAGCGTGAGCAGGTTGTAGCGCATGGCGTCGGCGCCGTACATGCCAATGAGGTCCATGGGGTCAACGCCGTTGCCCTTAGACTTGGACATGCGGCTGCCGTCCTTGGCAAGGATCGTCGGGTAGATGACGACGTCCTTAAACGGAACCTCGTCCAGGAAGTACAGCGAGCTCATGACCATGCGGGCGACCCACAGCGCGATGATGTCGCGCGCGGTGACGAGAGCCGTCGTGGGGTGATGGCCCTCGAGTAGCTCCGGCTTTTGCGGCCAGCCCTGTGTGGCGAAGGTCCACAGCTGCGAGCTGAACCAGGTGTCCAGCACGTTCTCGTCCTGATGCACGTGATGGCCGCCGCACTTGGGGCACACGTCGGTGTCTTCGGTCAGGGCGTCCTCCCAGCCGCAGTCCTCGCAGTAGAACACGGGAATGCGGTGGCCCCACCACAGCTGGCGGCTGATGCACCAGTCCTTGAGGTTCTCCATCCAAGTGGTGTAGGTCTGCGTCCAGCGCGCGGGGTGGAAGGTGACCTTGCCGGAGTTGACGGCGTCGAGCGCCGGCCCCTTGAGCTTGTCGACGGCCACAAACCACTGCTCGGACAGCCACGGCTCCAGGGCGGAGTCGCAACGGTAGCAGTGCATGACGGAGTGATCGAGGTCCTCGACGTGATCGAGCAGGTCGTGCTCCTCGAACCACCTGATGACGGCCTCGCGGCACTCCTCGCGGGTCATACCGGTGAACTCACCGTAGCCCTCGACGACCACCGCGTGCTCGTCGAAGATATTGATCTGCGGCAGGTCGTGGGCCTGACCCATGGCATAGTCGTTGGGATCGTGGGCCGGGGTGACCTTGACGAAGCCGGAGCCAAAGTTGGCGTCGACATGCCAATCCTCAAAGATGGGGATCTCGCGGTCGACGATGGGGAGCTTGACGGTCTTGCCCACAAAGGCGGCCTTCTCGGGGTCCTTCGGGGAGACGGCGACGCCCGTGTCGCCGAGCATGGTCTCGGGGCGCGTGGTGGCGACGACGATGTAGTCCTGGCCGTTGACCGGCTCGGTCAGCGGGTAGCGCAGGTGCCACAGATGGCCCTTCTCGTCCTTGTACTCGGCCTCGTCGTCCGAGATAGCGGTGGTGCAGTTGGGACACCAGTTGACGATGCGCTTGCCACGGTAGATCAGACCATCGTGATACCAGTCACAGAAGACCTTACGCACGGCCTGGGCGTAATCCTCGTCCATGGTAAAGCGCTCGTTGTCAAAGTCGACGGAGCAGCCCATGCGCTTGATCTGCTCGACGATGATGCCACCGTACTCGTGGGTCCAATCCCAACAAGCGTCGACAAACTTGTCGCGACCGATCTCCAGGCGGCTGATGCCCTCGCTCTTGAGCTTCTTGTCGACCTTGGTCTGCGTGGCGATACCGGCGTGGTCGGTGCCGAGCACCCAGCGCGTGGACTTGCCGCGCATGCGGGCCATACGGATGATGGTGTCCTGGATGGAGTCGTCGGTAGCGTGACCCATGTGGAGCTTGCCGGTCACGTTGGGAGGCGGAATGGTGACGGTACAGTCGCCCACGCCCTCACGGCGCTTGTAGTAGCCGCCGTCGAGCCACTTCTGCAGGATCGCCGGCTCGTTGGTCGACGGATCGTAATTCTTGGGCATCTCTTCCATATATCTCTCCCTTGCCCATCGGGGAGGAATGTAGGCCCGATTTTCGCTCGGTCAAGTCCTGGCTCGCACGAAGAACACATTAAGTGTTCTTCGGCTCGTGCGGAATCTACGAAAATCGGGCCTACATTCCTCCCCTTAGGTATCGATTACTTCAGTCTGATATGACTTCGCTGAGGCTTAAACAAACACACAGAATAACACAGGTAGTTGGGGTTATTGCGTATATATAAAATAGCCTCCGACCGCGGATGGTCGGAGGCTATTGGCAAACACGTTTTAGGCAGGTTTAGCCGTAGATGCGCTGGGGCTGCTCTTCGCCCTTTACGGAGGCTTCGGTTACGACGACCTTGGCGACGCCCTCCTCGCTGGGCAGGTCGAACATCGTCTGCTGAAGCACGTCTTCGCAGATGGCGCGCAGGCCGCGGGCGCCGGTCTTGCGGGCAAGCGCCATGCGGGCGATCTCGTGCAGGGCAGCGTCCTCAAACTCAAGATCGACATCCTCGAGCTGGAACATCTTGCGGTACTGGCGCACCACGGCGTTCTTGGGCTCGGTCAGAATCGAGACCAGGTCGTCCTCGTCGAGCGCCTGCGTCTGGGTGACAACGGGCGTACGGCCCACGAACTCGGGGATCATGCCAAAGGCGTTGAGGTCCTGCGGAAGCACCTGGCGCAGCAGGTCGTTCTCGTCGACCGAGGTGGGGCCGGCGATCTCGGAGTTAAAGCCCACGCCCTTGTTGCCCACGCGATCGGCGATGATCTTGTCCAGACCCACAAAGGCACCGCCGCAGATGAACAGGATGTTGGTCGTGTCGATCTGCAGCAGCTCCTGCTGGGGATGCTTGCGGCCGCCGGTAGGCGGAACGCTTGCCACCGTGCCCTCAAGAATCTTAAGCAGCGCCTGCTGAACACCCTCGCCCGAGACATCACGGGTAATAGAGAGGTTCTCGGCCTTGCGGGCAATCTTGTCGATCTCGTCAACGTAGATAATGCCCACCTGAGCGCGCTCAATGTCGCCATCGGCAGCATTGATGAGCTTGAGAAGGATGTTCTCCACGTCCTCGCCCACATAGCCGGCCTCGGTGAGCGCGGTGGCATCGGCGATGGCAAACGGCACCTCGAGGATGCGCGCGAGCGTCTGGGCCAACAAGGTCTTGCCGGTACCGGTGGGACCGAGCAGCAGGATGTTGGACTTGGCAAGCTCTACCTCGTCCATATCGTCGTCAAACTGCGAGCCCATGCCGCCGTCAAAGGCAGACACCGCGGCGCCACCCTCGATCACGCGGCGATAGTGGTTGTACACGGCCACCGACATGGCGCGCTTGGCGTCCTCCTGACCCATAACATAGGCCGAAAGCTCGTCATAGATCTCGTGCGGCGTCGGCACGTGCGTGATGACCTGGCGGTCGTCCTCGAGCTCAAAGCCCTCGGCCTCGGGGTCCACGGCGGGCTGGGATGCAGCCTGGCCGTGGTCGTTGAGGAAGCCCGGCAGCTTGCCGTTGCGGGCAGCGTCCATAAAGTCCGAAGCCAGCGACTCCTCAAGGATCTCGGAGCAGGCGGCGACGCACTCGTCACAGATAAAGATGTTGGTCGGACCCTTTACGAGGCGACGAACCTGCCCCTGCTCTTTTCCGCAAAAGGAGCAGCGGATGGGGTTGCCATTCTCGTCAAAGTTGTCCTGCATGTTTCCTGCCATCCTAGGCGTCCTTCGCGGCGAGATCGCGCGAGGTGACGATACGGTCGATCAGGCCGTAGTCGAGGGCCTCGGCAGCGGTCAGGTAGTTGTCGCGCTCGGTGTCGGCCTGGACCTTCTCGATCGGCTGGCCCGAGGCATCGGACAGGATCTGGTTGAGCTCGCGGCGGGTCTTCTTGATCTCCTCGGCCACGATCTCGATCTCGGTCTGCTGACCTTGAGCACCGCCGCTGGGCTGGTGAATCATGACCTTGGAGTGCGGCAGGCAGAAGCGCTTGCCCTTGGCGCCGGCCGAAAGCAGCACGGCAGCCATAGACGCGGCCATACCGACGCAGATGGTGGAGACCTGCGGCTTGATGAAGTTCATGGTGTCAAGAATCGCCAGGCCAGAGTAAACCTCGCCACCGGGCGAATTGATGTAGAGCGAGATATCCTTCTCGGCATCCTGGCTCTCAAGATGCAGCAGCTGGGCAACGACCAGGTTGGCGCTGACGGAGTTGATCTCCTCGCCCAAGAAGATGATGCGGTCGTTGAGCAGGCGCGAATAGATATCGTAGCTGCGCTCGCCGCGCGGCGTCTGCTCGATAACGTATGGCACGAGGGCGGAGTCGAACTTAGCGATCATACGCATCTCCATTTCTCTTACGGACCAATAGTGGCTCTAGACAAACGTACGGTGCCCGCATGCTATGCATTGGCTGGCACCGTACGAAGCAACCGGATAACCGGCTTATAACTTTACCCCATCACGGGCACATACATGCGCTCGCGTGCAAGGTGGCGAGAATTACTCGGCGTCCTTGGCGGTCTCGTCGACCTCAGTCACCTTGGCGTTCTCGACCAGGTGATCGACGGCCTTGGAGCGACGGATGGACTCGCGGACGGCAGGCATGCGGCCATCGGCGATGAACTCGGCCTTGGAAGCCTCGACGTCCTTGACGCCAGCCTTCTCGAACTCGGCGTTGATGTCGTCCTCGGTGACCTCAATCTTGAGCTCACGGGCGAGAGCGTCGAGCGCCAGGGACTCACGGGCAACGTCGTTGGCCTGCTTGTGCAGGTCGCCGATGAACTGCTCCATGGTCAGGCCGGAAGCGGGCAGCCAGGTGTCCAGCGTCATGCCGCGGGCAGCGAGGTTGGACAGGAAGTTCTGGCCAAGCTCCTCAAAGACGGACTGCTCGTAGTCGGCGTCCATCTCGTCGAGCTGCAGGCGCTCGGCGAGAGCGGAGACGCAACGGTTCTCCTTCTCGGCCGGGAGGCGGGAAGCCTTGTCCTGCTCGATCTCGATCTTGATGGCGTCGCGCATAGCGTCGATGCTGTCGAAGCCAAAGTCGGACTTGACGAGCTCGTCGGTGAGCTCGGGGGTGTTGCGGACCTTGATGCCCTTGACGGTGACCTCGACGGTGTGGGTCTCGGCCTCCTCGCCCTCCTCGGCCTCGTCGGTCCAGGTGACGGACTTGACGTCGTCAACGTTGGCGCCGATCAGAGCCTCGTTGAACTCGGCGGGGTTGCTGTCGCTACCGGCGATGAGCATACGGCCCTCGGCGGCAAAGTTGTCGGCGTTCTCGACGGCCTTGAGGTCGACGGTAACGTAGTCCTCGGACTCGACAGCGCGGCCCTCGACGTCCTCGAAGGTGGCACGGTAGTTGAGGAGCATCTCGACCTGGTTGTTGATCTCGGACTCGGTGACCTCCGCAGGGGGCATCTCGATCTCGACAGCGTCGAAGGAGGAGAGCTCAGCGGCGGGACGCAGGGAGAACTCGACGGTGTAGGTGTAGTCCTCGTGATCCTTGGCGAGGTCGAGCTCCTTGTAGTCACCGCTCTTGGTGGGGACGATGTCCAGCTCGTTGAGGACGGCGGGCTCGTTGGCGGCGATCAGGTCGTTGGTGGCCTGAGCGAGGGTAGCCTCGGCGCCAAGAGCGGAATCGATGACCGGACGGGGAGCCTTGCCGGCACGGAAGCCCGGGAAGCGGTACTTCTTGGCGGTGTCCTTGTAGGCCTTCTTGATCGCGGCGTCGACGTCGGCGGCCGGGATGGTGACCGTAGCGGTGAGCTTGGCGTCCTTGACGTCAGAAGCGGTGATGTTCAACACGTTCCTCCTCATACTGCCCAGCTTATCTGAGGTGCTGGTACCTTTATGCAACAAAGAGTCGCGACGGCCGAAGCCGACGCAGATGCGTTGGTGCGGGCGAAAGGACTCGAACCTTCACGGGAATCCCACCAGAACCTAAATCTGGCGCGTCTACCAATTCCGCCACGCCCGCATGAGCGCACAGACTAGGAATGATAGCAGATACGAACGACAAGCGCACGCACACGTTTTACAGGCTCACGACCTCACCACGAGTACGCATCGGATCCCCCTCCGCCCCATGGTATGTTGCGGTGGAATAGGGACTGTTTGGGGCTCCAGTCCTCCAAAACAGTCCCTATTCCACCGCAACTTCGGTGGGACCCGGCAGTCTGGCGGTGCTGGCCATGCGCCGGAAAGCGTGTCCCGGTTTGAGGCCTCGGAATGGGATGAGATTTCCGCCGAGAGCCTCAACCGGAAAGCGTGTCCCGGTTTGACGCTATATTCCGGGATGCACTTTCCGCCAAGGGCCTCAAACGGAAACTGCAGCCCACAATTCGGTCGAAAAGTGGGCTGCAGTTTCCTCGGGCTAGGCAAAGAGCGGCGGCTGCGTCGCCTCGCCTACTCCCCCAGCAGCGCTTTCTCCGGCGTGATCGGCAGCGAGCGAACCTGGTGGCCGGTGGCGTGTGCCACAGCCGAGGCCACGGCGGCGAGCGGCGTGTTGATGACGACCTCGCCGATCGACTTGGCACCAAACGGGCCCGTCGGCTCATAGCTCGGCTCAAAGGCCACGCGAATGCTGCCGATATCCAGGCGCGTGGGCAGCTTATAGCTCATAAAGTTGCCGGTACGCAGGCGTCCGCGATCGTCATGCTCAACAATCTCGTAGAGCGCGTGGCCGACACCTTGGGCAATGCCGCCCTCGGCCTGGACGCGCGCGAGTGCCTCGTTGATCACGGTGCCGCAGTCCACAGCCGCCGCGTAGTCCACCACAGTCACCTTGCCGGTGGCCTTGTCGACCTCGACCTCGGCAATGCCGGCCATAAACGGCGGAGGCGAAACGGGCAGGCAGGCAGAGGCGTGCGAGGTCAGCGCGTCGCCGCCCGCGATGTTCTTGACGCACAGGTTGGCAAAGTCGCGCAGCGTGAGGTAGCGGTTCTGCTCGCGCGCGGCGCGCTCGTCGGACAGACGCACGTACTGGCCATCGAAGACCACGTCGGCGGCGTCCACATCCCACATCTGGGCGGCCTTGGCACAAATCTTCTCACGCAGCTCGGTCGCGGCGTTCTTGGCGGCAAGGCCCGTCACGTAGGTACCGGAGCTCGCGTACGAACCGGCGTCGAACGGCGACACGTCGGTGTCCACGCCGCGCACCACGATCAGCGAGCTCTCCACGCCCAGCTCCTCGGCGGCAATCTGCGCCAGGATCGTGTCGACGCCCATGCCGTTATCGGTGGCGCCGGTGCCGATGGTAATGAAGCCGTCCTCTTCCAGGCGCATGTCGATGCCGGCGATATCAACGTTGGAAATGCCCGAGCCCTGCATGGTGAGCGCACAGCCCAGAGCACGCACGCGGTCGCCCAGGTCCGCTGCCAGCGGCTTGTCGCGCCAGCCGATCATGTCCATCGCGCGCAGCAGGCAGCGGTCGAGCGCGCAGGCGTTGAGCTTCTCGTTGTAGTACTGCGGCATGATCTCGCCCTCGCGCACGATGTTCTTAAGGCGCAGGTCGGCGGGGTCCATGTGCAGCATGTCGGCAAGCTCGTTGACGGCGCTCTCCACGGCAAACTGGCCCTGGGTGGCACCGTAGCCGCGATACGCGCCGCCGCGGTTGGTATTGGTGTAGACGGCGTCCCAGCTAAAGCGGCTCGCCTTCACGTGGTTGTAGATGGGCAGGCTCTTGTGGCCCGACAGGCCGATCGTCGTGGTAGCGTGCTCGCCGTACGCACCGGCGTTGGACAGCGTATGCAGATCGATGGCCGTGATGGTGCCGTCGTTCATGGCGCCCAACTTGACGGTCATCTGCATCTGGTGGCGCGAGTTGCCCGCGGTGATGGTCTCCTCGCGGGTGTAGCAGCAGTAGCTCGGACGGCCAGTCTGCTGGGTGACGAACGCCACGAAGATCTCGCAGCAGCCCGTCTGCTTGGAGCCAAAGCCGCCGCCGATGCGCGGCTTAATGACCTGCACCTGCGACTGCGGAATGTCGAGCGACTGCGCGACCATGCGGCGCACGTGGAAGGGCACCTGCGTGGAAGTGGTCACGGAGATGCGCCCAAACGCGTCGGTCGTCGCGAAGGCGCGGAAGGTCTCCATGGGCGCGGTCTGCGTGGCCTGGCTGGTGTAGGTGCGCTCAAAGACGATGTCGCTCTGGGCGAAGGCCTCGTCCAGATCGCCGTAATCGCTGGTACCGCTGCACACCAGGTTGCGCGGGACGTCGCCGCCCTGCGGGAACATAAAGGTCACGTCGCCCTCGGGGTGGACCACGATGTCGTTATCGAGTGCTTGGGTAAAGTCGAGCAGCGGCTCGAGCACCTCGTAGTCGACCTTGATGAGCTTGAGCGCCTTGTCGGCGGCCTCCTCGGTCTCGGCGGCGACAATCGCCACCTCCTCGTTTTGATAGCGCACGAGGTTCTCGAGGATCAGGCGGTCGTAGGGACTCGGCTGCGGGTAGCTCTGGCCGGCGATGGTAAAGCGAAGCTGGGGCACGTCCTCGTAGGTATAGACGCCCACCACGCCGGGCACCTTCAGGGCGCGCGACGTATCGATGGAGCGGATCTTGGCGCGGGCATAGGGGCTGCGCTTGAGTTTGACGATGAGCGCACCGGCGGGCACCATATCGCCCGTGTAGACGGGACGGCCCTCGAGCAGGGCCTTCGAGTCCTTCTTGGGCTGCTTGTGGGTAATCTGCTTGTAGGTGACGCCGTCGCAGCTGGTGTCGTTGACCGGCAGCTCGGGCATCTCAAAGCCCACCTGCACGCCGGACTCGTTGAGGAAGCGCACGATGGCGCGCAGCTGACTCTCGTAGCCGCTGCAGCGGCAAAGGTTGCCGGCGAGCTGGCGCGAGAGCTCCTCGCGCGTGGCGACGAGGCTCGGATCCTCCTTGGCGGAGCGGGCAAGCGCCAGCACGTTCATGATAAGGCCGGGGGCGCAAAAACCGCACTGCTCGGCGCCTTCGGCAGCCATAGCGCGGGCAAGCGCCTCGGACTCGGCCTTGAGACCCTCAAGCGTAGTGATGGTGTGGCCCTCAACACGGGCGGCGGGAACCGAGCAGCTCAGCACCGGGTCGCCGTCGAGCCACACCGTGCACAAACCGCAGTTGGTGGTTTCGCAGGCGCAGCGCACCGACGCGCAACCCTGCTCGCGCAGCAGCGCAAAGAGCATGGTGTCGGGGGCAATCTGAACCTTGACCTTGCGGCCGTTGAGCGTAAAGGAAAGATCGATGAGTTTGGCAGCCATTAGCGCACCTCGCTAGAATCGACGCCGGGCACGCGGCGGCAGGAATACTCGTCCGTGGCAAACTTAGGAATCTGCACGCACTCGAGCTCGTGGGCAAGCGCGGCCGAAAGCTCGATGCCGGCGGCGCGACGCACAGCCTGGACGGCAAGCGGGGCCGAGATGCGGCGGCGGTAGTCAGCCGAGCCCCACAGGTTGGTGCCATAGCTCAGCGCGCGTACGGACGCGGCCAGGGCGCGCAGCTCGTCCTCGGAAGGCTGCTCGCTGGTGAGGCCACACGCCTCGCCCTGCAGCAGGGTCGCGCGCAGCGGGCGGGCGCCCACGTTGACGTGCCAGGAGCCGTCCCACCAAGCGGCGGTGACGTTCAGCGAGGGGAAGTCGGTCGCGGCCTTGCGCACGGCCTCGTAGCTCGCACGGTACTCGTGCTTGACGACCACGACATGCTCGATCACGTCGCGCACGTAGCCCATCCGCACGAACTCCGCGAGCGGCACGCGGCCGGCGCCCGTCAGCTCAACATAGGAATCGAGCGCGAGAAAGGCGGAGAGAACGTCCGAGAAGCCAAAGCGGCCGTAGATGCTGCCGCCCACCGTGGCGGTGTTGCGCAGCTGCACGCCCACGATGTCGTGGACGGCGAACTCAAAGACATTATTGACAAGCGCGTTGAGCCCGGCATGACGCTCGAGCTGGCGCAGGGTGCACATGGCACCGATGCGAAACTCGGTCTCGGTCTCCTCGATCTGATCGAGTCCGCAGGCCGAAAGGTCAATCGCCGTCGCCACACGACGCGAACCCAGGCGCATCCAGATGCCGCCGCCCACAATCTTGTTGTTGCGGTTCTTCTGTAAGAGCTCATAGGCTTCGGCCGCGTTTCCAACACGGACGTAGGTACCGAACTTGAGCACGTTCTCCCCCATCTCTTTACTTGTCCAGTACTTTTAAGTGTACCAAACGAAGGGCCGCGACCTTCCACAGCACAAAAACCTCCCTCCCATCCATAACTTGCGGTGAAATACGGACTGTTTGTCGGGCTTAGGGCGCCCAACAGTCCGTATTTCACCGCAACTTAAGGGGCGGCCGGCAGAGGGCCGAGACATAATGATCCGTTTTCCTCCGTCCCCAACGGATCAAAAAAGGCTCCCAGCCGGAATGACTGGGAGCCTTATAACATGCTATGTCGAGCGAAGATTTAGCAGACGCCCTGGGCGAGCATGGCGTCGGCGACCTTCAGGAAGCCGGCGATGTTGGCGCCCATGACAAAGTTGCCCTCCTGGCCGTACTCCTTGGCGGTGTCGTCCACGTTGTGGAACATGCCGCGCATGAGCTGCTCGAGCTTGCCGTCGACCTCCTCGAAGGTCCAGGACAGGTGCTCGGCGTTCTGGCTCATCTCCAGGCCGGACACGAGCACGCCGCCGGCGTTGGCAGCCTTACCGGGCATAAAGGCAACACCGTTCTCCTGGAAGTAGGTTGTGGCCTCGATGGTCGTGGGCATGTTCGCGCCCTCGCCGACCACCTTGCAGCCGTTGGCGACGAGCGCCTGGGCGTCCTCGAGCAGCAGCGTGTTCTCGCGAGCGCAGGGCAGCGCAATGTCGCAGGGCAGCTGCCACACGCCGCGGCCGTCGCCCTCGTGCCACACGGCGTTGGGCTTCTCGTCAACGTACATGGCGAGCGTAACGCCCTTGTCGTGGCCGGAGCGCTTCTTGTTGTAGACGTGCTCGAGCACGGTGTAGTCGATGCCGTCGGGATCCTCGACCCAGCCGTGGGTATCGGAGCAGGCGAGCACCTTGCCGCCGAGCTGGGAGACCTTCTGGACGGCGTAGATGGCGACGTTGCCGGAGCCATGAACGACGACGTTCTTGCCCTCGAAGGAGTCGCCGCGGCTCTTGAGGTACTCGTCCACAAAGTAGGCCAGGCCGTAGCCGGTGGCCTCGGTACGGGCGAGCGAGCCGCCAAAGGAGAGGCCCTTGCCGGTGAGGACGCCGGTCCACTCGTTAGTCAGGCGCTTGTACTGACCGAACAGGTAGGCAACCTCGCGGCCGCCAACGCCCAGGTCGCCGGCGGGAACGTCGGTGTTGGGGCCGATGTGGCGATAGAGCTCGGTCATGAAGGACTGGCAGAAGTGCATGATCTCGTTGTTGGACTTGCCCTTGGGGTCAAAGTCGGACCCGCCCTTGCCGCCGCCCATGGGAAGGGTGGTCAGGCTGTTCTTGAGGATCTGCTCCAGGCCCAGGAACTTGAGCATACCCAGGGTGACCGTCGGGTTAAAGCGCAGGCCGCCCTTGTAGGGTCCAATGGCAGAGTTGAACTCGACGCGATAGCCGCGGTTGACCTGAACCTTGCCCTGGTCGTCGACCCAGGGAACACGGAACATGACGATGCGCTCGGGCTCGACGAGACGCTCCAGCAGGGCGGCCTCCTCGTACTCGGGGTGGGCGTCGAGCGCCGGCTGGATGGTGCCGAGGATCTCGGTCGCGGCTTGGATGAACTCAGGCTGCTCGGGATAGCGGGCCTTGAGCTCTTCGAGAACTTTCTGCGTGTAGCTCATGCTTCCTCCAATGATGGGAAACGAAAATGTTGGTCGCGGCACCCCATGCGCCGCGAGCTTTATCGTGTATGGATAATATCGCACTGTTGCGGCAAAGTTTCGCATAAGCCGACGAGCGGATGTTTCGTTTTGATTACGATGCAGGTAGAAGCGTTTTTGAGTGCCTGACGTGCAAAACCCGTGTTTCAAACCTGTTTCGTCCACGTGTTCCAAACCACCACATTGGGGACAGGCACCTTTGTGGTGATGTTGGTGGTTAGAGGACGAGCTGATGATAGTCGGCGGGGGTTATGCAGCCCTCGGTGGCGGCGCGGAAGGCGGCGAGGGCATCGCCCGAGAACGGCATGGCCCAGCACAGTCCGCAGCCGGCGGTGATGGAGCCGGGCAGCGGCATGATGCGCCCGGGCACACCGGCGGCAAGGCACAGCTGCTCGCATTCCATCACATCGAAGGTGCTATCGAACGAAACGATGATCTTGCGTTCGTGGTCGAGAGCATCACCGGACGGGCCTTCGCGGTGTGCATCGCGATACGCCGCGGCGGCCGCTTCCTCTTCCGCAGTATGTCCACAGCCACCGCAACCGCAGGTACAGGGTTCGGACCCGTCGCAAGTGCAAGGTTCTCCCGTGTCGGGACAAATATCGTGAGACATGGCAACTCCAATCGTCTAGGCGAGTAACTCGGCCGCCGCAAACTCCTCGGGCGTATTGACGTTCTCGAAGCAGAGCGTCGAGCCGGCGACCGTGACAATCTGAGGCTCGTCCAAATACCCGGCGTTCACCCGGTCGATCAGGCAGCGGATTCGCTGACGGTCACCGGCGAGCAGTTCTTGGGCAACCGGCGCACACGCGTCACGGCGCCAGACGGCGCAAAGCGGCTCAATTCCCCGCTCCTCGCGCGGCACGCACACGTCGAGCGCCTCGGCCTCAACACAGCCAGCAAGGGCACCGATTAGCTCCGAAGAGACAAACGGCATATCACAGGCGACGATAGCAACGAGAGGCAGCCGGGCCGCAGTCAGCGAACTCGCGATGCCGCGCATGGCGCCCGCCGGCCCCTCAAGGTCCGACACTATTCGCGGCACCAGGCCGCCAAACGCGCGCTCCTCAAGGTAGGCGAGCTCGCTGGGACGCGAAGTCGTCACGACCAACTCGCCGGCAACTGGCGCCAGCCGACCCAGCACGCGTTCGATGAGCGGCTCGCCGCAAAACGCCATGCATGCCTTGTCGCAGCCCATGCGCGAGGACAGCCCACCCGCTTGGACGACACAAGAAAGATCGGCACGTCTTACGGTAGTCATACGGCAAAACACCTCCATCGGCATGCTCGAAGCCCGGTGCACGAAGCTAAATACAGCCACCGAAATAGCAGCGCTACGAAAAGCTCGTGCAAAAACAAAACAGCGCCTTTGCGGCACGCAGCAAGACCGCGAGCACAAAAGCGCTGGTAGCGTATGGCGGGAACGTATGTGAATCGAACACATCCAAGACGTTTTGCACGCCTCGCAACGGTTTTGAGGACCGCGGAGCCCACCGGAGCCCATCCGTTCCCAAGTGCGGCGGTATTTTACCAAACCGAGCGGTCCCCATCCCAAAAAGACGAGCAAGAAGTTGCGGTGGAATAGTTCCTGTATTTGCTGCCAAAGCCTCCAAATAGGAACTATTTCACCGCAACTGAGGTGGCGGGAGCGAGTGACCGGCCTAGCGCAGGGACCTCAGGCCGCCGGCGTCCTTGTCGAGCACCGTAAAGCGCACGGCATCCAGGTGCTCCAAGATGCTGATGGCACGTTTGCGCGACACACCCAGGGCCTCGCGCAGTACGCTCGTGGTGGCAGCACCGCCGGCTGCCTCAATGGCGGCGGCGACGAGCTCGCGCGCATGGGCCTCGGCGGCAGCAGACAGGGCAACGTCGCGCTCGACCTTCACGATCGAGCGATTGAGCGAAAGCTCGCGCAGGGCACGCGTCATGGTGTCGCGATCGAGCTGCAACTGCTCGCCCACCTCGGGAAGCGCCGGTGCATCCAGGCCGGCCTCGTCAAGCAGCGCGACGATGCGCTCGCAAGCCTCTCGCACCACGCGTGCCGCCGCGGCGGCCGAATGCGGATCGAATACCTCGGCACCCTCGGCGGCACACACGCCACGCGAGCAGCCCTCGGCAATCAGAGCCGCGGCAACGCCATCATCAGCGGCAGGCCACGCAGCATGGGCAACGGCGCCGGGCGTAAAGCCCGTCTCCTTGGGAGACGCCGCGTGCATGGCTGACAGGGTCGCCGCCAGTGCATCCATCGCAGCGTCGAGCACCACGGCGTCCGCCAAGTAGTCCGCATCACCCACAGCAAGCTTGCGAACAGAGCCCTGCGGCACCAACCCGCGCAGTGCGGCATCGACCTCGCCGACACCAAGATCCAAAGCGTCAGTAACATCAACCGCCGTAACCGGCAGCATCTGCAGCGCCAGCCAAGCGCCCACACCGCCCGCGGTATCGCCGGACTCAAGCGCCGCAAACAGTGCGCGCTCGCCGGCAGAAAGCTCGCGCGAGCGACGGCAGCGCGAAAGCAGCACGCGCCCGCCGCCGATGAGCATAACGGGCGAATACGACAGCACCACGGCATGGTCTCCGGCACACAGCGGCAGCGGCTCCTCCAGGCGCACCTGCACGGTACGGGTCTCGCCCACCGCCATGGGGGCCTCGCCCTCCAAAAGCATGATGCGGCCGACGACCTCGGCCGTTCCGGCCATCACATGCACACGCGCGCCCGACTCGAGCACGCGTGGCTTGGTGCCCTCGCGGCCCAGGTAGGTGAACGTCATCATAAAGCGCAACGTCTGGCCAAAGCGGTCCGCCACGCCCAGCATCTCGCCACGGTCAAGCGCCGCGACACCGTCACCAACTAGGTTGAGCGCCACACGCTGACCGGGCAGCGCCTGCTGAGTGTCGCCATGCACTTGGATCCCACGCACGCGACAGGCCGTGCGCGACGGCAGCGCGACGAGCTCATCGCCCACCGCAACCGGCGCATCGTGCAGCGTTCCCGTCACCACAGTACCGGCGCCCTTGATCGTAAAGCAGCGGTCAATCGGCAAGCGCGGCGCGGCATCGGTGAGCTCGGCACGGGCACGGCAGGCATCCCAGCAAGCGGCAACCTGCTCGTCGAGCGCAGCTAACAGGTCATCGATTCCCGCACCGGTCTTGGACGACACGGGCACGATCGGCGCGTCCGCAAACACGGTACCCGACAAAAAGTCGTCGACATCGAGCTCGGCAAGCTCGGTCATCTCGGCGTCGGCCAGATCACACATAGTCAGCGCCACCACCATATGCGTGACGCCCAGCAGCTCCAGCACGTGCACGTGCTCGCGGGTCTGCGGCATCACGCCCTCGATGGCAGAGACCACCAACACGGCAACATCAATGCCCGTGGCACCCTGCACCATGGCGCGCAGGTAATGCGCGTGGCCCGGCACGTCGACCAGGCCGACGATCTTGCCGCTCGGCAGCGCCAGCTCGCCAAAGCCCAGCTCCACGGTCATGCCGCGACGACGCTCGACCTCCAGGCGATCGGGATTCTTGCCGGTCAACGCCTCGATCAGTGCCGACTTACCGTGGTCGACGTGACCCGCCGTGCCAACGATAACGGGACACTCCACCAGCGTTTGAACCTCACTCATCGAGCAATCGCCTTCTTAACGCACGCGACGAGCGTCGACGCCGCCGTCTCGATATCGCGGTCGCCCACGAGCGTGCGCACATCAAACAGAATGCGATCGTGCGAGGTACGCGTGACGACCGGCGTATCGAAGTCTTGGACGAGTGAGCGCTTGAGCGCGTCAACGGAAAGACGCTCATCGACAAGACGCACGGCCACGCACATGGTGGGCAGCTCCACGGTAGGCAGCGAGCCGCCACCGGGGGTCGACGATTCCTCGACGATTTCCGCCTTCAGGGCGCACGGGCAGCCAGCCTTATCGAGACCCGCCACCATCAGCTCGCGCAGCTTACGCGCGCGACGCTCCAGATGAGCCTGCGGCAGCGTAAGCATGTTGAGCACCGGCACCTCACGATGGGCCACATCCGCCCCGTCCATGTAGATGCGCAGTGTGGCCTCGAGTGCCGCCAGCGCGAGCTTACCCGGGCGCAGGGCGCGCATAAGCGGATGCGACCCACAGGCCTGGACCAGATCGCGACGGCCCATGATAATGCCCGCCTGCGCGGCACCCAGCAGCTTATCACCCGAGCACGACACGATATCGAGCCCTGCCGAAACCGAAGCCGGCGTGGTTTCTTCGCCTCCGCGCACCAAGATGTCGTCGGGCAACAGCGCGCCCGACCCCTGGTCCTCGTAGAACAGCAGACCATGCTTGTGGGCCAGGGAGGCAAGCTCCCGAGAACCCACCTCCTCGTGAAAACCCTCGATGCGATAGTTGGAAGGATGGACCTTAAGGATCATCGCCGTATCGGGCGTGATGGCTTGCTCATAATCTGTCAGGTGCGTGCGATTGGTGGCGCCGACCTCGACGAGTTTGGCGCCCGAAGCCGCCATGACATCGGGGATGCGGAAGCTGCCGCCAATCTCGACAAGCTCGCCGCGACTGACGATAACCTCTTTGCCCACAGCGTGAGTCGCCAGCACCAGCAGCACCGCGGCGGCGTTGTTGTTGACGACCAGCGCATCCTCGGCACCGGTAAGCGAGCGGATGAGTTGCGCGGCATGCTCTTTGCGCGACCCACGCGAGCAGGTGTCCACGCTGTACTCGAGCGTGCTGTAGCCGCGCGCGACCTCGGCCACGGCCTTGGCGGCCGACTCCGCGAGCGGGGCGCGGCCCAAGTTGGTATGGATGACCACGCCCGTAGCGTTGACGGCAGGGCGCAGGCTCGGCAACGCGGAGCGGTGCGCACGCCACTCGATGGCCGAGGCTAGGTCGCGCTTAGAGCGCGGGGCGGCACCGGCGCGAATGGCTGCGCGCTCCTCGTCGAGCTCGGCCGTCACGGCGGCATGCACCACCGCGTCGCAGGTCTCCCCCGCCGCCTTCACTACCGGCCACTCGGCAAGCAGCTCGTTGACGGAAGGAATGGCGCGCAGGCGGGCGCGTACCTCATCGGACATGTTCTGGCTATCGCTCATGTGCGGCCTTTCAAAAGAAACGTGGATCAGTCGAATGCATCAGCTGAGTCAATTACTCGTTATTATCCTCGCGCGCCGCGATCTTTTCCACGCGAACGGCGTTTTCCTGGGTGAGCGCAGCACCCGTCAACGGGTCCCAACGTAACGGCGTATGGTCGAGCGGGCCCACGCCCAAGGCTTGAGCGCCACCGGCATCGGCACCAAACGAACGCCCACCGGGGGCGGCCGAGGTGAAGATGCACGCCGGATGCAGATACGGCGTCGTCTCCACGCGCACGCGGTCGCGGCCCATATCACTCACGAGTTCGACGATCTCGCCGTCGGCGATGCCCATGTGCGCGGCAGCATCGGCATTCATCTGCACGGCATCCAGGTCCGACCCAGCCTCGGCGGCACCTTGGGCTGCAAGCCTTCGCGAGGTATGCGACTCAAAGGGACGGTTGCCGCTAATGAGGCGAAACATCCCCGGGCCCGGCTCCACCATGGGGGCGATCCAGTTGGGTACACGACCCAGGCCAGCTCGTTCCCATACGTCGCTTGCCAGCGCAATTTTGCCGCCATCCAAGGGAATCGCCGGCTCGCCCGTACGCGACGGCAACGCAACACCCGTGTCGGCCCAGCCGCGCTCCTTGAGCTCGTCCAGATCGATCCCAAAAGGCGCCACCTGGGCAGCCGCCAGGTCGTCAGACGTAAACCGGAAGTACTCGCCAGCCCCACACGCCTGCGCCAGACCGGCAAAAATCTCCCGACCGGGACGTGTGTCGTCATGCTGCGCAGGCAGCACGGCGTTGCGGTAGAACACACGCGCATCGTTAAAGCCCATCACCGTTCCCACGCCGCGGTCGGCCTCCAGATACGTCACATCGGGCAGCACGAAGTCAGAAGCGCGCGCTGTCTCGGACCAGCGAATATCAATCGTCACGAGCAAGTCGAGCTGTTGCAAAATACCCAACCAAACCTGCGCATTGCCATAGCCCGCACCGGGGTTACTGGCATAGACGATGAGCCCGCGCAAATCGCCGGCCAGAATCGACTGACCAATGGTCGTGCACAGGCCGCGCACCGGATCGACCAGTGGATAGCGCTCGGACCCCAGCTTGGGCCCACGCGGCGTTAACGGCGTCGCGAAACGCGCGGGGTCCAAGTCGCCCAGCGCAAGCGGTGCGGGCGGGTTGAGGGCACCGCCCGCGCGTCCGATGCAGCCCAACAGTACATCCACCAGGCAGATAGCGCGTGCGGTCTGGGTGCTATTGGCATACGCGATACCGATGCCACCATGAAAGCCCGCATCCACCACAGCGGCAGGCGCGGCGACAGCGAGATCGCGCGCCCTGGCGACAATC
>UQKU01000030.1 GCA_900541675.1 uncultured Collinsella sp. | reverse complement strand
CCCCGGGCCTCCGCCGTTTGTTTTTTGTCGCCGGTTTTTTTGGGGGGGGGGTGCAGGGGTGTCCCCCCCCCCCCGCCGTTGCTTCTATCGCATCGTTGAAAGGATGCAATCATGCTGCTCCCCGATTCCAAGACCGAGCTCGTCCGTCGCGGCAACAAGGTCGTTTACGACCTGGGCGACAAGATCGTCAAGGTCTTTAACGAGACCAAGCCCGTCTCCGACGTGTTCAACGAGGCTTTGAATCTTGCCCGCATCAACGAGTGCGGCATCCGCAGCCCCAAGGCTCTCGAGGTTTCTCAGCTCGAGAACGCCAACGGCTGGGCGCTCGTGACCGAGAAGGTTCCGGGCACCACGCTTGCCGAGAAGATGACTGCCGAGCCCCAGCGCTTTGGTGAGTACCTCGAGATGTTCGTCGACCTCCAGATCGAGATCCACGGCTACACCTCCCCGCTGCTCAACCGTCAGCGCGATAAGTTCGCCCGCATGATCGACAGCCTCGATCAGCTCAATGCCACTACGCGCTACAACCTTCAGGAGCGTCTGGACGGCATGACCAAGGAGTTCAAGGTCTGCCACGGCGACTTCAACCCCTCCAACGTCATCGTCGGCGAGGACGGCCAGCTGTACGTCTGCGACTGGGCACATGCCACCCAGGGCTCCCCTGCTGCCGACGTTGCCACCACCTACCTGCTCTTTGCCCTCAACAGCAAGGATCAGGCCGAGGCCTACCTGGAGCTCTACTGCGACCGCGCCGACATGCCCATGCAGGTCGTGCGTCAGTGGACGAGCATCGTCGCCGCTTCCGAGCTCGCTCGTAAGCGCAACGTGAACGATGAGTTCCTTAAGAACTGGATCGACGTCGTCGATTATCAGTAGTATCTGAGCGATTTATTTCGCATCGGAGGAACAAAGGAAAACCCCGCAGCTCATTTGGGCAGTGGGGTTTTCCTTTACCCGTCGAGCTTATTCACGCAACAAAAAAGACTGCTCCGCATCTCATCCTAAGAGAGATGCGGAGCAGGCCTGCAATTACATCTACTAGCAGAAATGTCGATTAACGACGGGCAGCTTTCACAAGCTCGGCAACCTTTGCGACGACCTCGTCGATCGCCACATCCTCGCGCTCGCCCGTGGCACGGTCCTTGAGCTCGACGGTGCCGTTCTTAAGACCACGCTTGCCGAGCACCACCTGATACGGGAAGCCCATAAGGTCGTTGTCGGCAAACTTAAAGCCAGGACGCTCATCGCGATCGTCGACGACGACCTCGATACCCTCGGCGCACAGACCATCAACAATCTGCTCGCAGACGCTAGCGCACTCCTCCTTCTTGGGATCGAGCGGAATCACCGCGACCTCGTACGGAGCAACGGAGACCGGCCAGACAATACCGTACTCGTCGTTGTGCTGCTCCACGACGGCAGCGAGCGAGCGAGACACGCCCACGCCGTAGCAACCCATGATAAGCGGCTTCTCCTTGCCATCCTCGTCCATAAAGGTGGCACCCATGGCCTCGGAGTACTTGGTGCCCAGCTGGAACACCTGAGAAACCTCGATGCCGCGAGCAGCGGAAAGCGGCTTGCCGCAGTGCGGGCAGGGATCGCCGGCGACGACGGTGACCAGATCGGCCCACTCGTCGACGGTAAAGTCGCGCTCGGGGCAGGCACCGGTAAAGTGATAATCGACCTCGTTGGCACCGCAGGCCCATTGCTTGGACTCGCGCAGACTCTCGTCGCACACTAGACGGATGCCCTCGGGCAGGTTAACCGGTCCGATAAAGCCCTTGTGCAGACCGTAGGTCTGCAGCTCCTCGTCGGTCATCATGCGATAGCCCTTGCCAAAGACGTGCTCGGCCTTGCAGTCGTTGAGCTCATGATCGCCCGGAACGATGGCCACAACAGGCTTGCCCTCGGCGTCGATGAGAGCCAGGGACTTGCGCGTACCGTTCTCGGGGAAGCCGAAGAACTTGGCAACAGCCTCGATGGTGCCCATGCCCGGAGTCTCGACCTTGGTGAGTGTGCCGTCGCCGGGGCCCTCGGTCACAACGACCTTGGTGCTTGCAGCCTCGTCATCGGCAGCAAAGCCGCAATCGTCGCAGTAGACCAGCGAAGCCTCACCGGCGTCGGCCAGCGCCATGTACTCGACGGAGGTATCGCCGCCGATCTCTCCGGAATCGGCGACGACGGGCAGGGCCTTGATATAGCAGCGCTCGCAGATGTTGGCGTAGGCCTGCTTCATCTTGTCGTACTCCTCCTGCAGACTCTCCTGCGTGGCAGAGAAGCTGTAGGCGTCCTTCATGATGAACTCGCGACCGCGCATCAGGCCAAAGCGGGGACGGAACTCGTCGCGAAATTTATCCTGGATGTGATAGAGATTCACCGGCAGCTGCTTGTAGGAACGCAGCTCATTGCGCACCAGGGCAGTCACGGTTTCCTCGTGCGTGGGGCCGAGCACGAACTCGCGGCCGTGGCGGTCATCAAAGCGCACGAGCTCCTTGCCATAGGCATCGATACGGCCCGACTCACGCCACAGCTCGGCATCGACCATGATGGGCATCATGAGCTCCTGGGCGCCGGCAGCATCCATCTCGTCGCGCACGATGTTCTCGATCTTGCGAATCGAGCGCCACGCGAGCGGCAGATAGGAATACAGGCCGGCGGCCTCCTTGCGAATCATGCCGGCACGAAGCAGCAGGCGATGGCTCGCAAGCTCGGCGTCGGCCGGATCCTCTTTAAGCGTCGGAGCATAAAGCTTAGACATATACATTGCTCGAGTCATTTATTTCTCCTCAATAAGCTTGTCGACCTCGGCCATTAGCGCGTCGACAATTTGGTCCTCAGCTACTTTACCAATGATCTGGCCGTGCGAAAAGAGCAGGCCCTGACCTCGTCCGCAGGCAACACCCAAGTCGGCGTCAGAGGCCTCGCCGGGGCCATTGACTGCACAGCCCATCACGGCAATCGAAAGCGGCGCGGAGTAGTTCTTAAGCCGCTCAGTGACCTCCTCGGCGATAGGAATGAGGTTGACCTGGCAGCGAGTGCACGTGGGGCACGATACGATCTCGGGGCCACGGCGGCGAAGACCCAGCGACTGCAGAATACCCCAGGCGACCGGCGGTTCCTCGACCGGATCGGCCGTGAGCGAGACGCGCATGGTGTCGCCAATGCCCTCGGAAAGCAAAATTCCCAGGCCCACAGAGCTCTTAATGGTGCCCTGGAGCTTGGTTCCGGCCTCAGTCACGCCCAAATGAAGCGGAACATGGGGGATTTCGCGCGACAGGGCACGATAGGTGTCAAGCGTCGTGGACACGCTATGAGCCTTGGCGGAAAGCACGATATTGGTAAAGCCGCGATCCTCAAAATGCTTGACGAAACGCTCGCTCGACATCACGAGCTTTTCGGGCTGCGAAAGGTCATCGCGTTCGGCGATATCCTGCTCAAGCGAGCCCGCGTTCACGCCAATGCGAATCGCGCACCCAGCGGCACCCGCGGCATCGATCACGGCATCGACCTTGGCCCAATCGCCGATATTGCCGGGATTGATGCGCAGCTTGGCAGCACCGGCCTCAACGGCACCAATGGCGAGCTTATGGTTAAAGTGAATATCGGCAACAATCGGCACCGGAGACTCCGCACAAATCATGCGAAAGCCCTCGAGCGCAGCCTCGATGGGCACGCTCACGCGCACAACATCACAACCCGCCTGGGCAAGCGCGCGCACTTGCGCAAGCGTCGCCTGGGCGTCAGCGGTATCGGTGCAGGTCATGGACTGAACCACAACCGGAGCGCCGCCGCCTATCTGCACGTCGCCCACAAAAACGGGGCGCGTCAGCTCGCGCGGCAAAGGATGAGACAAAGACAATCCAAACACTCCCCTACAAAATAAATCGAAGGACGTCGGAACGAAGCATATAGACAAACAGCAGCGCAAAGAGCGCGATGCCCACATAGCTCACAATCGTCTGGACCTTGAGCGGAAGCTCGCGGCCAGCAATCTTTTGAATGATCTCGATGACCAGCTTGCCGCCATCGAGTGGTGGGATGGGCAGCAGGTTCATAAAGCCAAGCGAGAACGAAATGAGGGCGGCAAACGAAAGGAACGTGGCAGGGCCGGCAGCAGCAGCCTGTGAGGACATAACGCTAATGCCCACGATCGAAGAAGACTGATCGAGAATCTCCATCGTATGCTGCGGCTGGAGCAGGCGCATCACGCCCTCAGCAGTCTGCTGAACATAGGAGAACGACAGCCGCGCCGACGTAATGGGGTCCAAATGGACCACTTGCGTGGAGGCATAAACGCCCAAACGTTCGTCCTCCTTGAGCGCGACCGCGGTAGAAAGATTCTTACCGTCGTGCTGAAACTCAATGGCGATATCGTCCTTGCCGGCGGCCGTTCCGATCGCATCGTACACGTCCATCCAGGAAGAGCACGACACGCCATCGACACTAAGAATTGCGTCGCCGGCCTCGATGCCCGCCTTGGCGGCTATAGAGCCTTCTTCAACCTGACCGATCACATTGCTATCGACCGGCACCGATACGCCGGCGATAGAGTAGATGCTCATAAGCAGCAAAAAGCCCGTCAGGATATTGACGAGAATGCCCGCGAGCAGCATAAAGGCACGCTTGAGAAAACCCTGGCCCAGATAGGTATGCGAACGCTCCTGCTCAAGAAACTCGGAAGCGGCGACCGGCAGCTCCCACACATCGCCCTCGGCTGTCGCATGCTCTCGATCGAACTTGCGGCCGTCAAAGGTGGTATATCCTGCAGCATCGCGCGGCAGCGTCTGGTACCTAACCGGATAGTAGCTGGGTGAAGGCTTCTCCCCTTCCTCGTACCAAGGCGCAATGGAACCCCAGCCCAAAAGCAAGGCGCAAGCCTCGAGAACATCCTCCTCGGACAGCTCCAGCTCGACGGAAAGGTCTGCAACTGAAACGCGACCATGACGATAGATCGCAGCAAGCACACGGTCGGCACACGAGACATCGGTCGGGTCCATACCGCAGATAGCGGCATAACCACCCAGCAGCAGCGGCGTCACGCCAAACTTGGTACCGATGCGACGCGACGTATGATGAATATCGAAGCGGCACGGTAGGCCCAAGAAAAACTCGGTGACGCGCACGCCGCACGCACGGGCCGCCAAAAAGTGGCCGCCCTCGTGCAAAAACACGAGGACGGAAAGCATCAGTAGGCCCCAAAAGACCGATGAGAGAACGCTCAGAACAGTATCCATAATACGAAAAAGCAATCCTTATGGGTTAGGAACGGGTTGCGGCGAGCACCTGCGCAGCCTTTTCACGCGCCCACGCATCGATGTCGCGAAGCTGCTCAAACGAATCGACCGCCTGCATATCGTGGGCATCCATGCAGGATTCCACAATGCGATCGATATCGGTAAAGCTGCAGCCATCGTGCAGGAAGGCATCGACGGCGACCTCGTTGGCGGCATTGAGCACGCACGGCATGGTGCCACCCGTCTTGCCGGCACGTTCGGCCAGTGCCAGACAGCGGAAGGTATCCATGTCGGCAGCATCAAACGTGAGCTGCCCCAGCTCGCGGAAATCGATACGAGGCGCCGGGGTATCCCAACGCTCGGGATACGAGAACGCGAACTGGATGGGAATACGCATGTCGGAAGCACCGAGATGCGCCATCACGGAGCCGTCGGCGAACTCGACCATAGAGTGAATCTTGGACTGACGCTGCACGACCACGTTAATGAAATCGAGGTCGCAGTTAAACAGATGCATGGCCTCAATTCGCTCCAGGCCCTTGTTCATGAGAGTGGCGGAGTCGATGGTGATCTTGGCACCCATGGCCCACGTGGGATGTGCGAGGGCATCGGCACGCGTCACGCGATTGAGCTCGTCGCGCGTGCGGCCAAAGAACGGACCGCCCGAGCAGGTGAGCCAAATACAATGAGCCTCGCGTGGGTTCTCCCCCAGATAGCACTGGTAGATGGCGGAGTGCTCAGAGTCGACTGGAATAAGCTGGCCCGGTTGCGCCAACGGCATAAGCAAGTCGCCACCGACGACGAGGGACTCCTTGTTGGCAAGGGCAAGGCGCTTATTCGAGGTCAAGGCCGCATGGCTCGCCTCGAGACCGGCGGCGCCCACAATAGCAACGAGCACGCAGTCGACATCGTCGCGACGCGCGAGCTCGCAAACCGCCTGCGCGCCAACGCCGAGCTTCGTTCCCTCGGGCAACTCCTGCAGCACGGCGTCATCGCCATGAGCGACATCGGCCACGGCAACGGCCGGGACCGAAAACTCGCGGGCGGCGGCAACGAGCTCCGAGGTGCTGGAGTTAACGGACAGTGCCGTCACCTGCAGTCGATCGGCATGCTGACGGCATACATCGAGTGCCTGCGTGCCGATAGAGCCCGTACAGCCCAGAATGGCAACGCGAAGGCGTCCATCGGGGCCATACGTCGTCTGGAATGACATTACAGCACGCCTCCGATCATCAAAAGCAGCTGCGCGGTAATGCAGCCAAAGATAAGCGAGTCGCTTCGATCGAGCATGCCGCCATGGCCCGGAATAAGGTTGCCAGAATCCTTGACGCCCACGCCACGCTTGATGCGTGACTCGATGAGGTCACCGATAACGCCCAGGATGGACACAACCACGCCGCAAAGCAGCGCATAGGGCAAGCTCAGCTTATAGAAATGCGTCGCCCACAAAATAAGCCAGATAAGAACCGAGCCCAAGATGCCGCCGACAAAGCCCTCCCAGCTCTTTTTGGGAGAGATCTTGGGGACCATCTTGTGCTTGCCGATACGGCTGCCCACGATGTAGGCAAACGAATCGGAGACCCAGAGAGACGCGCAAACACCCACCGAAAGCAGGGCGCCGGCAAAACCGGGCACGGCATCGCGCAGCAGCACGATGGCCGACAGCATAAAACCGGTGTAGATGGGACCCATGAGTGTCACAGCCACATCGGATATGCGGGTACGCGACGAACAGACATACCAAATGCCCACCGCAAGCATCAATGCAAAAAGCAGCGCATTCAACAGCAGCGAGTCGCCCAGCGCCGAGAGCGGAAAGAGCACGGCGGCAGCGATACCCAGGCGCTCGTTGGCCACCTTGCCATCGAGCTTCGTCATGCGGAAATACTCAAAGCAGCACAGGCCGCTCATGACGGAGACGAAGATGGCGGTGGGAACGATACCCAAAACCAGGCAGAGAATAAATACGACGGCGTAGACGATACCTGCGGCGGCACGGGTAATAAAGCCGGCAAGCCACGAAGTCGCGGCCGCGCCGCTCTTGGCGGCAGGCGCCTTGGGAGCAGACGCCTTGGGACGATCGGACACGATTAAGCCTCCTCGGTCTTGCTCAGTCCACCAAACCTACGATCGCGGCCCTGATAGGCCAAAATGGCGTTGACAAGACCCCAACGATCAAAGTCGGGCCAATAGGTATCGGTGACATAAAACTCGGAATAGGCAACCTGCCACAGCAGATAGTTCGAAAGGCGAAGCTCGCCGGAGGTTCGAATCACAAGCTCAGGATCGGGTAGCCCAACGGTGTACAGGTGCGAAGCAACCATATCATCGTCGATAGCGGCCGGAACGATCTTTCCGGCAGCGGCATCGAGCGCGATCTGACGGACGGCACGGGTGATCTCGGCACGGGCTCCGTAGTTGACGGCAAGTGCCAGCGTCATGCCGGTATGGTCGGCACACTCGGCAAGACCTCGCTCAAAGACATCGCGGGTCTTCTTGGGCAGTGCGGATATATCGCCCAAAAAGACAACGCGCACGTTTTCGCGCTTAAGCAGCGGCAGCTCATCGATAAACGTCTTAGCAAACAGATGCATTAAAACGTTGACCTCATGCTGAGGACGATTCCAGTTTTCGGTGGAAAACGCATAGGCCGAAAGGACGTCGACGCCCAAACGCACGCATGCGGTAATAATCTCGCGCAGAGAGACGATACCGGCCTTGTGTCCCTCGGTGCGGGCAAGACCGCGCGCCGTGGCCCAGCGACCGTTACCGTCCATGATGCACGAAATATGATGCGGAATCTTATTGAGGTCAAGGTCGGAAAAACCGACGCCCGCAGGGGCGTCGGCAAAGTACTCGACCAGTTTGTTCTCGTCGTATTGCACCTTAGATCTCCATGACCTCGGCTTCTTTTTCCTTCAGAAGCTCCTCAACCTTGGCAACATACTCATCGGTATACTTCTGGACCTTGGCCTGCTCGCGACGGACATCGTCCTCGGTGAGCTCTTCGTCGCGCTCGAGCTTGTTGTTAAAGTCGCGACGGATGTTGCGAATGGAGACCTTGGCCTGCTCGGCATACTCGCGGCACTCCTTGACGAGCTCGCGACGACGCTCCTCGGTGGGAGCCGGGAACGGCAGGCGCACGACGGTACCGTCAGAGTTGGGGGTAATGCCCAGATCGGAAGCGCTGATAGCCTTCACGATTGCATTGACGAGCGCCTTGTCCCAGGGCTCAATGAGCAGCATGTGAGCCTCGGGGGTCTTGACGGCGGCAACCTGGGTAACCGGCGTGGGAACACCGTAGTAATCGACCGAAATATCGGACAGAATGTTAGCGTTGGCGCGGCCCGTGCGAACCTTGGAGAAGTTGTGCTTGAGGGACTCGAGCGACTTGTCCATATGGGCGGTGATGTTCTCTGCCATGCTTAATCCTCCTGATAGACGAGCGTGCCGACGGGCTCACCCGAAAGCGCGCGCTTGACGGTGTCCTCACCATCGATGTTGAGGACCAAAATCGGCATACGGTTATCCTGGCACAGTGCCGTAGCCGTGGAATCCATAACCTGCAGACCGCGGACGAGAACCTCATGATAGGTAATCTTGTCAAAGCGGACAGCATCGGCGCACTTGACGGGATCCTTGTCGTAGATACCATCAACCTTGGTGGCTTTAATCAGAATCTCGGCACCGATCTCGCAGGCACGAAGAGCCGCGGCGGTGTCGGTCGTAAAGTACGGATTGCCCGAACCGGCGGCAAAAATAACGACATTGCCCTTGGAAAGGTGGTTGATGGCGCGACGGCGAATATAAGGCTCGCAGATCTCGTTCATCTGGATAGCGCTCATCACGCGGCAGGGAACATCGTTGTGCTCAAAGGCATCCTGCAGGGCAAGCGCGTTCATAACGGTTGCCAGCATGCCCATGTAGTCGGCCTGGGCGCGCTCCATGCCACCGGCAGCGCCGGCCATGCCGCGGAAAATGTTGCCGCCGCCGACAACAACGCCGACCTCATGGCCAACGACGAGCAGCTCCTTGACCTGCTTGGCAAGATGGTCGGTAATCTTGGGGTCGATGCCATATTGGCCGTCGCCCATCAGTGCTTCGCCGGAAAGCTTCAGAAGCACGCGTTTATATCGGATGTCGGACAAAGCGATCCTCCTTTAATTAGACTCTCAATATGATATCAAAGGCTCTGATAAGAGCCATGAAAAAGCAGGCTGTGAGTAAAACCCACAGCCTGCTCATTACCAGCTACAAGAGCTTATTTACTCGCCACGGACCAGACGGTCGAAGGCAACGACGGTAATGGTATCGCCGAGCTCCTTGGAGACCTGCTCAGCGTACTTCTTGATGGTGAGGGAGCTGTCCTTGATGAACTCCTGCTCGGTGAGCACGGACTGCTTGTAGAACTTCTCCAGACGGCCAACAGCCATCTTCTCCTGAATGGCCTCGGGCTTGCCGGACTCGGCAGCCTGAGCCATGTAGATCTGCTTCTCGTGCTCGACGGTCTCAGCCGGAACCTGATCGCGGGTGGCGCAGATCGGTGCGACGGCGGCAACCTGAAGGGCAACGTCGTGAGCGAAGGTCTTGAAGGACTCAGCCTGAGCGGTCTCGGCCTTCTCGAAAGCAAACTCGACGAGGACGCCGATCTTACCACCCATGTGGATGTAAGAAGCGAGCGCGCCGTTCTCGGCCTTGCGGGCAGCGAAGCGGGAGATCTTCATGTTCTCGCCCATGATGTGAATCATCTCGGTGAGCTCGGAGGAAACGGTCTCCTCGCCCATCGGCTTCTCGAGCAGAGCGTCGACGTCAGCAGGCTCGGTGGTAGCGACAACCTCAGCGACCTTGGAAGCAAAGCCAGTGAACTTGGCGTTGGAGCCAACGAAGTCGGTCTCGCAGGAGAGCTCGAGCAGAGCGCCGGTCTTGCCATCCTCGGAGACGAACGCGGCGACAGCGCCCTCGTTGGTCTCACGGCCAGCCTTCTTGGCAGCCTTGGCAAGGCCGTTCTTACGCAGAACGTCGACAGCGGCGTCCATGTCGCCGTCAGCCTCGACGAGAGCCTTCTTGCACTCCATCATCGGGGAGTCGGTCATCTCGCGGAGCTGCTTGACCATAGCGGCGGTAATCTGGGCCATTGTGGTTCCTTTCAAAGAGATGAAAAAGAATTAACTAAGACTGATTTACTCGGCCTTGGGCTCAGCGGCCATCTCGGCCTCGGAGACCTGCTCCTTGCCGGAGCCAGCGAGGCAGGCGTCAGCCATGAGCTCGCACATAAGGGTGACAGCAGAGATAGCGTCATCGTTGCAGGGGATGCCGTACTCGACCTCGTCGGGATCGGAGTTGGTGTCGATCAGAGCGACGACGGGGATGTTCAGGCGCTGAGCCTCCTTGATGGCGTTCTCCTCGCGCTTGGTGTCGATGACGAAGAGAGCCTGGGGCAGACCCTTCATGTCGCGGGCACCACCGAGGTTGGTCTGGAGCTTGGTGAGCTCCTTGCCGAGAACAGCCTGCTCCTTCTTGGGGAGCACTGCCATGCGGCCGTCCTCGACCATGGCCTCGAGCTCCTCCATGCGGTTGATGCGGGAGCGGATGGTGACGAAGTTGGTAAGCATGCCGCCGAGCCAACGCTGGTTGATGTAAGGCATGTTGGCGCGCTCAGCAGCGTTCTTGACGGCCTCCTGAGCCTGCTTCTTGGTGCCGACGAACAGCACGTTGCCGCCCTTGGCGACGTTCTTGACGAAGGTGTAGGCCTGGTCGGCGTCGAGGATGGTCTGCTTGAGGTCGAGGATGTAGATGCCGTTGCGCTCACCGAAGATGAACGGCTTCATCTTGGGGTTCCAGCGACGGGTCTGGTGACCGAAGTGGCAGCCGGCCTCGAGCAGGGTGCGGATATTAATCTTGGTAGCCATGTTAAACCTCCTGTGGTTTGCCTCCGCGCGGGGTCATCCTCCAAAACCAACCCGGACATGTGCTACCAAAGCCCGGGCACCACGGTATGAAGTAGCCGCGCGTGCGTGATAAAAACCTGTTGCCGTGAAGCAACCCGATGAATGATAGCAGGAATGCATCTTCCTGCCAACCCGCAATCAAAACCACACACCTGAGCGCCGCGCGGGACGTCCCAGCCACTATTCGCCGCGGGGATGGGCTTGAGCCACGGCACGTTTGAGCCGATCGGGTGTGAGATGCGTGTAGATCTGCGTCGTGGACAGGCTCGCATGGCCCAGCAGCTCTTGAACCGAGCGCAGGTCCGCACCGCCCTCGAGCAAGTCGGTCGCAAAGGTATGGCGCATCGCATGCGGGGCGATGTCGGCCGGAATGCCGGCGAGCGTCGCCAGCGTATGAAACCGCCGCCTGAGCATGGCGGCACTCATGCGATTACCGCGCGCCGATATAAGCAGCGGATGCGGCCCGGTAACGGGGTCACGACGCTTTGCCTGAGCGAGCAACTCCGGCCTCCCCTCCTCAATATAGAGACGCGTCGCCTCGAGCGCACGACGATACAGAGGGACGATACGTTCTTTGCTCCCCTTGCCCCACAGGCGCAGCGTGCGTTCGGACCACGCAATGGACTCCACATTGAGTGCTGCGAGCTCAGAGATACGAGCACCCGAGGCATAGAGCAGCTCGAGCATCGCCGCATCGCGCAGTCCCGCGGGTGTTGAGGTATCAGGCGTCTTGAGCAGCGCCTCCACCTGTTGGGTCGTCAGCACACCGGGTAGATCGCGCGGGAGCTTGGGCGAGGAAATTGCCGAGACCACATCGCCCTCCACGACCCCCTCGGCAGCCATCCATCGATAGAGCGATCGGATAGCCGACAGATGCGCCGCAAGCGTTCGAGGAGCCACCTGCTCACGCGAAAGCTCGGCAAGATAGCGACGAATGGTGCGCACGTCGGCAGCGAAAGCATCGATATCCTCGCGCTCGCACCAGGCAGCAAAGCGCTCCAGCCTCGAGCCGTAGGCCGTCACCGTGTTGGGAGAAAGTCCCTCGACACGTGAGATATAGGCGATAAACGAGTCGACGGTGTCGTACAGGTCAAAGGCTATGACCGGTCGCCTCCAAACAGATCAGGACGAGTGGCCAGATAGGCATCAAGGGCCTCGAGCGCACGGTCCGCATAGGCCTGGTAGCGGTCGCGCTTGCTGCGGCGCTTACCATCCTCGAGTGGCGGCACCAGGCCAAAGTTGACATGCATAGGCTGATAGCCCACGGTGGCAGGATCGGTCGCATAGCCCACGAGCGCACCCAGGGCGCCCACACGCGGCAACTCGACGCCCGCGACACCGATAGCCTCGGCATAGGTGTTGAGCGCCGCGAGCAGACCGGTCGCCACGGCTTCCATGTACCCCTCGGTGCCGGTGATCTGACCGGCCAGGCGCACGCCGGTACCGGGCACGGCAAAGGTGCCATCGAGCACGTGCGGGGCGTCGACAAAGGTATTGCGGTGCATGACACCGTAGCGGAAGAACTCAGCGTTCTCCAGGCCCGGCACCATATGGAAGACGCGCTTCTGCTCGCCAAAGGTCAGGTTTGTCTGGAAGCCCACCAGGTTATAGGCGGTCTTCTCCTTGTTCTCGGCACGCAGCTGAATCGCCGCCCAAGGGCGACGTCCGGTACGCGGGTCGGTGAGGCCGACGGGCTTCATGGCGCCAAAGCGAATGGCGTCCTTGCCGGTGCGTGCAACCTCCTCGGCAGGCTGGCAGGCCTGGAACAGATCGCCGCCCTCAAAGTCCTTGAGCACCACGCGGTCGGCCGTGGTGAGCGCCTCGATAAAGGCCTCGTACTCCTCCTTGTTGAGCGGGGCGTTGAGATAGTCGCCGCTCCCCTGCTCCTCGTAGCGCGACTGCGAGAACAGCACGTCCATATCGAGCGTGGAGGCATCGACGATCGGCGCCGCGGCATCGAAGAACGCAAGAGCGTCGCCACCGACGAGCTTCATGACCTCTTCGCTAAGCGCCGGCGAACACAGCGGGCCGGCGGCTATGACCACGTGACCCTCGGGAATCTGCGTGACCTCGCCGTGAATGATCTCGATATTGGGTCGGGCGGCAACCTCGGCCTCGACAAGCTCGGAAAACTTGACGCGGTCGACCGCCAGGGCACCACCGGCGGGAACAGCCGCACGATGGGCGCAATCGAGCAGGACTGAACCCATGCGCTCGAGCTCGGCCTTCAGCAAACCAGCCGCGGAATCCGGACGGGTCGACTTAAACGAATTGGAGCAGACGAGCTCTGCCAGGTGATCGGTATGGTGGGCCGGGGAGCTCACCTGGGGGCGCATCTCGCGCAGCTTTACGGCAAACCCGCGGTCTGCCAGCTGAATCGCGCACTCCGAACCCGCCAGACCGCCACCGACAACCGTCACCTGATCAAACAGCATCTGCAAACACCTTTCTAATTGACATGTTTTCCATTGTGACCGAAGGGTGTCTGGGCGTGAAGAGCAAACTTGGAGGGCGCATACCTTCCATCCATCATGCGCTCGATAAGGCCCTCGAGCTCAAGCGAACCCAGGAGTTTAAGTACGCCGACGGCATCGAGCGAGACGAGCGCCGCAATGTCGTCGACTTTGAGCGGAGAGGCGATGAGCGCATGCATCACGGTCTGCTGCGTTGGATCCAGGTCGGCAATGCCGGGAGCATCGGGGCGCGAGTAGCGCAGGGTGCCGTAGATGCGTGAGATAGCTATCTCGATAGATTCCTCGTCGATGATGCAGCAGGCACCGTTCGCAATGAGGTAATTCGTGCCACGCGACTCGGGCGATAGGATCGACCCCGGCACGGCAAGAAGTTCTCGCCCCAAATCCATAGCAGCCTCGGCTGTAGAAAATGTCCCGGAAGGCATACCCGCCTCGGATACAAAGAGAGCTTGCGACAGGGCCGCGATCACGCGATTGCGGCGCGGAAAGGCAAACTTGCGCGGACCCATGCCCCACGGAGAGATCGACACGACCGCGCCACCCGTATCGAGCGTGCGCGTGATGAGGCCAGCACTCGAGCGCGGATAGACCACGTCGGCGCCTGTCCCCAGCACCACGACGTGTTTGCCGCCGGAATTGACCGCAGCCCAACCCGAGGCCTGGTCACAACCGACCGCGCCGCCCGAAACTACCGTCACGCCCGCCTCGACCGCAACCTTTGCCGCAAGCTCTGCCACGGCAAGACCATACGGAGAGGCCTTGCGCGCGCCGATGATGGAGAGCGCGGGCGTCGAAAGCACCTCGGGGTTGCCGCGCACATAGAGTGTCTGGGGCACATCAGAAAGCTCCAAAACGGTCTCGGGATACAACGCGTCACCTGGATGCAGCTCGAAGGTCCCCTCGGCCATCATTGGTCCCTCCTTCCCTGGTACATCGCCGCCTCGAGCACGTGGTCCTGCGTCACTTGCTCGCTCTCGGCGACGTCAGCGATTGTACGCGCGATACGCACCAGGCGCACGATGCCGCGGCCCGTGAGATGCGTGCGCTTCGACAGGCCGAGCACACACTTCTCCGCCGCATCATCGAGCTCAAAGGTCGAAACGACGCCGTCAATGGACCGTGTCTCGTCATCCCCGGCCTCGGCATCAGCATCGTCCATACGGGATTCGCGCCAAGCGCGAAAAGCGCGACCGCGCACAACGTAGTCACGTAACTCAGCTGACGACATACCCTCCGCGCCCTCGATAATCACCTGGGGGTCGGGACGGGTCACATCGATCATCATGTCGATACGGTCGGCCAAAGGACCGCGCAGTTTAGACCGATAGCGCTCGACCATCGCCGCCGAGCAGCGACACGGCACCTCGCGATCACCCAAGAAGCCGCAGGGGCAAGGGTTACTCGCAGCCAGCAGCTGAAAGCGCGACGGGAAGGTAAAAGCCCCGTCGACGCGTACGATCCTGACGTAGCCGCGTTCGATGGGCTGACGCAGCGTCTGCAGCACACCCGTGGGAAACTCGGCAAGCTCGTCCAAAAATAGCACGCCGCCATGAGCCAGGCTGATCTCACCCGGATGCACCGGGCGCCCTCCGCCAATGAGGCCAGCCGTTGATATGCTGTGATGGGGACTTCGAAACGGCCGATGACCTGCCAATAATCCATCGATGTTCTCACCCAAAACCGAATGGATGCACAGCGCCTCCTGTTGATCCTCAACGGAAAGCTCGGGCAGGATGCCGGTCATACGACGGGCGAGCATCGTCTTGCCCGATCCCGGGGACCCGATCATAAGCAAACCGAGCTCGCCGGCGGCCGCAAGCGCCATGCCGCGTTTAGCGACTTCCTGCCCCAGTACGTCGGCATAGTTGAGTTCGGGCTCAAAGGTCGCCTCGAGCACTTCAGAATCCAAGTAGTGCCGCGCGGCATCGCCCATGCCATGGGCAAGCTGAGACAAATGATCGATGAATCCACAATCCACGCCCGCGAGTGGCACATGCTGGTCTGACCTGCCGGCGATAAAAGACAGCCCCATGTCGCGAGCCAGCAGCTGAAACGCCACCTCGCCCTTGACGGGAAGCACCGTACCGTCCAAGCCGAGCTCGCCGGCGATAAGGCAGCGATCGAGGTTGTCACGGGGAATCTGCCCATCGGCCGCCAGAACCGCGATGGCGATGGGCAGATCAAAGCCGCTACCGGTCTTGCGAATATCGCCGGGCGCTAGGTTGACCGTAATGCCCGAGCGTGGGATCTCGAACCCGGCGGAGCGCATCGCGCAGCGAATACGACCGCGTGACTCCATCACCTCCATACTCGGAATGCCGAGCATTTGGATGCCCGGAACACCACCGGCAAGCGAGACCTCGACCGTGACGTGAATCGCCTCGACGCCACGGATGCAGGCCGCGTGAACGGCAAACGTCTCGAACGCCATCACGACACCTGCCAATCGAACGCGTTGTACTGATGCTCGATCTCAGCGATATGCCCGCCACGAATGGTGACACCCACGGCATCGAAGCGAATCGCCTTGAGCGGATAATGCTCCATGAGATAACAACTTGCGATGCGGCGGTAGCGGCGTTGCTTTTGGGCGTCCACGGCCTCCTCGGGAAAGACCCGCGTGCTGCAATCCAGTGCAACGCGTCTGGTCTTGACCTCGGCCATCACCACGACATCGTCGAGCTCATCGAGCAGCACCAGATCGGCCTCGCCCTCGGTGCAACGATAACCCTGCTCAAGCAAGGAGTAGCCGCGCTCGTTAAAGTAGTCGATGGTGATCAGCTCGCCCAGCATACCCAGCTCGCGGGGACTGAGCCCCTTGATAAACTCGGGCGTCATCGCCCCGCAGTCGAGCTCGCCGTTTTCCCAACGCTCCTTGAGTTGCTGCGTCTTGCTCTTTTTGCTTGCGGCACTCATGGGGTCTCCTTTCCCGCACACTGCATTGCCCCGATGATGAGGGCACCTTTCATGCGGGTAAGTACCGGAAGCAAACCAAAAACTGACCAAATGCCGTCAAAAAACGGGCCGTACGCAGCAATGGTGTTGCATACGGCCCGCTACCAGCAGGTTTATAAAACTCCAGAGGTCCCTGTCTCCACAATTGACCTAGAAAAGGCGCTCAGTCTGCAGAAAGTTTCCGCAAAAGCTCACGCGGTGCAGCGGACAAAGTCCATGCTTGCGAATGGCCTCGATATGCTCGGGGCTCGCATAGCCCTTCGACTCGGCCAGATGGTACTCGGGATACTCGGCGTCGTACTCGACCATCATCTCGTCACGCGTCATCTTAGCCATGATGGACGCCGCGGCGATACAGGCGATTTTGGCATCGCCCTTCACCACGTCGCGCTCGTTGGGAACGGCGCCCAAGGGGTTACCATCCATGAGGACACAGTCGGGTTCAAGTCCCGTATCGGCCACGGCGCCCGCGACGGCGGCACGAATGGCACGCGCCATGCCCATATCATCGATATCCTTAGGCGCGATATGGCAAAAACCGATCGCCGTCGCCACCTCGGCAATCTTCACCGAGAGCAGCTCGCGGCGCGCCGGCGTGAGCTTTTTGGAATCGTTGATGCCCCAGACGCGCGGCTTCATGGGAAGGCACACGGCGCACACCGTCAGGGGACCGGCCACCGATCCGCGACCCACCTCGTCGACACCAACGATCACCCCATCGCCGCCAAGCTCATGCATAAGCTCGTACATGTCATTGACGCGCTCGCGCTCGGCAAGCTCTTTGGCATGGCGTTTGAGGGCGCGTTCGCAAGCCTTGATCACCTGCTGGCGCGGGTCCTCGCGATAATGCTCCACGAGGGCGGGAATCTCCTCAAACGTAGCGCTCGCCAGCTCACCGGCAACCTGCGATGCCGAAACCGAGCTCGTCATGTTGGCCATACCAGGCCCTCCTTGCATGCAAATCAGATAAAAAGAAGGGCCACCCGAAGGTGACCCTTGTGTCCAAACGAGTGGACAGACGTTGCGATCTTCTTAGCGCTTCTCGGGGATGCGAGCAGCCTTGCCCACCTTGTCGCGGAGGTAGTACAGCTTGGCGCGACGGACGCGGCCATGACGAACGACCTCGAGCTTGGCGATCTTGGGGCTGTGAAGCGGGAAGGTACGCTCAACACCGACACCGAAGGACATCTTGCGGACGGTGAAGGTCTCGCGGGCACCGGCGCCGGCCATACGGATGACGTCGCCCTGGAAGACCTGGATGCGCTCGCGGTCGCCTTCCTTAATGCGGTAGTGAACCTTGACGTTGTCGGCGACGCGAACCTGAGGAATGTCCTCGCGGATCTGCTGACGCTCGATTGCGCGGATGTAATCCATGTGCAATTCCTTACTCTTCTAGAGGTGCCGTACCACCTTGGCCGGCACGTAGTTGAACAAACGTATTCGAGTATACACGCGCGAGTTTCCGCTGCAAGAACAATTTTTTACGCAGACAAAAAGACAAAACCCGCACATGATAACCGCCCGCCTCACGAATGAGGCGGGCGGCATGAAGGGGGGCTACACTAGGCGTCTACACCCGAAACGTTAGGCGGAACGCTTGGCCTCGAGCTTGGCCTGAGCGGCAGCCAGACGCGCCAGGGGCACGCGGTAGGGTGAGCAGGACACATAGTCCACATCCGCCACGTTAAACAGGCCCTTGATAGACTTGGGGTCGCCGCCGTGCTCACCGCACACGCCAAAGTGCATGTCAGGATTGGTGGCGCGACCCTTCTCAACGGCCATGCGCACGAGTTCCAGCACCGCCGCGTCGATGGTCTCGAAGGGGTTGTCCTTCAAGATCTTCTTGTGCATGTACAGCGGGATGAACTTGGCCTCGGCATCGTCGCGGGAGAAGCCGAAGGTCGTCTGCGTAAGGTCGTTGGTGCCAAAGCAGAAGAAGTCGGCGTGCTGGGCGATCTCGTCGGCGACCATGCAGGCGCGCGGCAGCTCGAGCATCGTGCCCACGGGAATGTTGAGCTCGACGCCCTCATCGGCGGAAACCTCGGCGATCACGCGCTCGATGACCTCGCGGGTCTGAACATGTTCGGCCGTGATGGAGACGAGTGGAACCATAATTTCGGGGCGCGGGTCGACGCCCTCCTTGATAAGGCGAGCGGCAGCCGTGGCCACAGCGCGGACTTGCATGAGCGGCAGATCGCCAAAGACGACGGACAGGCGCACGCCGCGCAAGCCCAGCATGGGGTTGGACTCGACCATGCCGTCAATGCGACGCAGGCGGGTGCGCAGGACGGCAAGCTCTTCCTCGCTGGCGCCAGCGGCTTCCTTCTTGGTGATGGCGACCTCGAGCTCGCGAGGATTATCCAGGAACTCATGAAGCGGCGGATCGAGCAGGCGGACGACCACATCGCGACCGGACATGGTCTTGAACATCGCCAGGAAGTCCTCGGTCTGAACCTTGAGCAGGTCGGACAGGGCCTGCTGCTTCACGGCCTCATCGTCAGACAGGATAAAGCTCTGGATGATGTTCTTGCGATCGCCCAGGAACATGTGCTCGGTGCGGCACAGGCCAATAGCCTCGGCGCCAAACTCGAGGGCAAGCTCGGCATCCTCGGGATTGTCGGCGTTGACGCGCACATGGTTGGCATGACCACAGGTCTCGTCCAGGCGAATCTCGTCGGCCCAGAACAGGATAGTGTCCAGGTCGCTAGTAAGCTCTGCGGAGACCAGGTCGACGGGACCGTCGACGACGATACCCTGGGTGCCGTCGATGGAGATGACATCGCCTTCGTGCAGCACACAATCGCTACCCTCGATGCGCACGACCTTCTCGGCGGCGTCGATGTGGAAGCGCTCAACGCCGCAGACGCAGGGCGTACCCATACCGCGAGCGATAACGGCAGCATGGCTCGTCTTGCCACCGTGGCTGGTAAGGATACCCTCGGCGGCGACCATGCCCTTCAGGTCATCGGGGTTGGTCTCCCAGCGAACCAAAATGACCTTGTGACCCTCGTTGGCGCGCGCGACGGCATCGTCGCTCGAGAACACGACCTCGCCCACGGCGGCACCAGGGCTGGCGTTGAGGCCGCAAGCCAGAGCCTCGTACTTCTTGGAGGCATCGAACTGCGGATGCAGGAGCTGGTCGAGCTGCGCGGGATCGATGCGGCTCACGGCCTCCTCGCGGGTGATCAGGCCCTCCTCGACCATTTCGATGGCGATGCGCAGGGCGGCGGTTGCGGTACGCTTGCCCACGCGGGTCTGGAGCATCCAGAGCTTGCCCTGCTCGATGGTGAACTCGATATCGCACATATCGCGATAATGATCCTCGAGGGTCAGGAACACGCGCTCGAGCTCCTCACCTGCAGACTCGAGGCCCGGGGTGGTCTTGAGGTCGGCGATGGGCTCGGTATTGCGGATGCCGGCGACGACGTCCTCGCCCTGGGCGTTAACCAGAAAGTCGCCGTAAAACTCCTTGGTGCCGTCGGCCGGATTGCGCGTGAAGGCGACGCCGGTCGCGGAGGTCTCGCCCTTATTGCCAAAGGCCATAGCCTGGACGTTGACGGCGGTGCCGAGTTCGTCGGAGATACCATGCTGCTTGCGGTAGATGCAGGCGCGCTCGTTCATCCAGCTGCCAAAGACGGCCTGGATGGCAAGACGCAGCTGGAGCTCCGGGTCGTGCGGGAAGACGGGCTTGCCGTCAGCGACCTCGAGCTCGGGGTACAGGGCGGCCTCGACGTTCTCGGAGAAGATGCCCTTGAAGGTCTCGACGAGCTCCTGCAGGTCCTCGGCCGAAAGCTCGGAGTCGACGCGGACGCCGGCGACCAGGCGGGCCTGGGTCAGCGCGTTCTCGAACAGATCGGCATCGACGCCCATGACGACGTTGGAGAACATCTGGATAAAGCGGCGATAGCTATCCCAGGCAAAGCGCGGGTTTTGTGTTTGGGCGATAAGGCCCTGGACGGAATCATCGTTGAGGCCCAGGTTGAGAACCGTATCCATCATGCCGGGCATGGAGAACGGAGCACCCGAGCGAACCGACACGAGCAGCGGATCGTTGGCGTCACCGAGCTTCTTGCCGCAGCGGGCCTCGAGGTCTGCCTCGGCGGCAACGATCTCATCGAGTGCGCCCTCGGGCCAGACGTTGCCGGCACCGGAGTACGCAACACAGGTCTGGCAGGTAATGGTAAAGCCACCGGGGACCGGCAGGCCGATGCGGCTCATCTCGGCAAGGTTTGCGCCCTTGCCGCCAAGCACGAAGTTCATGGACTTGTCGCCCTCGGTGACACAGGTGCCCTGGGCGTCGGTTCCAAAACGGTAAACCCTCTTGCAATCGCTCACGATACTTCCCCTTCCATGCGCTCTAGCGCACGACCGTGGTAACGAATCGACCCGCCGGATGCGGGCCGTGAGGGAACTATACGGCGGGTTTTGGGCAGGCTTGAGCAGAGGGTGCGCGGTTTGGTAAACGTGCTAAAACTGGCGGTAAACGGTAGATAAAGGTGGTTACCTTATGAAGATACCACTACAGTGTAATTGCAGGTCAAAGCGGTAAATACTGCTAAATCGCTTTACCATAATCATGCATTATTTTGAGGTAGTCTCTTTGGGTAGCTAATTTGGGACGGGGCTATTTTAGCTACCCAGACAAACCCGTCCCACATAAGCTAGCTTTGTTGAGCGCGACGGACGGCACGGCGGGCCCTGGCTTCCTGAATCTCTTCGAGGTGGGCAATGATCTCGGAGGCGCTCTCCTCGATCGCCTTACCGTCAGTGCGCACGACAAAGCAGCCCAAACGCTTCATGAGGGCACGGGCTTCCTGGAGCTCGCTGCGCACGCTCTCGGGCTCGGCATAGGAGCCGGCGACGGCGCGGGCGTAGTCATCACCCAAGCGGCTATCGCGAATTTCAGAAATAACGTCGACGGTCGAAATCAAGCCGAACAACCGCATCGGATCGACCTCGTAAATTGACTTCGGCGGCTCCATGCCATGGGCCAAAGGAACATTGGCAACCTTGTAACCCTGATAGGCTAAATACATCGACAGCGGCGTCTTGGACGTGCGGGATACGCCCAGCAGCACGATATCGGCCCCCGACAGATCATCGCAGCCGCGCCCGTCGTCGTGCTCAACAAAATACTCCATGGCCTCGATGCGATGGAAATAACGGTCGTCGGTCTTATGAATCACACCCGCGACACCCTTGGGCGGCACACCGATGAGCGACGACAGGACGGCAAGGGTCGGACCGATCAAGTCGACTGAGCGAATATGCAGCATACCCAGGTAATCGAGGACGCGGGCGCGAAGCGCCGGATCGACAATGGTGTGGAACACGGCAATATCGCGATGGTCGGCATCGACGCGCGGACCCACAAAGGACTTGACCTGCTCCACCGAGGTCACCTTGGGCAGGCGCAAGAGACGAAAAGCCCCTTCATCAAATTGCCCGGACGCCGCAAGCACCACCTCACAAGCGGTATCACCGAGCGAGTCGGAGATAACGATAACGGTGGGACGAGCGGTGACCGGGCAATCCATGCGGGGCTCCTTTTGCGCTTACGCGCAGGCTAGCTTACTTTTTGCGGGCAAGCTCACCGATGTTGGCGATGCCGGAGAAAGCGGCCTCAAAGCGGTTGAGCAGCTTAAGGCGATTATCGCGGAGCTGCTCGTCCTTGTCCATGACCATAACCTCGTCAAAGAAGCGGTCAATGGGGGCACGCAGGGCGGCAAGGGCGGCAAATGCTGCCGGGTAATCCTCGGCAGCAAGGGCTGCGTCGACGGCAGTCTGAGCGGCCTCGGAGGCGTCGGCGAGAGCAAGCTCGGCATCGCCCATCAGGCTACGGTCGTACTCCGCACCCAGCTCGGGCTTGGAGATATGCGCGGCGCGGGCATAGGCGGTGGCCCGGTTGTCGAAGGCCTCGGCGTCGTTCTTGCGGGCCTCGTCGAGGGCGGCGCAGCGGGCGAAGAAGACGGACGGGGCAATGATGTGCACCGCGGAGACGGCGGCAACGGTATCGGCCGGGATCTTCTCGTCGCGGGCCATGCTCACCAGGCGGCCATGGAAGAAGTCGCGAACCTGCTGGGCGACCTCGGCGGCGTCGAACTCAATGCCCTGCTCGCTGTAGAGCTCAAGGGCGAAGTCGATCAGCGACGTGGGATCGATCGGCAGACGGTCGCGCAGGATGTTGATGATGCCGATAGCGGCACGACGCAGCGCGTAGGGGTCGGAGGAGCCGGTCGGGGGCTCGCCGATGGCAAAGATACCGGCGATGGTATCGAGCTTGTCGGCGCAGGCGACGATGCAGCCAGCGGTGCCCTCGGGCAGCTCGTCACCGGCAAAGCGGGGACGATAATGATCGCGAATGGCGTGGGCGACCTCGTCGTTCTCCCCCATCGCAGTTGCGTAGTAACCGCCCATCACGCCCTGCTGGCTCGTGAACTCGACGACGGCGTTGGACACCAGGTCGGCCTTGCACAGGTGCGCGGCGCGAGCAGCGTCGGCGGCAAGGTGGGCACCAAGATGGGCCTCACGGGCAATAGCGAGCGCGAGCTGCTCAATGCGCTCGGACTTGGCGAGCACGCTACCGAGCTTCTCCTGGAAGGCAACCTTAGCCAGACGCTCACGGAACTCATCGAGGGAGATCTTCAGGTCCTCCTCGTAGAAGAACTTAGCGTCGTCCAGACGGGCGCGCACGACGCGCTCGTTGCCGTCGATCACGCGCTCGGCGTTCTCGGGCTTACTGTTGGAGACAACCACGAACTCACGCGTGAGCTTGCCCTCGCCGTCATAGATCGGGAAGTAGCGCTGGTTGGTGAGCATGGACTCGCAGATGATCTCGTGCGGGACCTTGAGGAACTCCTCGTCGAAGGTACCGACGAGCACCGTCGGCCACTCGCAAAGGTTGATGACCTCTTCAAAGACCTTCTTGGGCGTATCGACATGGCAGCCGGGGCGAGCGGCCTCGACCTCGGCGATACCGGCGAGGATGGCCTCACGACGACGCTCGGCAGAAAGCACGCCAGCATCCTCGAGCACCTGCTCGTAGACGGCGGGGCTGGCAACCACATGGTCACCAGGGCCAAGTACGCGATGACCACGCGTAGTGTTGCCACTCGTCACGTCGGCAAACGACACGGGCACAACATCCTCGCCCAAAAGACAGCAGATCCAGCGGACCGGACGAACAAAGGTAGCATGCTCGTGACCCCAGCGCTGGGAGCGGTAGTTGGGCCACTGCAGGCCGGCGATGGTCTTCTCGCACAGAGCGGTCAGAATCGGCGTAGCCGGTGCGGAGGGAATGTTCTTCTCGGCAAAGACATACTCGCGGCCGTCGGTGTCCTCGCGACGGACCAGATCCTCGGCAGTCACACCGCACTTGTGAGCGAAGCCCTGGGCGGCCTTGGTGGCGTTACCGTCAGCGTCGAAGGCAATGTTGGCCGCAGGGCCACGCTTGACCTCGTGAACCTCATCGGTCGCGGTGGCAACGTCGGCAACGAGCGCAGCCAGGCGACGCGGGCTCGAGATCACGCGGACCTCGCCGTGGGCCAGACCGGCCTCGTCGAGACCCTTGGCGATCATGGTACCAAGCTGCTTGACGGCATTGTTCAGCGGTGCAGAGGGCATTTCCTCCGTACCGATCTCAAACAGGAAATCCTTAGCGTCTGCCATGGCTTACGCCACCTCGCCTTCCTGGTCGGCATTCTCGTTGACTCCGGCGACCTCGGCCATGTAGGCCTCGCAGCACGCCTTGGCGACGGCGCGGACGCGCAGGATGTAGTTGGCACGCTCGACCGCGGACAGGGCGCCGCGGGCATCGAGCAGGTTGAAGGCGTGGCTGCACTTCATGACACAGTCGTACGCCGGCAACGGCAGCTTGCGCTCCAGGCAGGAATGGCACTCGGCCTCGTAGTCGTCAAACTTCTGACGCATCATCTCGACGTTGGCGACCTCAAAGTTATAGGCACTGAACTCGCGCTCGTTCTCGAGGAACACGTCGCCATAGGTCATGGGCGTGCCGTCGGGCAGATAGCTCCACACCAGATCGTAGACCGAGTTGACGCCCTGAGCGTACATGGCGATACGCTCCAGGCCATAGGTGATCTCGACGGGCACGGGGTCGACCTCGATACCGCCCACCTGCTGGAAGTACGTGAACTGCGTGACCTCCATGCCGTTGAGCCAGACCTCCCAGCCAAGGCCCCAGGCGCCCAGCGTCGGGCTCTCCCAGTCGTCCTCGACAAAACGGACGTCATGGTCGTTGGGGTCCAGGCCAATGGCGGCCAGCGAACCCAGGTAGAGCTCCTGGGCGTTGACCGGCGAGGGCTTGATGAGCACCTGGAACTGATAGTAGTGCTGCATGCGGTTAGGGTTCTCGCCGTAGCGGCCGTCGGCGGGACGGCGGCAGGGCTGCGCATAGCAGGTGCGCCATTCGGCGGGACCGAGCGAGCGCAGCGTGGTCGCGGTATGGAAGGTACCGGCACCGACCTCGGAGTCATAGGGCTGCATAATGACGCAGCCCTGCTCGCCCCAGTACTGCTGGAGGCGCAGGATGATGTCTTGGAAGGAAAGCGATGAAGCGTTCATGCCTCTAATATCCCCTCGTCGAAACGATTACACGGTTAGGTACTGTACTATAGCGGTTTTTAGTCGATAGCGCCGATGCGGTTGAGCGGCCAGTAGCGCACAAGCGCCACAGCGATCAAATCAGAGCGATCGACGGGACCAAAGTAGCGCGAGTCGGCAGAGTTTTCGCGGTTGTCGCCCATCACCCACACGCACCCGTCGGGAACGGTGTAGGGATAACTCACCTGGGCGCCAGGCGCTTGGACCGAAAGCGGCCAGCTCATGCCCGTCGTATAGTCCTCGTCGAGCGCTTGGCCGTCAACGACCACCTTGCCGTCCTGCAGGTCGACCGTCTGGCCGGCCGTGGCAATAACACGCTTGACAAGAACATCATGCTCGGAAGTGGCATCGGGGTTGTGGAACACCACGATATCACCCTGTTTGACGGGCTGACCGAGCTCGAGGCTCACCTTTTGTGCCAGGATCTGGTCGCCAATCTCGATCGTGTCCTCCATGGAGCCGGTGGGTACCACAAAGGGCTCGACCACAAAGGTGCGGATCAGGAAGGTGGCCACGAGCGCGATCGCGATGACCGCGACCCACTCAAAAGCGCCCCTCAACGCGGAATGTTGCGTAGGAACCATACTCACTCCTCGCTCTGCGAATACGAAGCGTCAAGGATCTCCTGCGCGTAAGCGCGCTCCTCGGGCGTGAGCCGCGCAGTCTCGATCAGGTCGGGACGCCAGCGGCAGGTGCGCTCGATGGCGTTCTTGCGACGCCAGGCATCGACCTTGGCGTGATCGCCGCTCACGAGCACCGGCGGCACGCCCTCGCCGTTGAACTCGGCAGGACGGGTGTACTGCGCGTACTCGAGCAGGCCTCCGTCCTCGGCGGTTGAGAACGACTCGTCGACGTTGCTCATTTCGTCACCAAGGGCGCCGGGGATGAGGCGTACGACGGCATCGGCAACGACCATGGCGGGTAGCTCGCCACCCGTAAGCACATAGTCGCCAATCGACAGACGCTCGTCGGCATACGCATACGCGCGCTCGTCGACGCCCTCGTAACGGCTGCACACAAACAGCAGGCGCTCGCTTTTGAGCAGGCGCTCGGCCACATGCTGCGTAAAAGGCTCGCCGCACGGGGTGAAGAACACCACCGTCGGCTTGGGGCCCTCCGCGCTAATGGCCTCGATGGCCTCGGCGATAGGCTCGACCTTCATGAGCATGCCCTGCCCGCCGCCGTACGGCTCGTCATCGACGGTACGATGGCGGTCGTGCGTCCAGTCGCGCAGGTTATACGCCTTAAAATCAAAAAGGCCGGCCTTGCGGGCGCGGCCCAAAATCGATGTGGACATGACGGGCTCAAACATCTCGGGAAAGACCGAAAGGGTCTCAATCAGCATGTTGTCCTCCCTACTTGTCCATATCGATCAGGCCGTCCATAACGTGGACGGAAATTGTTCCTGTGTCGGGAAGATCGAGCACAACCTGCTCGATCACGGGAATCAGTACCTCGCCGTACCGATCGCCCTCGACAACCCAAACATCGTTAGCGGGCGTCGACATGATCTCGACGATCGTACCGAGTGAACCGAAGCGCTCGTCGACCACCTCGCGACCCATCAGGTCGGAATAGGCGGCGTCGAGTGAATCGAGCTCAAAATCGTCACGATTTGCCAACACATAGCATCCCGTGATGCCCTCGGCGGCCGTCAAGTCGTCAATGCCCTCAAACGAGACCAGATCGCCATCGCCCGTATCGGTGACGGACACGACCGTGCAAAAGCGGTCGCGCTTGAGCGCCGGCGGCGTCAGGGCGACGCGCATACCCGGCTCTAATACAGAAGGAAGCCCCCGCAGCGGCTGCGCGAGGACCTCCCCCTTCCTTCCGTGCGGTTTGACCACACGGGCGATGTTTTTGTACTGGAACCTCAAGGTCCTAGCCCAGAACCTCTACCTCGACAGCAGTGTCGAGGCGAGCGGCCAGTGCACGGGCGAGCGTGCGAATGGCCTTGATGGTACGGCCACGACGGCCGATGACCTTAGCGACGTCATCCTCGGCGACCGAAACCTCGATCGTAGAGGCGTCGTCACCATCGATGACCTCAAGGCTCACGGAATCCGGGTCGTCGACGATCTGAACAACGAGATATTCGACGAGATCGGCGATGCGATCTGAGAGCATTGCCTCACCCTCGAGCTGTGCAGCGTCAACCTCAGGCACGATTTACTCCTCGGCGCCCTCAGCGGCCTCAGCGGCAGCCTTAGCGGCCTCGGCCTCTTTGGCGAGCTGCTTCTTGGACTTCTTGACGACGGTCTCGGTCTTCTCGCCCTCGTTGGCGGCCTTGACCAGAGCGGCGACGGCGTCGGTGAGCTGAGCGCCCTTGGACTGCCAGTCGGCGATCTTCTCGAGGTCGAGGTTGATGGTCTTGGGGGCGGTCATCGGGTTGTAGCGGCCAACCTCCTCGATGATACGACCGTCACGCGGGGCGCGGGAATCGGCGACGACGACACGGTAGTACGGACGCTTCTTAGCGCCGTGACGAGCAAGGCGAATCTTGACTGCCAAAGGAAACTCCTCCAACCAAGCAGCTTTAGGCTGCAACTACAAACAAACAGTTGAACATAATACGCCATCGACGCGGGCAGGTGAAGTCCGTGAGACCAACTTCTTCGGTGTAGTCGAAGGCAAATCCATATCTTAGACAAGAATTCGCGATTTGCAAGCACATCCACGCACCCCACATGAGCTGCGCGGTATACTCATGCCATGAAAAGACGCGAACATACATACGGTTATGAAGATGCTGCGGGCGTCACGCCGCCGCCCTGGACGGGGCCGGCGGTGGGCCTCATGGATCTCGATGCGTTTTTTGCGAGCGTGGAAATGCTCGACCATCCCGAGTGGCGCGGCAAGCCACTCATCGTGGGTGGCGATGCCGATTCCCGCGGCGTTGTGTCCACCTGCTCATACGAGGCGCGTCGCTTTGGCGTGCACTCCGCCATGCCCTCGGCCGAGGCACGGCGCCTCTGTCCGCAGGCCATTTGGACGCATGGGCACTTTGATCGCTACCGCGAGGTGAGCGCGCAGGTCATGGCGATTCTTGCCGAGGAGACGCCGCGCGTTGAGCGCGTATCCATCGACGAAGCCTTTATCGATATCACACCGGGTCGCTTTGCGCCCGAGGACCCGCTGCTGGTTGCACGGCGCATAAGCGACCGCGTGGCAGCGCTGGGAGTGACCTGTTCCATTGGCGTGGGCTGCAACAAGACGGTCGCAAAGATCGCAAGCGAGCGGGATAAGCCGTTTGGGCTGACCATCGTGCGCCCCGGAACCGAGCAGCGCTTTTTGGCCGCGCTGCCGGTATCTGCCATGAGCGGCATCGGGCGCTCGGCCGAGGAGCGACTGCGCCGCATGCGCATCTACACGCTCGGCGAGCTGTCACGCGCGCCGGAATCCACGCTAGCTGCAATTTTTGGCGTCAACGGCGAACGCATGCGCCAGCGTGCGCTGGGGCTCGAAATATCCGAAGTAACAAGCCTCGATGAGGAACGCGAGGTTAAATCCGTGAGCAATGAGCGCACCTTTGCGAAAGATTTGACTGAGCGTGGGGACATCGAAGCGGCGATTGCGCTGTTGGGAGAGTCGGTTGGACGCCGCCTGCGCCGTCAGGGACTGACGGGCGGCACGGTAACGCTCAAGCTTAAGTATTCGTATGGCAGCGGACGCACGGCGCAGCGGCGGCTTCCCCACCCCACCGACGACGAGAATATCTTTGTGGCGGTTGCGCTCGAACTGCTCGACAACATCTGGCAGGAAGGCATGCATGTTCGCTTAGCAGGCATCGGCATGAGCGACTTTGACCATCAGGGCGGCATCCAGACCGACCTGTTCTGCGAAGTCGACGACCGCGGAGCCCAATCAAGCGACCGTCGCGACCTCTCCGTCGCGATCGATGCCGTCCGAGACAAGTTCGGCGACACCGCCCTATCTTTCGGCCGCCAATCCCGCTTCGACGATTAACCGCCTTTGGGCAAAAAGAAAGCCGGGCAGGTGCGGAAAACCGCAACTGCCCGGCGAAATGCGCGAGGCTAGCTAAAAGCCCCATATCAAATGAGCCACTAGAAGAGGTCGAGGGGGAGCTGGGGGGCGTCACCCCAGAGCTTTTCAAGGCGGTAGAAGTCGCGGGCTTCGGGAGTGAAGACGTGGACGACAACCGAGCCGTAGTCCATGAGCATCCAGGTCTTCTGCTCGCGGCCCTCGATGGAGAACGGATGCTCGCCGCAAGCCTCGGCAACCTTCTCCTCGATCTCGTCGACAATCGAATCGACCTGGCGGTTGTTGGTACCGGTGGCAAGCACAAAGTAGTCGCACACGTCGGAAAGCTCGGTCAGGTCGAGCACCTGCACGTCCTCGCCCTTCTTGTCGTAGGCGGCCTGCGCGGCGGCGCGGGCGACATCCTCGGCGGCGACACCGCTCGCGGACAGCGAGGCGGCGGTGCGGTCGGACGTGGCAACGAAACTCTTGTGCTCCACACCTTCAAGAATCTGCTCGTCAGTCATGGTCTCGTCGGCCATGGAATACCTCTTTCTAGACACACCCGAGCTAGCGCAGCTGGGCGTAATGGTTGTAAATCGTAATAGCCGTGGGATAAAGATAGCGCCCGGACTGGATCACATAGACCAGACCCTGCGCAAAACAGGAGAAGAACAACTCATCGAGCGAGAACTTCCCCACCATCTTGCGCAGCGCATGGGCATAGTCGCCGTGACGGTTGGGCTCGATGGCATCTGCCACAAAGACCACCATATCGAGCGGCGTCATGTCGCAGGCACCCACGGTGTGACGGTCGACAGCCTGGAAAACGGCCGGTGACAGCTCGGGAAAAAGCTGCGGAAGCTCATAGGCGGCAACAGGGCCATGCAAAAGCGGCGTCGCGGCGGAAGGAGAGCCGGCAACCTTGATGCCATAGTGAAGCGCGCGGGCCACGAGCTCGTCATCGGAAAGAACCTTGTCCCAGTCGTGAATTAAGCCGGCGGCAGCCGCATCAAAGCGGTCAACGCCGTAGACCTCGGCCAGATGAAGTGCGGTCTCGGCAACACCCAGCGAATGCACATAGCGCTTGCGCTTATCTTTCATGCGAACATCGAGCAGCTCTTGAATGCGCTTGAGCAGCGCGCGCTCATCGCCCTCAAACTGATCCTCTACCGACAACGTAGCCCCCATCACTCAAAATCTTCTTGGCCCAAATCGGCATATAGCCTGCGCTTGCGAATGTAGCCGAGCACGGACTCGCTCGTAAGATAGCGCACGCTCATGCCGCGGGCAACTCGCTTGCGAATGTTCGTCGAGCTGATCGCCAGCGCCGGAATCTGAATATAGCGCACGTCGAACGGCAGCCCCGACTCTTTGATTCGGGCACGCGCCGTATCGATATCAAAGCCCGGTCGCGTCGCCGCAATAAAGGTAGCAAGCTCAGCGATTCGTTCGGCATCATGCCAGGTCACAATATCGATAATCGCATCGGCGCCCGTAATAAAGTAGAGCTTTACCTGCGGCGGGTAAAAATCGCGAAGGGCATGAAGCGTATCGGCCGTATAGGTTACACCCGGACGGTCAATCTCGAACCGGCTCGCCAAAAAGGCCGGGTTCGCGGCGGTGGCGAGGACCGTCATGGCATAACGGTCCTCGGCCGGCGTCACCGGCCTTTTTAGCCTTAA
>UQKU01000029.1 GCA_900541675.1 uncultured Collinsella sp. | reverse complement strand
TGCTCTACAGTCCTGCGCAAGACGGAAAGCACATTAAGTGCTTTCCTTTGCGTGCGGAACTCGCGACAAACTTAACCGCCCCGCCCGGCAGGCGAGCTGCGGGAACCTGATCGATCCAAAGTAATATCATGCGAACGGAATTCTGGCTGATGACCTGTTCGCGACAAAGACTCGATAGACAGCCCCCCTCTATACCCTTTTGTAAGTTGCGGTGAAATAGGGACTGAATTTAGGGTTGAATTGTTTAAACAGTCCCTATTTCACCGCAACTTATGGGAAAGGGAGAAAAAGGCGGAGGCCCCGGAGAGGGTCTCCGCCTTAAATAAGGGTCGATATTATTCGCGAATCACAGGATTAGACCAGGCGGGCGTTGATCGTCTTGGCGATCTCGGCGGCGTCAGTGGAACCCTTGACGGTGGCACGGAAGTCCTCGTCCATGAGCGCCTCGGCGACCTTGGACAGGATCTTGAGGTGCGTGGTGCCAGCCTGTGCACCAGGGATGAGCAGAGCGATGGCCACGTTGACAGGAGCGCCGTCCATGGTATCCCAACCGGTCACGCCGGACTCGTCCTTAACGACGATGACGGCAGCCTCGGTAATGGCGTCGGACTTGGCATGCGGGATGGCGAAGCCCTCCATCATGCCCGTGGTGCCCTCGGCCTCGCGGGCCAGGAAGGCGTTCATCACGGCGTCGGCGTCGCTGGCGATACCGGCCTTGACAGCCTGGTTGGAAACGAAGCTCAGAGCCTCGTCGCGAGAAGCGAAGTCCTCGGCGACAAAGACATTCTCGACCTTCACGAAGTCGGCAGCATCGGCCTTAGGGGCCTCAACGGCAGCAGCCTTGGAAGCCTCAACCGGCTTGGCTACAGGAGCGGCCTTCTGATTCTTCTCGAAGTCGTACTTCTTGAAGGCCACGAACAGGATGCCACCGATCACAGCGCCGATGAGGATCGCGAGGACCCACAGCGGACCGTTCTCGACAACGGGCAGGACCAGGAAGCCACCGTGAGGCGCCGGATCGTGAACGTTGAACATGATGGTCAGGATCGAGGCGATGGAGGAACCGAGCATCATGATGGGCATGACGGGCCAGATGTTCTTGGTCATGAACGGAATGGCGCCCTCGGTGATGTGGGTGCAACCAAGAATGAGGTTGACGATACCGGCGTCATGATCCTCCTGGCTGAAGTACTTCTTGCCAACGACGACGGCGAAGGTGGTGATCAGCGGCGGAACGATGCAGGCGGCGGAGACGGCAGCCATGAAGTTGGTGCCGAAGTTGTAGGTATCGGTGCCAACGCCAGCAGCCAAGGCCTCGGTGAGCATAGCGGTACCGGTGACGTAAGCAGCCTTGTTGACCGGGCCGCCCATGTCAACGGCGCACATGCAGCCGATGGCAAGGCCCAGGACAATGGCGCCAGAGGCGGACAGACCCTTGAGGAAGTCCATCATGGCGGTGTTGATGGCAGCCATGGGGCCGGAGATGCCGAGCATGACCAGGCCGACGATGGCGGTCGAGAACAGCGGGTACAGGAAGATAGCCTTGAGGCCGTCCAGATTCTTGGGCAGCTTGGAGAAGACCTTCTCGAGCAGCAGGATGACATAGCCAGCGAGGAAGCCGCCGACGATGCCGCCCAGGAAGCCGAAGCCCACGCCGGCGCCACCGGCGTCGATCATGCCGGTCTCGGCGTTAACGGGCAGGCCCTGGATGGCGATCATACCGGCAACGAAGCCGGGGACGAGCGCCGGGCGCTTGCCGATGGACTCGGCGATATAGGCGGAAAGCACGGGAACCATGAGGTTCATGGCGATACCGCCGATGATCTTAAGCATAGCGGCAAAGCTGTTGTAGTCAGACGCCGTCGAATCGAAGGACGTGATGCCCCACAGGAACGAAACGGCGGTCAGGACACCACCGGCGACGACGAAGACCAGCATGTGGCTGACGCCGTTCATGAGGTGCTTGTAGATGATGTGGCCGATAGATTCCTTCTCCTCGACCTCATCCTCGACATCGGCAGCAGCCGCAACCGAGTCGTCACCCTTGGCGGCGAGCGCGCGGTCGATCAGCTTACCGGCTGCCTCGACGGACAGGGCCTTGGAAACACCAACGGAAACCATGCGCTTGCCGGCGAAACGCTCCGCCTGGACATCCTTATCGGCTGCGACGACGACGGCCTTGGCACCGGCGATCTCACTCTTGGTGAGCTCGTTCTCGACACCGACCTGGCCATGGGTCTCGACCTTAATGGTCAGACCGCGCTCGGCAGCTGCCTTCTCCAGCGCCTCCTTCGCCATGAAGGTGTGCGCGATACCGGTCGGGCAACCGGTGGCGGCGATGATGTCAAACTTAGCCATGTGTCCCTCCTTTTTAAGTTTTGCGCCCGCAGGCGCTCCCCTACACGCGCGTCCTTGCGCGCTTTTCCACAACTGAAAGATACCAACCTACCGTCCGCGTGAGAAGAGACAAGGAGCAATTCTCCGGTGAAAGGTTCTTTCATAACCGTAAACGGTAGGTGAAAGTTTACCATCAACACTTGAAACGGCAAGGTGTATCTTGTAATTGAAAATCCCCCTATACTATGACAGTACAAAACGAGTCCGATTATCATGCCAACCAGGAGCCATCCATGACCGATAGTAGCAAGAGCGCACTTTCCCTCATTAGTACCCATCAGGGATACAGCGAATCCGAGCAGCGCATTGTCGACTATATATTGGAGCACCAGTCCGAGGCGCCACGCCTCACGGCGGCTCAGCTCTCGCGCGCCGCCGCCACGTCCGAGGCGACCGTTTCGCGCTTCTGCCGCAAGCTTGGCTTTGGCAGCTTCCGCAGCTTTCAGTTTTCGTTGGCGAGGGATTTGGAAAGCCAGCGCAACGAGGGCCTGACTGACGAAGTCTCGCTCGACAATATGGAGCAGAGCCTTAAGAACATCCTGGCTGCCAAGGTGAGCGAGCTTAATGCGACCATCGACGGGATCGACCACGATACGTTGGCGGCTGTTGTGCATGCCCTTAAGCATGCAGGGGTTATTGAGTTTGCGGCTGTGGGAAATACGAACGCGGTCGCGCTCGATGCGACGTTTAAGTTTTCGCAGCTGGGCCTGCGCTGCATGGCGAGCACCATTAGCGAGACATCAATCGGCTTTGCGCTCACGTTGCGCCCGGGTGACGTCATCGTGCTCATCTCAAACTCCGGCAAGTCGCGCCGACTGAATCGCATGGCAAAAGCGGCTCGCGACTGCGGTGCCACCGTAGTCGTCATCAGCAGCGACAGCAAGTCTCCACTCGCGCGCCTGGCAGACTACACTTTTAATACCGTCAACCACGAGGCGCTGCTGACGACGGGTGACTTTGCGTTCTCCAAGATCAGCGCCACGATGATCATCGAAGTTATCTACAACTTCCTGCTGCCCGAGATTGAAGACGCTCGTGAACATATCAGCTACTACGAGGAGCTCATCCAGCCGGACAAGGTCGTTGAGTAAAACGCGTAGTGGGACAAAAATTTCAGTCTATTTTGTCCCACCAACACCGCTGATACGACCTAGCCTCGAACTTCTTCGAGCATCTGCTTTGCGTGGGCCAAGCTTGCCTCGGACTGATCGCCGCTGAGCATGCGGGCGATCTCGGCGGTACGCGCTTCGCCGGTTACCTCGTCCAAATGCGTCTGGGGAACATCGCCCGGCTCCTTGCTGACAACATAATGCTTGTCGGCCATGACGGCGACTTGCGCCAAGTGGGTTACGACAATCACTTGATGCGTAGCGGCAAGATCGGCCAGCACACCAGCAAGAGCGCGAGCCGTGGAGCCGCCGACACCGGCATCGACCTCGTCAAATACCAGTGTGTCGACGCCGTCAGCATTACCCAAGACCACCTTGCTCGCCAGCATCACGCGGCTCAGCTCGCCGCCCGAGGCAATGCGGCGCAGAGGGCGCGGCGTCAATCCGGCGCCGCTGCGATACAGAAGCTCGTAGCTCGAAGGCCCCGCCGGCGTCCACTCGGCACGCGGAAGATCACGCGACTCCCAGATCAGCTCAGCGCCGCCCATCTCGAGGCGTGCCATCTGACGACCCACCTCGTGACAAAAACGCGGGGCTGCCGTATTGCGTGCGCGCTTAAGCGCCTTGGCAGCGGCGAACAGTTCGTGCTCCGCCGCGCCGAGTGCCTCGCGTGCCTTCCTAATCTGCTCGTCACCATCGTCCACCAGCGATAACAACTCCCGCGAGCGGTCACGCATGGCAAATACATCGTCCATGGTGGGACCCCACTGCCGCAGAAGTCCCTTAAGGTCGGAATACCGCTCGCGCATGCGAGCGAGCTCGCGAGGATCGAACGCAACGCCATCGCGATAAGCACGCAGCTCGTTGGCGCAATCCTCGAGTGAGATGCAGGCATCCGAAAGCGCGTCGGCGATGTCACCCAGTTTGCGATCGACGGTCGCCATGCGCGACAGTTCTGCCACGGCGCCGTTCACGGCATCGAGCGCTCCCCCTTCGGAAGTAAGCGATGCATGGGCATCGTTGGCCGTCGCCACCAGCACCTCGGCATGCTCGGAGCGCGGCAGCAGCTCCTCGAGTTCCTCATACTCACCCGGCTTGGGGTCAACCTCGGCGATACGCTCCAGGGCGAAGCGCGCCTCCTCGACGCGACTCCCCTGCGCTCGCGACGCCTCCTCTACGCGACGGACCTCCTTGGCAGCCGCACGCGACGCCTTAAAGCAGACACGGTACTTTTCCAGCGCCTCGAGCGCAGAGCGACCAGCCCAGGCATCGACCATGGCAACATGATGTGCCGGATCGAGCAGGCGCTGATGTTCATGCTGGCCGCACAGATCCATCATCACGCCGACGCGCTCGGAAAGCTCGCGCACGCTGGCAATGCGACCGTCAATCTTCACGCGGCTGCGGCCCTCGGCAGAAAGGCTGCGCTGCACGGTGAAGCCCTCCGCGTCGCGCGGGCCATCGAACAGGCGCGCCTCGACGCTCGCAAGCGCCTCGCCCTCACGCACGGTCGACGAATCCGCGCGCTCGCCCAAGATGAGCTTAAGCGCCGAAAGCAGCGCGGTCTTACCGGCACCAGTCTCGCCAGTCAAAACCGTTAGACCCGAACTCGGAACCAACGTCGCCTCGCGAATGAGCGCGATGTTGGAAACCTGCAGCTCATCGATCATGGCGCACTCCATAGAACACGCGGCTCACCGAGTTATAGAAGCTCTCGGGACCGTAATCGAGCAGCAGCACGTCGCCGGGACCACGGCGCACGGCCACGCTCTCGACCGTGCCATCGCAGGTAATAAACTGTCCGTCGATGGCAATCGCCGGCACGCTCGGGCGATCATCGGACATAAAGATCTCGACGACATCACTCGGCGAGGTCAAAAAAGCGCGAGCCTGAATGGTATGCGGGGCGATGGGCACACAGACCATACCCGTGTAATCGGGGCTGACAATGGGACCGCCGGCGGAAAGCGCATAGCCGGTGGAGCCGGTTGCCGTCGAAACGACGACACCGTCGCCGCGCAGGCGATCGATATGATGGCCAGACACCGTGATGTCAAACTCAACCATATCGGACAGGGAGCCGCGCGTAAGTGCCATATCGTTGAGGGCAAACGTGCGCACGACATCCTTCGTGCCGTCTTCGCGCACGGACACGATATCCGCGGCGATGGTGGCGCGGCGGCTCACGTGCAGCTCGCCGGACAGGGCGTCGCTCACGACCTGCAGAATGTCGCGCTCCTCGGGGCTCGCAGCAGTTAAAAAACCCAGGTGACCATAGGAAAGACCAAGGATAGGAATCTCGCGATGGTTGAGGATGCGGGCAGCGCGCAGCAGCGTACCGTCGCCGCCGAGCGTAATGACCAGGTCGGCATCGTCAACATCGGGCGTACTCTGGATCTTGGAGCGCTGATCGGCAGCCCATGCGACCTCGTAGCCCTGGCGCGAAAGCCAAAGCTCGAGCATCAGGCCGCTCTCGACCGCCTCTTGTTTGTAGTAATTGGGAACCAGAAAGACCTTCATAGCGTTGCAGCTTTCTCGCTCAAAACCGATACCTGGGATTGCAGCTCGTCGTCGGTGCGGTCACCGGTGGCAAACCTCGTGCCGTACAGGAAAAACTCAACGTTGCCCTTGGCGCCATGGATGGGCGACACGCACACGTCGAGCGGGAACAGGCCCTTGGCGGCAAAGAGTTCAATCGCCGCCACGAGCGTATCGCGGCGGACGGCGGGGTCGGTCACGATACCGCCCTCGCCCACCAGCGAAGCCGGCGCCTCAAACTGGGGCTTTACAAGCGTGCAAAACGAACCCGAAGGCTTGAGGCACGCCAGCACGGCGTCGATGATATTCGCGATACTCGTAAACGACACATCGCACACGGCCAGGTCGATAGCGCCGCCGTAACCGAGCTCGGGCAGCTGTGTCACGTTGGTGCGCTCGTGGAGCGTCACGCGATCGTCTTGACGCAACGACCAATCAAACTGGGCGCGACCCACGTCGACCGAGACGACAGTCGCAGCGCCGCGCTTGAGCAGGCAATCGGTAAAGCCGCCCGTGGAGCATCCCACATCGAGGCAAGCAAGGTCCGTCGGATCAATCCCAAACGCATCGAGCGCGCCCTCGAGCTTAAGCCCGCCGCGCCCCACGTAGGGAATACGGCCCTTCACGTGTAGGGGCAGGCCGGGCGTCACCTTAAGGCCCGGCGAGGTCAAACGCTCGCCGCCACTCGAGACCAAGCCGGCCATAAGAGTGCGAAGGGCATCCGCGCGATCGGCGCAGATGCCCTGTGAAATCAGTTCGTCATCGAGACGCACACGTTTCATGAATGCCATCAACCATTCGTATCCGGGGACGCGGCCTGGCTATCCTTGGATTCATTTGCCGCATCCTCATCGTATTCCTGCTCGAGCTTATCGGCCTCACGAGGCGTCAGCTCAAACTTGTCGACCATATCGACCGCACGGGAGCCCAGTTCGATCGCCTCATCAAACAGATCGAGCGAACGTTCCAGGGAGGTATCCTTAGAACGAACGGTCGCGATGATCTGGTCCAAGCGGTCCGAGATCTCGTCGAAGTTACGGACGGAACCCTCTGGCATGGCTACTCCTCGACGGTACCGGTCTCGGCCTCGGCGACCTCAGCATCCTCGTCGAGAACGCCGGCCGCAGCCTGAGCGGCGGCAACCTTTGCGGCAGCCTCGGCAGCCTCGGCGGCCTGGGCCTCCTCGCGGGCACGGTCCTCGGCCAGCAGCTCCTGATACAGGTCCTCGCCCGGCAGCTCCTCGCTACGAGCAATCTTGCCCAGCACACCATTGACAAACGACGCGGACTGATCGGTGCCATAGGCCTTGGCAAGCTCGACGGCCTCATTAATCACGATGGCGTCCGAGACCTCCTCGTCGGTGAGGAAGCGCATCTCATAAACGGCGATGCGCAGCAGATTGCGGTCGGCACCGGGCATGCGCATAAGATCCCAGTTCTTGGCGACGGAGCGCAAGGCGCAGTCGATGCGGTCGATGTGCTCGTAGGCACCGCGGCACAGTTCCAGCGCATAGGGGTCGAGGGGACCCTTCGAGATCAGGAAATCGCCCTCGAGGACGCGCTCGAGCGGGCTGTCCGTGGCCTCGGCCTGGAACAGCAGCTGCAGCGCCTGACTGCGGGCAAGCGTACGCCCGCGATAAACCTTAAGGCTCAAAGGTTACTCCTTGGGGAAAACGAGGCCATCGATGCAAACGTCAACACGCTCGACCTCGACGCCAACCTGGGCGTCGATAGCGGCAACCACGGCGGCGCGAACGGCCTCGGCGAGTTTCTTGAACGGATAGCCAAAGAACACCACGACGCGCACGGTGAGCGCGAGCTTGTCGCCGATGACCTCGGCCTCGACCGCCGGCTCGGATGCCGGGGCCTTGGACGAAAGCATCATGGAGACAAGGTTGGTGGCAAGGTCCTTGACGCCCACGGAGGCGATGCCCTCGACATCCGTGACGGCGCGCGAGACGATGGCGGTCAGAACATCAGGCGAAATGCCGATGCCGTCAATCTTGATTTCCTGGGGCATGAGTCCTCCTAGAAGAGTTGGTTGCTAGACGCGGGAGACGAACTTGCCGTCGCGGGTGTCAACCTTGATGACCTCGCCCTCGTTGAGGTACATGGGGACCTGGATGACGGCGCCGGTGTCGATGGTGGCCGGCTTGGTGGAACCCTGGACGGTGTCGCCCTTGAAGCCCGGGTCGGTCTGAACGATGGTGGTCTCGATGAACATCGGCGGGGTCACGCCCATGAGCTCGTCGTCGGCGAAGAGTAGCTGGCAGGTGTCGTTCTCGCGCAGCCACTTGGCGTTCTCGCCCACCATGTCCTCGGGAACGGGAACCTGCTCGTAAGACTCGTTGTCCATGAAGATGTAGTCAGCGCCGTCGTTGTAGAGGTACTGGAACTCACGGGTGGTGAGCATGACGCTCTCGAACTTGGTGCCGGCGTTGCAGGTGTTCTCGACGACGCGGCCGCTCTTGATGTCGCGGGTCTTGTAGCGCACGAAAGCGCCGCCCTTGCCCGGCTTGACGTGCTGGAACTCGACGATGGTGTAGACCTTGTCCTTAATGCGGAGACCGAGGCCGTTCTTGAAGTCGGCGGTAGAGATAGTAGGCATAGCGACCTTTCTTGTTATTGGCGAGACGCACAAGCGTCCAAATTACATACGAGCGAAATTATACACTTGCAGACGGCGGCTGCAGCGAGCGCATAAAAAGAGAACGCGGGGCGCCCGAATCATTTCGGACGCCCCGCCTCCAAAGTTGATTATTGGGGCAAGCCCTAAAATCTATCGGAGTAGATTAGCAATCGATGACGTGCAGGTCGTGCGGGGTCTTGGTGAAGGGCTCATACCCGTTCTCGGTGACGACGCCGTAGTCCTCCAGGCGAACGCCGCCCACGCCGGGCAGGTAGACGCCAGGCTCCATGGTGATAACCGAGCCGACCTCGATGATGTTCTTGTTGCGGTTGAAGTTAGGCAGCTCGTGGATGTCGATGCCCACGCCGTGGCCCAGACCATGGTTGTAGTAATCGCCATAGCCGGCATCGCCAATAATCTTCTTGGAAAGCTTGAAAATGTCGTTGCCCTCGACGCCCGGATGGATAGCGGCGACGCACTCCTCATGGGTGCGGCGCACGAGCGCGTACAGGTCGAGCTGCTCCTGGGTGGGCTCGCCCATCACGACAGTGCGCGTCATGTCGGAGCGGTAGTCGCAGTAGCCCGCACCGTAATCCATGAGGACAAAGTCGCCCTTCTCGATCACGCGGTCGCTCGGGACGGCATGCGGATTGGCGGTGTTGGGACCGCTCGCGACGATGGAGCCAAAGGCCAGGCTGTCGGCGCCGCTGGCGAACATAAAGTTCTCGAGCTCGTTGCGGACCTGCTTCTCGGTCATGCCGGGCTTAATAAAGCCGAGCATGTGCTGGAAGGCGGCATCGGTGATCGACTGCGCGTGGCGCATGAGCTCAATCTCCTCTGCATCCTTGATGGCACGCATCTTGCGGATGTCGTCATGCATCAGCGGCAGCATGCAGGCAACGGAGCGGTCCTCCAGACCACGTTGAATACCCTGGTAGAAGTTAATCTGCATGTCATCCTCGACGGCGCAGACGCGGCATTTGTTGGCCGCAATCTTGCCGGCGACCCAGCCGGGGATGGTGCCCTCGTCCATGTCGTAGACCCAGGGGCTGCCGGCGGGCGTGTTCTCCTCAAAACTGTTGAGATAGCGCGAGTCGGTGTGGAACAGGCACTGATCGGCCGTAATAAACGCGGCGTGAGGGAACTCGAAGGTGTAATCGAAGACGCCCTTCACGCCCGTGAGCCAACGGAGATTGGCCTCGTCGCGCACGACGATGGCGTCGTAGCCGCGCTCGGCCATCAGGGCACGGACGCGCTCGATACGACCGGCAGGACCGGCAGCAAACTCAGACATGCAGATTCCTTTCTTGTTGTCCTCATAAAAGCGGGACGGGTCCCGATCGAAAGACGGATTCGCACGCGATCCGCAACCGATTGAAAACCCGCACCTCAACATGATACGAAAGACGATGGATGTCAATAAAACTTAGAGAAGTTCTTTGCGAGAAGCCAAGTAGGCGTGAGCATGGCGCTCAAGAACCTCGTCCTCAACGCTCGTTAGACGAATGGCGCCAAGTGCCGCGGGCAGCGGCAACATGCTGCGGTTCGAGCGGGCGAACTGCTGCTTGCGGAACTCCTCGATATATGCGGCAGGCTCCAGATCGAAGGCAAGCTCCTCGATACCAAAGTCCTCCAGGCAGTCATCAACCTCAAACACGTAGTCGATATCGAAGTCGCAGGCATCATGTGCTAGGCGCGCCTCAAAGCGCATACCTTCGGACAACAGCTGGTAGGCAGGGACCTGCGAAGCGGCATCGCCCAAGCAGGCGCGCAGGGTACGCTCCCCCGTCTTGCCAAAATCGAGCGCATGGCGGGCGCTCGGGTTCGTGGCCATCAGTACGTCCTTGCGGGCAGTCTGAGACCACTGAACGGCATTGACGAGCGCGACTTCCTCGCCAGCGAGAATCTCGGGGATGGTCTCGGTAAACTGATTCCAACGGGACTTGCTGCTCGAAAGCATGGTGCCAACAAGTACCGCATAACCGAGCTTGAGGTCCTCGGGGTCCGCTTCGCGAACAAGTTCGAGGTCACACACGACCAAGCCCGGCTCGGGACGGAACGCGATAGCGGGAAGCGCATTCGCCGACGAGGCGACGAGTGGCTTCATAGTCGTCGCGACCGTGAGCATGGCGTCGAACGTCGTCGGCAGCAAGGCGCACTCGGTGCGACCGCACCACTGATTGGCACACCAGCAAACGACCGAGCAGGTCGCCGTGTCGCCGACAGCGACAACGAGATCGTCGAAGGTAATGCCGTTAGCCGACAGGGCGCCAAAAACGGTATCGGCATCGGCCAGCGTAGCACCGGCAGGCGAAACCTCGAGGACAAGCGGCGACACGGCAAAACCGGCGTCGACCAGCGCATGCTCGACAACCTCGCCAAAACGCTCGGATGTGGCGCTGTTCCAAACCACCATCGCCCGCTTGGGTTTGCCCACAGCCGAGGCAAACATGCGCGACAGCTCCTCGAACGCGCCCAATCCGACGCGGACATCGACACTGCGGTTTTGGAAATTGATAAGTTGACGGCGAATCATAGCAGTCCACGCTCCAAAAGCATCTCGGCACAAAGGTAGGAAACGTCCTCGAAGGACTTGTTGCGAATATCAAGGGTAAGATCGGCAGCTTGACGATACAACGGACGGCGATGCTCAAAGAGCAGCGCCGCGTGCTCGGGCGAGCGGAAATCGGGACGCGTGTCGGAGCGGCGGATCTGGCGCATCGAATCCTCAAAATCGCCCTCGAGGTACACACAGGTACCCATCTCGTGCATCAGCTCAATGTTCACCGGCGTCTCGACGATGCCACCCCCGCACGATACCAGCAGGCTGCGCTCGCTTTGAAGCGAACGGAGTGCCGAGGTCTCGAGCTCGCGAAAACGATCCTCGCCCTCGGTCTCAAATATCTCGGTCACCGACTTGCCGCATCGACGCACAACCAAACGATCGGTATCGATGAATCGACGCTTGAACATAGTGCCCACGTTGCGCGCAAGCGTCGACTTGCCCGCGCCCAAAAATCCGATAAAGAAGATATGGTCGCAGCCGTGTTTGATGTGCTGAGACATGGCGAAACCTATTCCTCGCAGGGAAGGTCGCGCAGGGCCCGGCGCTCAAAGATACGGAAGATCTGCGTGTACCACAGGTCCTGGGTTGCCTGCGGCTTGACCAGAATAGTGTCAACGCCGGCAAAGTTACCGCTCCACACGTCCGTGTAAAGCTGGTCACCGATCAGCACGGCCTCGTCGGCCGTGGCGCCCAGACGCTTAAGACCCGCCTTCAGGGCAAACGGGGCGGGCTTCATGGCGTGGCTGATGGCCTCGAGCCCCAGCTCGCGTGCCGATGCCATGACCTGGTCGCGATGCCAGTTATTGGACACCATGCAAAGCTTAAAGCCCTTGGCATGGGCGGCTTCGAGCCAAGCTGAAACCGCAGCGGGAACCTGCTCGGTATCGCGCGGCACCAGGGTGTTATCGCGGTCGAGTAGAATGGCGCGCTTGCCGTCGGCCCACAGGGTATCGAGGTCGACGCGGTCGACTGAGGCAACATATCGTTTGGGGCTAAAAATCCTCATGATCAATTCCAAGACTGTTGGTGCTCTTCGTAGGTCTTCGAGAAATACTCCTCGTCCTGCGTAATGTAGAAATACAGGTCATCGGAGTCGGTCGGCTCAAGGGTGGCCTTGAGCGCCTCGAGCGACGGAGAGCAAATGGGCGTGGGCGGGAGGCCCTCGTGCTTATAGGTGTTATACGGGCTATCGCTCTGCAGGTCGTCGGCGGTAACCTCGCCGCCGGTGACATACATCATGGTCGCATCGCTATTGAGGTAACGCAGGCCATCGAGCTTGCCAGCCAGACGGTTATAGAAAACCGATGCCACATGCGCGCGCTGATCGGCGTTGAGGCCCTCGCGCTCGACGATCGAGGCAAGGTTAACGATGTCGTAATCGGACATCTCCACGCCATAGCGCTCCTTGATCTTGGCCTCGCAGCTCGCAAAGTCAAGCGACTTGTACTCGGTGTTGAACTGGTCAAGCATGGCGCGAATCACATCATCGGCAGAAGCGTCCTTACCCAACGAATAGGTCTTGGGGAATAGGAAGCCCTCGAGTGAATCGTTTGCAGCGTCTTTAAGGAAAGCGTAATCATTCACATAATTGCTCGCCTTGGCCTGGTTAAGGAAATCTTCCTTAGAAATGCTGTCGTATGCCGCGGCCACACGATCGGCGACCTGGTCGACCGTCAGGCCCTCAGGGATAGTCAGTGCATCGGAGCCCGCATTGGGGCCTTCCATGAGCTGCTGAACAACCTTGGTCGCGTCCATGAGCGTGGTAAACGAGTAGGTGCCAGGCTTAAGCGACATATCGGCATTGAGCTTTTTGACCGCCGCGTAATAATCCTTGGGGTCTTCGACGATATGGTTCTCGGAGAGAATCGAAGCGATGGCATCACCCGAGGCGCCATCGGGAATCGTAATAGTAACTTGCTGGCCAGCAGCGACTTTCGCATCCTCGCCGGCAAAGAAGCCCTTGACGGCCGGCACAACAAAGAAAACGATCGCGACAAGCGCAAGCACGGCGATGACGCCACCGATAATCATAGGCACCGGAGAGCTTTTCTTTTGGACGCCACGGCGGGCATGCGTGTTATAGCTCGAGCGCGTGGCCGGAGCAACGCCGTGCGAGCCATGAGCATGATGTGCGTGGGGGCGTGATTGCCGGGCCTGCCCCTGCGTGCGCTGGGCAGGAGCCTGCTGCTTAAAACGAGCGCCGCCAGCGGGCTGCGCGGGACGAGCTGCGGGCTGTTGAGCGGCACGCTGAGCAGGTTGAGCCGAACGCTGCGTCGGCTGCGCCGGGCGCTGGCCAGGCTGAGCAGGGCGCGGCGCAGGCTGCCGTGTACGATTCTGCTGGCGCGGATCGGAAGCGCTAGGCATGCGAAACCTCCTCGTTTTTACGATCGAGCCATGTCTGCAAGAACAGGCTGGCGGCGATCATGTCAATCTTGCCCCTCATCTGCTTTTCGTTGAGTCCCTGCTCTCGCAGGATTCGCTTGGCCTCCTGCGAGGACAGACGCTCGTCCTCAAACTCCAGCGGAAGTTCGAGCTCGTCGGCAATCTTTTGGGCCACTGCGGCGACGCGCTCGGCCTGGGGGCCGGGCTCACCTGCCATGGTCAAGGGACGTCCACTTACCAGGATATCGGGCTCATAGTCCTCGACCAGGTAGCGAAACGTCTTTGCCATACCAGTGACCTCGGCAGCCGGAAGCACCTTGACAGGCATCGCCATCTTGCCATCACGGCTCGAGACGGCAATGCCAATCCTGGTCTCCCCTATGTCCAGTGCGAGCGCGACCACAGCGACTACTTAGGTTCTTAGGCGCCGAGCGCGGTCTTGGCGGCCGCGAGGGCATCGGCGATACCGGCAGCATTCTTGCCACCGGCCTGGGCCATGTTGGGACGACCGCCACCGCGACCATCGACCAGGCCCGCGATCTGCTTGATCACGTTGCCGGCGTGGAAACCGGCCTTCACGGCGTCATCGGAGCCGGCGGCGAGCAGGGCCGGGGTGCCCTTCTCGGTAACGCTGGCAACGACGCAGGCGACGGGGCCGGCAACCTTCTGGTGCACGGTATCCCACACATTGCGCAGGTCAGCAGCCTCAAGACCCTGAAGCTCAGCGACGACGAGCTTGTAGCCGTTCAGCTCGACAGCGCCCTCGATGGCGCCAGAGATAGCGTCGGAGGAGCCACCGGTGAGTGCCTTCTTGAGCTTGTTGGACGTCTCGCGCAGCTCGGCCTGCAGGTTCTCCACGCGGGCGGGAACCTCGTCAACACGGCACTTGAGCGCAGCGGCAGCGGCGTCAACGAGCGCCAGGCGGTCGGCCATGTAGTCGAGAGCGCCCTTGGAGGTCACGGCCTCGATACGGCGGACGTTGGAGCCCGTAGAGGACTCGGAAATGATCTTGAACAGGCCAATCTCGGCAGTATTGGCGGCATGCGTACCGCCGCAGAGCTCACGGGAGAACGGCTGATCCTCGGCGCCCACGGAGACGACGCGGACGACGTCGCCGTACTTCTCGCCAAAGAGGGCGACAGCACCGGCGGCCTTGGCCTCGTCGATGCCCATGACGCGGGTCACGACCGGTTTGGAAGCGAAGATCTGCTGGTTGACCAGGTCCTCGACAGCCTTGAGCTGCTCGGAGGACAGGGCCTCGAAGTGCGTGAAGTCAAAGCGCAGGTGCTCGGGCGTCACCAACGAGCCAGCCTGGGAGACATGCTCGCCCAGGACCTGCTTAAGCGCGGCGTCGAGCAGGTGCGTGGCAGTGTGGTTGCGGCGCAGGAAGCCACGGCGCCCGGCGTCGAGCGCGGCTGTCACGGTAGCACCGACGGTCAGTGTGCCCTCGGCAACGTGCGCGACGTGAGCATACAGGCCATTGTGGTTCTTGGTGTCGGCAACAGTCAGCGCAACGCCCTCGGCGGAAAGCTCACCGGCATCGCCCTGCTGGCCGCCCATCTCGGCATAGAGCGGGGTGCGGTCGAGCACAACCTCAACATCCTCGCCCGCCGCAGCGGACTCGACGGACTCGCCGTTGCGCACGATGGCCACAACCTTGGCGCCCTCAATGACGTCGTTGTCGTAGCCGTCGAACTCGGTCGCAGCGACCTTGTCCGAAAGCTCGACCCACACATCGTTGAAGCTGCCCCAGGCGTCGCCCTTAGCATTGGCGCGAGCACGGGCCTTCTGGTCCTCCATGCAAGCGGTAAAGCCGTCCATGTCGACGTCGTGGCCGGCGGTGCCGGCAATCTCGACGGTCAGGTCGATGGGGAAACCAAAGGTGTCGTGCAGCTTAAAGGCGACATCACCCGGGAGCACGGCGCCATCGGCAAGCGCTGCCAGGGCCTCGTCCAGGTAGACGCGGCCGTTGTCGAGCGTCGTGGAGAAGCGCTCCTCCTCGGAAGCGACGATACCCTTGACGAGTGCGACGTTCTTGAGCAGCTCGGGATAGGCCTCGCCCATCTGAGCGTTGACCTCGTCGATGAACTTGGTCAGGAAGGCGCCCTCGATGCCCAGCAGGCGACCGTGGAACACGGCGCGGCGGAGCAGGCGGCGAAGGACGTACTCGCGGCCCTCGTTACCGGGCAGGATGCCGTCCGAGATCATAAAGTCGACGGCACGGGAGTGATCGGCGATGATGCGCAGCGAGCGGCTGGCGCCGGAGTAATCGTCGGCGTCATAGGTCTTGCCGCTGATCTTCTCACCGAGCTTGATGAGGTGCTGCATCAGATCGCCGTCGTAGTTGGCGGTCTTGTGCTGCATGATGGCGGCCATGCGCTCCAGACCCATGCCCGTATCGAGGTTGCGGTGCGGCAGCTCAGGCATGGAGCCGTCCTCCTGGCGGTCGTACTGGGTAAACACGAGGTTCCAGAACTCAAGGAAGCGGTCACAGTCGCAGCCGGGCTTGCAGTCGGGGCTACCGCAGCCGACCTCCTCGCCCATGTCAAAGTAGATCTCGGAGCACGGACCGCAGGGACCGGTGGGGCCAGCGGCCCAGAAGTTGTCGTCCTCGCCAAGGCGCGAGATGTGATCCTCGGCAACGCCCAGGGAGCGCCACACGTCGTGGGTCTCGTCGTCCTCGGTAAAGACGGTGAAGTACAGGCGGTCGAGCGGCAGCTTGAACTCCTTGGTGATAAGCTCGAAGGCCCAAGCGCAAGCCTGCTGCTTGGAGACGCCGCCAAAGGAGAAGTCGCCGAGCATCTCAAAGAACGAGAGGTGACGGCCGTCCTCGCCGATGCAGTCGATGTCGTTGGTGCGGACACACTTCTGGCAGGAGATCGCGCCGATCTCCTTCATGGCCTTCTTGCCCTGGTAGTACTCCTTAAACTGGTTCATGCCGGCGTTGGCAAGCAGCAGCGAGGGGTCGTCGGGAACAAGGGACGAAGAAGGATAGAGCTTAAGACCGCGCTCCTCAAAGAAGTTGAGGAACTTGGAGCGGATCTCGGCCGTAGTCATTGACGGGTAGTCAGCACTCATAGAGGGAATCTCCTCGGTTTCACATCGAAACAGTTCAAACGTAACGATATTACCATCCCGCCGCGCAAGTGCAAAAAAGAGGGCCGACATAAAGCCGACCCTACAGCGAAAGTGCACGTTATTTAGGAGTATGCGATGCTTTGAAAAAGGCTACTGTATAATTACATATAAGATTCACCCGGAAGGAGCGATCGATGAAAAGCAAACGATTTGTCCTGAATGCACTTCTGGTTGTAGCACTTTTAGCGCTTTTGGCTTTCTCCTGCTGGTACGCAAACCAACCAGCATTTGGCTACGTATTGTATGCAGTAATGTCCGGCGATAAAGCCTATTACACTTTACGCGCAATTGACGTTCTCTTTTTCTATGTAGCCGGCCCCTTATCAATCGCTTTGCTCGCGTTTCTTGTCATTTACAACTTCAAGAAACGCTAGCGGTGCCTATTTGGAATCCGAATCGTCCATGGAGCCGTCGATGCCGGTTTTGGTATCGTCGTCCGAGTTGGAGTCATCGTCCTTGGCGAAGGGATTCTTGAAAAAGCTCGTCGCATCGGGCTGCAGGCCCGAGAGCTTGATCCAGGGATTCTCGAGCTCGGGCTTGGGCATCGCCTGGGCCTCGGGCGCGGTCTCGTTGCCGATGAGCTCGGACTCGTAAATGAACGTATCGTCTCCAAGCGCATCGTAGGCGGCGACCGGGTTGCCCTCGGCATCGCGATATGGCGTGCCCTTAAATACAGCGCCGTCGTATGCCACGAGCTGGCGACCGGTCTCGTTCTCAAAGTAGTAGACGAAAATGCCCTTGAGGGCCGCGCACAGCGGAATGGCGATGACCATGCCGATGGGACCCATAAGTGCCGAACCAATAACGAGGGCCGTCAGGCTCATGATGGGATGCACCTGCACCGAACTCTGCATGACCTTGGGGGAAATGACGTTATCGGTGACGTTTTGAGCCACCATGGTCACAACGAGCGTCCACAACGCCAGCATGGGGCTGAACATAAAGCCGAGCACCGTGGCGATCGCCGCGCTTACCCAGGGACCGACAACCGGGACCAAGTGCATGATGCCGGTAAAGATGGCCATGAGTGCCGCGTAGGGATGGCCAATGAGCGTAAAGCCGATAAAGGCGAGGATGCCACCGCAGATGGACGTCACGACCATGCCGCGCATATAACCGCCGACCGAGCGCGAAAGAATCGCGACCATAAAGCGGTACGAGGTCTCTTTTTCCTGTCCGATGATGGTACAGACCTCGTGGTGCATACGGGGATAATCGCAGGCAAGCCAGTACGCAAGCACCAAACCCAGGAAGATTACGAACAGCTGCGAGGCCGTGTTGGTGATCAGCGGGAACACGCCGCGACCGAGCTCAGCGGCGATTTGCGATACGTACTTGGACGCCACAGTAACCAGCGAGGACAGATTATCGTCCAAGTACTCCTTGAGCGGCGTGTTGTTGAGCGTCTTAGCGTGCGAAATCATCTCGTTGAGATCACCGCCCGCAACGCGAAGCTGCTCAGGCAGACGGCTCAGGACTTCCATAATCTGACCGAGCAAAATAGGGGACAGGATGCAGACGACGCCGACGAGCACTGCCACAACCACGATCAGCGCGATGAGCGAACCGATGCCACGACCGACGCCGTGATGCTCGAGCCAGTTAGTGATCGGCGACATCACAAAAGCGATGATGGAACCGACAGCGAGAAACTCGATAACCGGCGCCAAGATACCCATAAGGTTAAAGATGACGGCGGCGATGACAATGCAGCCGACGACAGCCCAAATGCGAAGCGTCAGAATACGAGTATCGCGCAGCGTGCGGTCGGTTTGTTGGGGGTGCTCAATCATGAACGAACCATCACTCCGTCGGGGTCGATCTTGTCCTGTATCTTCTTAAGGGTACGGCGCAGCAGGCGCGAAACCTGCACCTGCGAGATACCCAACTTCTTAGCGATCTCGATCTGGGTCATGCCCTTCACAAAGCGCAGCTCGATAACCTCACGCTCACGCGGCGAGAAATCGCGGATGGCTTCCTCGATCACCAGGCGGTCATCGGTAAAATCGAGCTCGTTGTCGCCATCGGCATAGCGGTCGAGAATCGAGGGGGCATCATCGGAATCGGACGCGCCAGGAGCCTCGATGGGCACCGAGGTATAGGCCGAAGACGATTCCATGGCCTCCAGCACCTCGTCGACGGTCACACCCAGGTACTCAGCGATTTCTTCAACCTTAGGCGAGCGCTGCAGCTCGTTAGTGAGCTTGTCGGTAGCTTGGTTAACCTTGGCAGAAAGCTCCTGCAAACGGCGCGGCACGCGCACGCTCCAGCCCTTATCACGGAAGTGACGCTTAATCTCGCCCAGGATGGTAGGCGTGGCAAACGTCGTGAACTCGAGTCCGCGCTCGGGATCAAAGCGGTCGATAGCCTTGAGCAAACCCAGATAGCCGACCTGCATGAGGTCGTCGAGCGGCTCGCCGCGGTTCTTAAATTTGTTGGCAAGAAACCTTACCAGGTTCATATGGGACATGACGAGCTGCTCACGTGCGTCCGGATCACCGGTCTCTTTGTAGCGACGAAACAGCTCGCGGGTTTTCTCCTTGTCCCAAGCGGTCTTACCGCTCCGGGAACGTTCGGTCATATTAGATATCCGCCTTGAGGTCGAGGGAAAGCGTCAGGGGCGCCGCAGTCTTTTCGTAGGAATCGCACACGCTCGCCAGAATGAGCTCGGCATACACGGCAGCCTGGTCATCCTCATCGACAGTCGCCTGATCGCCAAAGGTAAAGGTCATGCCCACATGCGATTCGTCGACGTCGAATTTGATCGAAATGTCATCGGAATCAACGGCCGTGCAGCCAAAGATAAAGGCTTCCTCGGCAGCCATACGAATGTCCTCGATGCGATCGACGGACATGGAGCACAGCGCACCAACGTTGGCGGCCGTCATACGTACGAGGCGTGCCAGACGCGGATCCCCGGCAACAGTCAGCGTGATGGGGCAAGTTGCTTCGCTACTCATCGCAGGACTCCTCGGAGGTCTCGGCGGGCGTGTAGGTGTAATACTGGGCTGCTTTAGCAGCAGGCTTCTGTGCATCATCGTCACCAGCAGCGGCATCGTCCCCGGCTTCGTCAATCAGGACACGCTCGGTCGGCTGCTCGGCTTCGGCGGCAGCGGAAAGCGTGCGCTCGGCGTCGGCCGCGGGAGCCTTCACCTTGTTAAAGAGTTTCTGCACGGCACCAGCAGCAGAATCAGTCACGCTCGATACGGCATTGCTGGCCTCGGCCACGCTGCCCGTAACCTCGGAAATGTCGCGAACCACAGCTTCGACCTCTACGAGATTGGAGGTAAGGGCGTCGACGGCGGTCTTGCTCGACTTGAGGAGCGGCTCAACCTGAGCCAACGCGGGGGTGAGCTCATCGACAGCGCCATCGAGCTTTGCTACCACGGGCTGAGCCTCGGCGATGGTGTTGTTAAGGTCGCTCACGGTCTTATCGAGCGAATCAACGACGGTGCGGGTCTTTCGCAGCGTGAGCGCGAGCTCGATAACAGCCCACACACCGGCAACGGCGAGCAGCAGCAGGGCGATTTGAATGGGACTCATACAAGCCTCCCGAAGGAATCGAAATACAGACGCTGTTCATGGTACCCCAAAGAAGGGGAAAGATACCCAAAGGGAATGTGCGAGGTCCCAAGGACCTACTTGGGCGCTCTGCCGCTACGGTCGCGCTCGCTTTGCTCTACGCGCCACTCTTCCCAGCCACGGCCCGCAGGCTGCCAAAACGCACCGCGCTCCAGCCCCTCGGGCAAATAACGCTGATCGACCCAGCCTTCGGGATAATCATGCGGATACTTATACACACCGTATTCGTCGCTGCCCGGGCGATGACGATCGCGCAGATAACTCGGCACCTCGCGGAGCCCACTTGAATGAATATCGGCCAACGCCGCATCGATCGAAGCCTCGCACGCGTTCGATTTAGGCGCCAAGCACACATAGAGAGCAGCCTGAGCCAGATTAATACGGCACTCGGGATAGCCAATGACCTCGGCAGACTTAAACGCGGCATGTGCCACCAAAAGCGCCTGTGGGTCGGCGTTGCCAACATCCTCAGAAGCCTGAATCATAATACGACGAGCGATAAACTTAGGATCCTCCCCCGCGTCAATCATGCGCGCGAGCCAATAAATCGTGGCATCGGGGTCGCTACCGCGCATAGACTTAATAAACGCACTGATGATGTCGTAGTGCATGTCACCGTTTTTGTCGTACGAAAAGCCACGGCGCGGATTGGCAATCTTCACGTCGTCAACAGTGATGGGATAGCGCTCCCCCGCCGCCGGCGCGGGCGTTCCCTCGGTATCGGGGCGCGTGACGGCAATCTCGCTCGCAAGCTCAAGCGTCGTGAGCGCCGATCGAGCGTCACCCGCTGCCAGTGTGCAAATGGTCTTAACCGTATCCTCATCGGCCGAGAACTTACCGTTCAAACCCTGCGGCGCCTCGAGCGCACGCTCAATAAGCGTGGCGATATCCTCGTCTTTAAGATGCTCAAGTTCCACCACGCGACCGCGCGAGAGCAATGCCGAGTTGACCTCGAAGTACGGATTCTCCGTCGTGGCGCCAATCATAATGACGGTACGGTTCTCAACTGCATGCAGCAGGGCATCCTGCTGCGACTTGGAAAAGCGATGAATCTCATCGATAAAAAGAATGGTGCGGCGGTCGTACGTATTCAGGCGCGTCTTAGCCTCGTCGATCACGCGACGAAGATCCTTTACGGTGCCCGTCACAGCGCTGACCTCGACAAACTCGCTCTTAGTATGGTTGGCGATAATATGTGCCAGCGTCGTCTTGCCCGTACCGGCCGGCCCATACAAAATCACACTCGACAGCACGTCGTGCTCAATCGCGGCACGCAACCACGAACCCTTACCGACGGCCTTTTGCTGGCCCACATACTCGTCGAGCGAATTGGGCCGCATGCGCACCGCAAGCGGCGCATTCTGAAAGGAACGCTCGCGCGTCGAAGCAGAAAAAAGGTCGTCCATAGCCATCCCGTGCGTCAATCAAAAACGTTTTCCACCAACAGTATACCGAATAAATACGAACTACCGTTCGTTAATATAGGTACGGTGCGGAAACTTCAATCCCGGGAACAGCTTGCTCGTAAGCTCGCAGAAATAGCCGTCCGTCATGCTCGCGATGTAATCCACCACCGCTTGATCCTTGTCGTCCTGCCAGGCATAGGTGCGATCGTAGTAGAAAAGCTGCCGCTCAATGCGAGAAATGTGGTGCTTAAAGATATACGAAGACTCGTCGCCTTCGTTTATATCCTGCAGGCAACGGTCGTAGAGCTTTTCGAAGGCCTCGCGCAGCTCCGCTTCGGAGTCGCCTTCAATGCCGCCCTTGCTATAGATCTTCTCGTAGTTCTCGCGCTTGGCTCGGCGGATCTCCTCAAACAGGTCCTCGCTCATCTCGATGCGTGGCTTACCATAGCTGTGCTCGACGATATCGATGGAGGCATGCGTAAGGATCCAGCTGTTGTATGCCCCGCCCAGGTCATCGTCAAAGGCGTCGGGTGACAGCAGACCCGCCGAAATGGCGTCTTGGCGATCGCGCCCCACGTAGGCAAGGATATCCGAGATGCGAACCACGCAGCCCTCGAGCGTCATGGGGCGCAGGTGCTCAATTGCGCTGTAACCTGTGGCAATGCAATCCTCAACCGTAAGGTCGAACTGGTCAAAGGAGCTCATGTCCGAAAGCTCAAACACACGCTGTTCGTACTCACCGTTGTGGCATAGCACGCCGTCGAGCGTCTGGAGCGACACGTTGCGGCCGTACAGCGCGTCGAGCACGCGGACCGACTGCACGTTATGGAAAAAATAACGACCCGTGCGCTCGTGATAGATATCGTTGAGGAATCGCTCACCGGCATGGCCAAAGGGCGTGTGGCCCAAGTCGTGGCCTAAGCCAATCGCCTCGATCAGATCGCAGTTGAGCCCCAGGGCACGTCCGATATCGCGCGCGATGCGCGAAACAAGCTGCACGTGCAGGCCGCGACGTGACAGGTCGTCGTTGCTGCGAAAACTAAAGACCTGCGTTTTGCCTGCATAACGGGTGTATGCGGGCAGATGCAAAATCTTTTCGGTATCGCGCATAAATGCCGGACGCATGAGCGTGCCCACATCTGCGGCTCGATCGAAGCGTCGAATGACCTGGTCGTCACCACATCGATAGGGATTAACGACACCTGAGCCGCGGTCGGCGGCGATACGCCCGACCAACTCGGGCGACAACGCCGCGGGAATGCGATCCATACGCGCCTTAATGGCGGCTGTCTGTTGATTGGTTGCCATGGCATGCTCCTTAAAAAGGGCGCGCAAACGGTTACAGCGTACTACCCACAACCTCGATTATGGCAAATATCGGCACCAAAAACGGCAGCAATGGCAGGGAGCGCGATTTTGCGATGAGACAGGCGGCGGCAAGGGCCAGGAGCGCAGCCGCAAACGCGACGATACCACCCAAGGGATCGAAGGTACAAAGGGCAAAGAGCGCCTTGGCGTCCCCCATACCAATGCCGGGAGCGTGGCGAACACGACGCCAGAGCGACTCAGTAAGCATAAGGGCAAGGTAGGCGATGGCAGCAAGACCGGCATGGTCAAGCGCCGTGTTAACGCCCTTGTCGAGCCAAACGCCTGCAAACGCCGCCACCGCACACGCGCCGGCAAGCTGATTGGGAAACCGTCGCTCACGGGCATCAATCGCCGCGCCGGCAAAGATGCAAATCCAAAACGGAATATAGACCATCTAACACCTCCTTGGGCAGCAGCTCAAACGCAAAAACCACCACAAAGGTGCCTGTCCCCTTTGTGGTGGTTTTGATCGTGGTTATTTGGCGCCTTGCATGACCTCGTCAAGGGTAACGCTCACGGCGTGCTGCGTCGGCACCCAGTCGACCTTCAAGAACAGTGCTGCCACCGTAATGGGGATATAGCTGAACATAAAGATCGGGAAGGTAAACAGGTTGGTCACCAGACGCCACTTTTGCGCGCAGTGAATGTGCTTGTACTCAAAGATGGTCGTGAGCAGCGCCAGGATAAAGAACGTCTGATACATCATGGCGAAGGTCATAATGAGAGAAGCGGCACACGCCTGCATCTCAACCTCGGTGGCCAGGAAGCCGTGCGAAAGACCGCCCACAATCAGGAACGTGGCATTGGCGAGCATCGAGATCAGAGATAGCAACATACCCGGGGCGATCGTCATAAACATGTCGTAGGCGGCAAAGCGATGGTAGCGAAAGGTCGATTTGACCAGGTGCTTACCATACGTAAAGAACACCTGGTAGAAGCCCTTGGTCCAGCGCATACGCTGCTTCCAGGAAGCCTTAAACGTCACGGGCTGTTCGTCAAAGAACTCCGCCGGTGCATAGCCAATGCGAATGCCGTGAATGGCGCAGAACGTGGTGAACTGAATATCCTCGGTCAGCGTATGGAACTGCCAACCGTGCATGCCCTCGATCACGCTCGCCGAGATAAGGTAACCCGAACCCGAGACAGCGCAGGACGTCTTGCAGATATTACGCGCGTTGTTGAGAAAGCGCGCCTCTCGCAGATACCACGTAGCATTAGCCGCCGAGATCCACGAGCTGCCGAAGTTCTTGGAGTTGCGATAGCTCGTGACCACATGGAAGCCCTGATCAAAGGCATCGTTCATCTTGGAGACGTAATCGCGGGCGATGACGTTATCGGCATCGAAGATAAAGTAGCCTTCAAACGTATCGGGATACTCGTTAAGGATGCGGTCGAAGCCAAAGTCCATGACCCAGCTCTTGCCCTTGCGGGCAAGGTCATTGCGCTCATAAACGACAGCGCCCGCCTCGCGCGCGAGCTGCGCCGTGTTGTCGGTGCAGGCGTCGGCGACCACAAAGACCTCGATAAGCTCGGACGGATAATCCTGGTCCTTGATGGAGCGGACGAGGTTGGCGATCACAGCCTCCTCGTTATGCGCCGCGATTAAGAAGGCATAGCGGTGGAGTTTTTTGGCCTTGGGAGGCGCGACCTCGCCACGAAGAGCGCCGATGACAAAGAAGACCACCTGGTACAGAAAGCAGACCGTGAGCAGCGTGACGACAATCTGGTTGAAGATCACGATGGGTGTGTTGGTTTGTAAAAAGGCGAGCATGCAGGCTCCCAGCAACGCGTTACGTAAACAATCGTATATCTTACCGCAGGCTTACCGAGTTCAAGAAACCACCTAATACTGGCTAGGCTTCGAGCAGACCGAGCTGCGGGACAATTTCGTCACCGGCGGCAGTGCGGCCGAGCGAACGCGGGGCCAGGTCATCCAGAACCGCGGCAAGGTCCCACGGCAGCTCATCACGGCACTCAATGCGCTCTCCCGTCACGGGATGGTCGAACGCCACACGCCAGGAATGAAGGAACTGCCTGGTCAGACCCTGATCGGCGCGCGCGTCGCACTTGCCGTAGAGCGGATCGCCCACGCAGGCGTGGTTGATATGGCGCATGTGCACACGAATCTGATGCGTGCGACCGGTAAACAGGTGGCACTCGACGAGCGTGTAGCCGTCGTCGAAACGCGTGGAATCAAAGCGCTCGAGCACCTTGAAGGTCGTGATGGCCTGACGCGCAAAGGGGTCATCGGAAACCGCCATCTTGACGCGGTCGCGCGTCGATCGGGCAATGCCGGTGTTGATGGTGCCCTCGTCCATGGCGATGTGCCCGTGAACAAGTGTGATATAGCGACGGTCGAGCGTACGCGTGCGGATGAGATTTTGGAGCGCGCGCTGGGTGTCGTCGTCCTTTGCCGCAAGCATGAGACCCGAGGTATCGCGATCCAGGCGATGCACAATACCGGGGCGGTCCTCGCCCTGCACGGTGCCCAGATGGTCGATACCGCAGTGATAGACCAGGGCATTCGCGAGCGTACCGCTCTCATGACCATGCGCAGGATGGCACACCAGGCCGCGCTGCTTGGAGAGTACAATGAGATAATCGTCCTCATAGCGGATATCGAGGGGAATGGCCTCGGGAATCACGTCGGTCGGATCGTGCGGCTCGGGCAGGTCGACTGAGATACGGTCGCCGGAGCGCACGGCATATTTTTTTGATAGGCAGGTCTCGCCGTTGACGGCAACGGCACCGCCCTCGATCAGATGTGCGCAGGCAGAGCGCGTGGGACAGCCATCGTTGGCGCCCAGATAGGCGTCAAGACGCTGACCAGCGGAATCGTCGGCAACGAGAATATGGATGTCGGCCATTAGCGCTCATTCCTTTCGCGAATCTTGCGGGCACGCTCCCCACGCTGCTTGGCTTTGCGTTTGGCGCGGGCCTCGTCACGGGCGTTGAGCTCGGCGGTCGCATCGACCTCGCGAGCGGCGGGACTCAAGAACATGTAACCGATAAGCGCCAACACAACACCGACCGTAATGCCGATATCGGCCACGTTAAAGACAGGAAAGTCGATGAACGTGGTGGCAATGAAATCGGTCACGAAGCCAAAGGCGAGGCGGTCGATCGCGTTACCGATGGCGCCGCCCGCAACCATAGCCATGCCTACAACCTCAAGATGGGCGAGCTGGGGCGCACGAACGAGGTACACGGCAATAGCGATAATGACCGCCAACGCCAGCACGGCAAACGCGATGCCATGCCCCTCACCCATGCTAAAGGCGGCTCCGATATTGCGAACAAACAGGAAATCGATCACGCTGGGAATAACGGTCATATGCAGGGCATCGCCCACGGAACGAACCGCAAGCTTGGTCAGCTGGTCAACGAGCAACACAACGAGCGCCACGCCACCAGCAACACCCAACCGCCAACGCAAAGACGGCGTCATATCCGCACCACGACCCAAAGAAATCCCCTACCCTCAAGAACAATCGAATTCCGTTTAACGCAGTAGATAATCATACATTGACGCAAGCAAGAAGCGACAAATCTCCCAAGAACGGAAACACCGCAGGTAGAGCATAAATGAGCGAGCAGGTCGCATTTGAGACAAGGTGACGTGAAATGAAAGGGCGCTGACCTTTCGGTCGCGCCCTTGAAATTGAACGTCAGATTGTCCAAATGCGGCCCGCGCAGCGTCGGTAGGTTACGGCGTTCTACGAACGCCGTAACCTACAAAGCGTCAGCGCAGCGCTTGCAGATATGCGCGTGGCCGTTGTACTCGCCGACAGTGGTGCGATAGTTCCAGCAACGGTCGCAGCACTCGCCCTCGGCAGCCTCAATAGCAACGGAAAGCTCCTCGCCCTGGGTCAGCTCAACATCGGAGACGATGTAGAACTCGGCCAGGTCGACCGCCTTGTCGCCGGTCAACAGCGCATACATCTCAGCGGGAACGACCGCCTTGACACGGACCTGCTGGCTCTTGGTGAAGGTGCCGGCGGAGCGGGCATCCTCAAGGGCCTTGGTCACGGCGCTACGGAGCTCGAGCGAAGCCTCGAGCACGCCCTCAAACTCGTTGGCCTCGTCGACCGTAATGGGCGACTTATACCAATCGAGCAGCGCGGCGTACTTCTGGTGATCGACGCAGCCAGCAGGCGCATATGCCATGGCCTCGTCAACCGTATAGGACAGGATCGGCTGCAGGTCGCGCATGAGCATCGAGAAGAGCTCAGCCAGCACGGTCTGGGCGCTGCGGCGCTCAAGCGAGCCGGGCTTGTCGCAGTACAGACGGTCCTTCAGAGCGTCGAGATACACGTTAGAGAGCTCGGTAACCACGAAGTCGTAGAGCGCACGGTAGGCGCGCGGGAACTCGTAGCAAGAGTAAGCGTCGTCGACCTCGGCCTGGACCTGGGTCAGGCGGGCAACCATGAGCTTGTCGAGCGGCAGCAGGTCGGCAAAAGCGACGCCGTCGGTCTCGGGCTCAAACTGGCCCTCGAGCTCGGAGAGCAGGAAGCGCAGCGTGTTACGGAAACGACGGTAGGCATCGGACGTACGAGCGAGAATCTCGTGGTCGATGGAAACGTCGGAGCTGGTATCGACGGAGGCAACCCACAGGCGGATGATGTCGGCACCCATCTCGTCGCAGACCTTGTTGGGGTCGATGACGTTGCCGAGTGACTTAGACATCTTACGGCCCTGGCCGTCGAGGGTGAAGCCCTGCGAGACGACCGCCTTGTACGGAGCGTGGCCGTTGGCGCCCACCGAGGTGAGCAGCGAGCTTTGGAACCAACCGCGGTGCTGGTCAGAGCCCTCGAGGTAGACGTCCGCCGGGTACTCCAGCTCGGGACGGTACTCGCAGACGGCCTTCCAAGACACGCCGGAGTCCCACCACACGTCAAGGATGTCCTTATCAGCCTTGAGGTGATGGCCGCCGCACTTAGGGCAGACGCAGGCCTCGCCCAGATAGCTCTCAGGAGCATCGGTAAACCAGGCGTCGGAGCCCTTCTCGTGGAAGAGCTTGATAACGGCGTCGAGCGTGGCGTCGTTCATGACCTTCTCGCCGCAGTCGGCGCAGGTGTAGCTGGGGATCGGCACGCCCCAGTTGCGCTGGCGGCTGATGCACCAGTCGGGACGCTGCTCGACCATGGCGCCAATGCGGTTGGCGGCATGCGCCGGATACCACTTGACGTTCTCGCGGACCTCCTTGCCAGCCTGCTCGCGCAAACCGGTCTTGTCCATCGAGACAAACCACTGGTCGGTGGCACGGAAGAGCACCGGATGCTTGCAGCGCCAGCAGTGCGGATAGCTGTGCGTGATCTTCTTCTCGAGGACCAGGGTGCCGCGCTCGCGCAGGAACTCGATGATGTGCGGGTTGGCCTCGTCGGTATCCATACCGCTGAAGGGGCCACCGGTGCCAAACTCCTCACCGGTGTAGAACTTGCCGTCGTCGTCGACCGGCATGCAGATGTCGGTGATGCCCTCCTTGAGGCAGGCAAAGTAGTCGTCGACGCCGTGTCCGGGCGAGTTGTGGACGATACCGGTACCGTCATCGACACCGACGTAATCGGCCAGCAGCGCTACGCCCTCAACGCCGTCGAAGATCGGCTGCTTGTAGTGGATGTGGTGGAAGGTCTCGGCGGGAACCACGTAGGGCTTGCCGTCGACCATGACCGGGGTGTACTCCCAGCCAAACTCCTCACAGCACTTGGGAGCCAGGTCCTCGAGCATGACCTCGGCACGGCCATCGTGCTCAACGGCGACATAGGCGGCGCCGGGCTTAAGGGAAACGGCCTGGTCGGAGGGGATGGTCCACGGCGTGGTCGTCCAGATGATGAAGTCGACCGGGCCGTCGAAGTCCTCGAGGCCAGCGGGCTTGGAGGTCATCTCAAAGCGAACGAAGATAGAGGGGCTCGTCTCGTCGGAGTACTCGATCTCGGCCTCGGCGAGTGCGGTGTGGCAGTGCTTGCACCAGTGAACCGGCTTGTGGCCACGATAGATCATGCCCTTGTCGAACATGGCCTTGAAGACCTCGATGTCGGCGGCGTCATGCTGGTGATAGAGCGTCAGATACGGGTTGTCCCAGTCGCCGAGCACGCCCAGGCGACGGAAGCCGGCCTTCTGCAGCTCGATGTTCTCAACAGCGAACTTGTTGCAAAGCTCACGGATCTTAGCCGTGGAGGTCTGGTTAAACTTTTCGGTGCCGAGCTTCTCCTCAACCTTATGCTCAATCGGCTGACCGTGGCAGTCCCAACCGGGGACATAGGGAACTTCACAGCCCTGCATCATCCAGTAACGGTTGATCATGTCCTTGGAGATCTTGTTCATGGCGTGGCCGATGTGGATCGGGCCGTTGGCGTACGGAGGGCCGTCGTGCAGCACGAACTTCTTGTGACCCTCGTTCTTCTTCAGAACCTGCTCGTAGACCTTGTTGTCCTGCCAGTCCTTGAGTCGCTTAGGCTCGGACTTGGAAAGACCGGCACGCATGGGAAAACCGGTCTTGGGCAGATTCATCGTCTGCTTGTACTCGTTTGCCACGGTACCCCTTTCATGTCATGGGCGCACACGCCCGTTGGGCACCAAAAAAGCGCCCGTCCCTACAAGCTGGGACGAAGCGCCACAAACGGGCTGCACGCCCGCAAAAGCTCTTCGCTTAACCACCCAGCTTAGATGCCCTCGCCCGCGTCGCCGCGCGCTCGCATCCGTTACTCGGCTGGTCTGTATCGACGACCATCTCGGCGATGTCTACTAAGACGAACCTGCGCGGCACGTCCGTTGGGACCGCAGCTCCGGGGTGATTTTCATCGGTCGCATGCACGGGTTCTCAGCGCTCCCCGCTCTCTGTAGCATGCGGACGGCCGACTACTCGTCCCCATCAACGCTTATGCGCTGTATGGTAGCACGGTCACCGCCAGCGAAAAACCCTCAACACTGGTTTTATACGTTCGAAATTTCTTGCGGCTGTGAACCTTCTCTTGGAGCAAAATACCTGAAAGCACTTTATCGAACGAAAGAAGGTTGCTATGCGCACGATTGGAATGAGCGACTATACCGTTGGCGAGGATTGCTTTGACGAGCTGTCCGGCGCGCTGGCCGAGTACGGCGCGAAGAAGGTCGCGATCATCGGTGGCAAACGGGCACTGGCTGCAGCGCTGCCGGGCATCGAGGCAGCACTTGAAGGTACCGATGTCGAGATTCTGGAGACGCGCGTCTACGGTACCAACAGTACGCGCGCAAATATCGCCAAGGTTGTGAACTCCCCCGCTTGCCAAGAGGCCGACGTGCTCATTGCATGCGGTGGCGGTAAGGCGCTCGACACCGTCAAGACGGCGGCCATCGAGCTCAAGAAGATCGTCTTTACGGTACCAACGATCTGCTCCAACTGCTCGGCCGCGACAGCCATTGCCGTTGTCTACAACGACGACGGCTCGCTCGAGGGCTATTCGTATCCCAACCGCCCGGCGCACATCTTCATCAACCCCAAGATCATCGCCGAGGCACCGGCGGAGTACTTCTGGGCCGGCGTGGGCGATGCCCTGTCTAAGCAGCCCGAGGTCGAATACGCCACGAGCGCCGGCAATTTGGAGCATACCGCCGGTCTTGGCCTGGCACTCGCCCACACCTGCTCCGAGCCGCTGTTTACTTATGGCGTCCAGGGTCTTGAGGACGTGCGCCGGAATCTGTCGAGCGAGGCCGTCAAGCAGATCGCGCTCGACATCGTGGTCAACACGGGCTATGTCTCGAACCTGACCAACCAAAACGATTACTACTACAACTCGAGCGTGGCGCACGCGTTCTACAATGCGACGTGCAGCATTCCGCGCGAGGGAACCTATCTGCACGGCGAGGTCGTGAGCTTGGGCGTGCTCGTGCTGTTTGCCTATACGGGAGACACCGAGAACCTTGAGCGCTACGCGGCCTTTAACAAGCAGATGGGCCTGCCCGTGACGCTTGAGCAGGTCGGGCTTTCCGAGGCCGATATCCCTGCCCTGTGCGAATACGCGCACGCCACCAACGAGTGGAAGCAGGGCAACCCTGAGCCCTTCACCGACGAAAAGTTCGCCGCCGCCATCAAGGTCGCCAACGCCTACGGCCACACGCTCTAGGACTGGCCCAAAACCACCACAAAGGGGACAGGCACCTTTCTGGTGGTTTTTTGTTGCTCCAGCATTCAGTTCGTACTCGAACCCGATTCTTTACGAGAAAGGGTTCGGGTACGTTTTTTGTTTATCGGAAATTGCGCGGAAGGACTACTCGGAACGGTAAACAGGAACGAACAGAGGCAGGGTGTCATCGTGGTGATGGCATCCTGCCTTTTGTTTTGCGGAACCAAGGTCGCTTTATACGAACTTGATCGCCACTTATATGGCGCATTGATGGCAATTGCTGCGTACGTGCGTACCGGGAGCCTGTACACCTCTGGCAAGGCGTAACACACTAGACTTTGTTCCAAAGTCCGTGTGCTAAGGGGGCAGGGCCCTTAGAATTCCTGTGGAGTGTGTACGCACGTACGCAGGAAAACAGCAAATTACGCTATATCAGGGCGTTCTTTCATTGGAGAGTATGGTATACACGGCTTAGTTCAACAAATAAGAATTTATATATGAAGGAGAATATTGATGAAAATGTTTTTATGTTCGCACTTTTCAAGTGTAGGAAGTCTGATAACGGAAGAAATTGAAAATAAAAAAGTCGCATTTATTCCAACAGCTTCGCTGCGTGAAGGCTACACCGGTTATGTCGGCT
>UQKU01000028.1 GCA_900541675.1 uncultured Collinsella sp. | reverse complement strand
GGGGCGGGGGGGGGGGGGGGGGGGGGGGGGTGGGGCGCGCGGGGCCCCCCCCCCCCCGCCCGCCGGCGGGGCCGCCACGAGAACCGGCTTGGTTGCCGCCGCGACCACCACGGTAGCCGCCGCGACGCTCTTCGCGGGTATCGTCGTAGTTGCGCCAGTCATCGCGACGATCGCGGCTGGCACGCGGATCGCGACGATCGCGCGACTCGCCAGAACGGCCGGCGCCGCTGCGCCCGCCATTGCCGCGAGCACCCTCGCGACGCTCACCGGCGCGGCCACCGCGCTCTTCAAAGCGCTTGCCGCCACGGGACTCACCGCTGCGGGCGCCACGCTCGCCGCGACCCTCGCCGCCACGACGCTCGTCACGGCCACCGCGCTCGTCATTGCGACCGGAACGACGACGATCGCCCGAGCCATGCTTGCCGCCACGCGAGCCACGGCCCTCGTCCTCGCGCTCAACACGGCGACGACCGCCGCGGTCCTCGTCCTCGCGGCGACGGCGATGTGCCTCGCCCTGGAACTGCTTGGCACGGCGCTCGGCACGGTTGCCGCGCGGGGCCTGCTCAACAGCACCGCCGCGCTCCTCGGCAGCCACCTCGCGGGCTACGCTCTCCACGGCCTCGTCCACGCAAGCCTGAACGCCCTCGCGCACGCGGGTCTTGCCGCCGCGCTTGGGATGGCTCGGACGCTCGCCATCGCCGCGACGCTCGTCGCGACCACGGTTGGAACGACCGGCCACATCGCCGTAGTCATCGCCGTTGCGTTTGCCGTCGCGACGTGCCTGCTCAAGCTTCTTCTTGCTCTTGGACTTGCCGCGCTTAGTCTTCTTCTTCACCTTAAAGGCCGCAGGGTCGCGCTCTGGATCAACCGCAGGCGGGTTGGGACCCACATGCAGGTCGCCGGCCTCGTAGATGTCAGCGGTCTTGTCCATGAGCTTCTCGATCTCGTAGAACTCATCCACGTCCTGCTCGGTCACAAACGTGATGGCCCAGCCCAGCTCGCCGGCGCGGCCCGTACGGCCAATACGGTGGATGTAGTCGGTCGGCTCGGCCGGCACGTCAAAGTTCACGACGTAGCGCACGTCGCTGATGTCGATGCCGCGGGCAAGCACGTCGGTTGCCACCAGCACGTCGACGGTACCGTCGCGGAAGGCCGAAAGAGCACGCTCGCGCTGGGCCTGGCTGCGGTTGCCGTGAATCGCGGCGGCCTTGATGCCCTTGCGCTCCAGACGACGGCAGCAGCTGTCGGCGCGGTGCTTGGTGCGCATAAAGACGATAGTGCGCTCCGGGCCTTCCTTTTTGAGGAACTCGGGCAGCAGGTTGTTCTTTGCCTCGATGGACACCGGGAACACAAACTGGTCGACGGTGTCGGCGGTCGACGTAGCCGGCGCGATCTCCACGCGGGCCGGATCGCTCACCAGGTCGGTGATCTCGCCCACGGCCTCCTCGTCGAGGGTCGCCGAGAACAGCAGCGTCTGACGCTCGGCCGGCGTCTCGCGCACAATGCGGCGAACGGCGGGCAAAAAGCCCATGTCGAGCATGCGGTCGGCCTCGTCGAGCACCAGGACCTTAACCTCGTCCAGGTGGCAGGCACCCTGCTCGATCAGATCGACCAGACGGCCCGGCGTGGCGACCAGGATGTCGCAGCCGTACTTGAGAGCAGCGGTCTGGGGCTTGTAGCTCACGCCGCCCACGACGGTCACGGCAACATGGCCGGTGACGTCGGCAATTTTGCTTGCGACCTCGTCGATTTGCTGGGCAAGCTCGCGCGTAGGGGTGATGACGAGCATCACGGGGCCGCGGCCGTTGCCCTCGGGCTTTTTAGCACCGCGACGACGGTTGCGGCCGCCGCGCTCGCGCACGGGTTTGGGAGGAGCGATGTGCTCCAGATTGTTCATGGTCGGCAGCAAAAAGGCGGCCGTCTTGCCGGTGCCGGTCTGAGCGGCGGCAAGCAAGTCGCGGCCCTCGAGCACCACGGGGATCGAACCGGCCTGCACGGGCGTCGGCGCCGTGTAGCCCAGGTTCTCGATGGCACGGAGCATCTCGTCGGAAAGGCCCAGCTCGTCAAAGGCGGGCAGACTCTCGGTAGCGGACTCGACGGCCTGGGCAGCATTGGCCTCATCGGCGGCATCGAAGGCAGCCTGGGTCATGGCCTCGCGGGCCTCGTCCAGGATCTCGGCGTCGGTGACGTCGGATACAGAATTACGCATATGTTGTTGTTCCTTATCTGCACGCGCAATGGGCGCGGCATGCGGCCGCGCAGGCGTGCTTGGTAGTGCGCTAATACATACAAAAACGGGTGCGCACAGAGAGGACGTTGCTCAGCACGCTGGCGATCGCTTTGGCAGCCCTATCACGCGCCGTCCAGACGCAGCGGCCCTAAGCGATGGAGCAGATTCGCCGCGGGTTAGTATACCCGTGCTTCGCATGCCCCCACGTAAACCACAGATGACGGAGCGGACGAGGCGGGCCTGGGCCGATTGTCTCAATCTGTAACAGTTACGAGACAAAACCGGGTCTACACGTTACAGATTGAGACGAACTCAAACATCGCAAAACATAATCTCGATCTGTAACAGTTAGAGGTCATTTTCCCCGCTAGATGTTACAGATCGAGATGTTTGACATGAGCTGCCAACGATTGAGCAGCCACCCGCATCTGTAGCGAAATGTCATACATTTTCATCCCCACTGGACACCCCCAGGGGGTATGGGTGTATAGTATCGGCAGGTTAACAATTCCAACACCGAACTGCAGAAAGGAGAAACCATGGCTCAAGATAAGTTCGACGTGGGCGGCATGACATGCGCCGCCTGCCAGGCGCATGTGGATCGCGCCGTGAGCAAACTCGACGGCGTCCAAAGCGTCGCGGTCAACCTGCTCGCCGGTTCCATGATGGTCGACTACGACCCCGCGCAGGTCACCTCCGACGACATCTGCACCGCTGTCGACCGCGCGGGCTACTCGGCCTCGCCCATCAGCACGGGCACCGACGCTGTCCAAAGCGGAAGTGCGCAAGCCAGGTCCGGCGCCGCGCATATGGAGTCGCCGACCAAAAAGTTGGAGGCCGCCGCCTCTGCCATGCGCACCCGCCTCATCGTCTCGATCATCTTCCTCATCCCGCTGTTCTACATAGGCATGGGGCACATGCTCGGTTGGCCACTGCCCGGCGTCTTCACCGACCATGCCCACAGCATGACGCTCGCCCTCACCGAGCTCGTCCTGCTCATCCCCATCGTCTATGTCAACGACGCGTACTTTATCAATGGGTTTAAATCGCTCGCGCACGGCGCGCCTATCATGGACGCCCTCATCGCCGTGGGCGCCACCGCGTCCATCGCCTGGTCGCTCTACGCCATGTTCATCATGGCCGACCAGCTAGCCGCAGGTCAGGTGCACGAGGCCATGATGACGAGCATGGACAACCTATATTTTGAGAGCGCCGGCACCATCCTGTCGCTCGTCACCGTGGGCAAATACCTCGAGACGCGCAGCAAGTCCAAAACCGGCGGCGCTATCGAGGCGCTCATCGACTTAGCACCCAAGACCGCGACCGTCGTGGCCGAGGACGGTATCGAGGCCACCGTCGACGTCGATGCCATTCTGCCCGGCCAGGTGCTGCGTGTGCGCCCCGGCGAGTCCATCCCCGTTGACGGCGTGGTGCTCGATGGCAGCTCGGCCGTGGACGAAAGCGCGCTCACCGGCGAATCCATTCCCGTGGAGAAGACCGCCGGCGACACTGTCAATGCGGCCACGGTCAACCGCACGGGCTCGTTTACCTTCCGCGCCACGCGTGTGGGCGCCGATACGTCGCTCGCCAAGATTATCCAGCTCGTCGAGGACGCCAACGCTACCAAGGCGCCCATCGCCCGCATGGCCGACAAGGTCGCCGGCGTGTTCGTGCCCGTGGTGTTCGTGATTTCGGCCGCAACCTTTGCGGTGTGGATGGCACTGACCGGCAGCATAAACGAGGCGCTCACCTCCGCCGTGGCCGTGCTGGTGATCAGCTGTCCGTGCGCACTGGGTCTGGCCACGCCCGTCGCCATTATGGTGGGCACCGGCAAGGGCGCCGAAATGGGCATTCTGTTTAAGAGCGCCGAGGCGCTAGAGAACCTGCGCAGCGTGGGCGCCGTGGTGCTCGATAAGACGGGCACCGTCACCCGAGGCAAGCCGGCCGTGACCGATATCGTGGTTGCCGCACGTGCCGACGGCTCGCCCACCATGAGCGAAAAGGCACTGCTCAAGCTGGCCGCCGCGTTGGAGCGCTCGAGCGAGCACCCGCTGGCCGAGGCGATTATGGCCGAGTGCGAGTCGCGCGGAATCGTCGCGCGCATGGTCGAGGACTTTGCTGCCGTGCCCGGTCGTGGCGTTACGGCACGCGAGGGGCAAAACGCCATTGCCGCTGGTAACGTGTGCCTGATGAACGAGTTGGGCGTTACCGTGCCCGCGGGTCTTGCCGAGCAATTTGCTGCCGAAGGCAAGACGCCGCTGTTCTTTGCCAAGAACGGCGAGCTTGCCGGCACCATTGCCGTGGCTGACGAGGTCAAGGAGACGAGCGCCGAGGCCATCGCCGCGCTCCGCAAGCTCGGCGTCGACGTGCGCATGCTCACCGGCGACAACCGCGTCACTGCCGAAGCAATCGCCCACCGTGTGGGACTCGACCGTGCGCAGGTCATCGCCGACGTCCTGCCCGCCGACAAGGAACGCCACGTGCGCGAACTGCAGGATGCGGGCAGCAAGGTCGCCATGGTGGGCGACGGCATCAACGACTCCCCCGCCCTGGCGCGCGCCGACGTGGGCCTTGCCATTGGCACCGGCGCCGACATCGCCAAGGAGGGCGCCGACGTGGTACTCATGCGCAGCGACCTCATGGACGTCGCCCGCGCCATCGAGCTTTCGCGCGCCACGATCCGCAACATCAAGCAGGACCTGTTCTGGGCGCTGTTCTACAACGGCATCGGCATTCCGCTGGCGGCGGGCGTATTCTTCCCGCTCACCGGATGGCAGCTCTCGCCGATGTTTGGCGCTGCGGCCATGAGCCTGTCGAGCGTGTGCGTCGTAAGCAACGCTCTACGCCTGCGAACCTTTAAGCCGAAAGTGGCAAAATAGGCTCACCATTAAGTCCATTTAGAACGGGTTTTCCAGGTGCCCGAGATTGACCTGAAAGAGGAGCGACGCGTACTTTGGTACGCGAGCGACGGCTTGAAGGTCAAGGTCGGGTGCCTGGGAAAGCCGACATAACAGAGAGGAATACCCATGCGTTACACGATTAAGACTTCCGGCCTCATGTGCGGCCACTGCGACGCTACTGTCGAGACCGCGCTGCTCAACGTAGCCGGCGTGACCGATGCCGACGCCGATCACGAGACCCAGACCGTCCAGGTGGAGTGCGCCGACACCGTGACCGCTGAGCAGCTCGCTGCCGCCGTCGAGGGCGCCGGCGAGAAGTTCCACGCCCTGTCCGTGACCGCCGCGTAACGACCCGCACGTACCCCCCCGACCAGAAACGAGGACCCGCCATGATGGCAGACCACAAATCGGTGACCCGCATGCTCAAGACGGCACGCGGTCAGATCGACGGCATCCTGCGGATGGTCGAGGAGGACCGCTATTGCGTCGATATTTCCACGCAGCTTATGGCCACACAGGCGCTCCTCGCGCGCATTAACGCCGACGTGCTCAAGGCGCATATCGAGGGCTGCGTGACTTCGGCAATCGAATCGGGCGACGAAGACCTCAAAGCCGCCAAGCTCGCCGAGATCGAACGCGTCGTCGACAAGCTCTCCAAGTAATTGGGGACATTGAGGGCAGACTTCTTTGCACCATCTTGGTGTATCGGGGACAGGTATGTTTGCACCACCTTGGTGTAGATTAACCTGTCCCCCTTGCTCTAAATCGGGTATAAAGGCGTGCAGCATATCGAACGAAAGGTAATTTGCATGAATGACTTTATGAAGGGTCGCAATGGTGCCGATGAACTCACCATCGTGATGGGTTTTGCCGGCATCGTCATCGCGATGATCGGATCGATAGCCCGCATCCAGTGGCTCAGCTGGATTGCCATCGCCGTGATCGTGCTCGGCGTGCTGCGCGGCCTGTCCAAAAACATCGACGCCCGCCGCAAGGAAAACGCGGCCTTTGTCGCCGCGACCGCGAACGTCCCCGGCTTGGGCAAGTTCGTCGCCAGCTTGGGCGGTGGAACTGCAGCGGCCAGCACCTCGCGCGCAGCTGGAACGAGCAAGGAAGACTTTGAGCGTGCCAAGCGCACGGCCAAGAAGATGTGGAAGGGCCGCAAAACTACGGCATACCTCAAGTGCCCCAACTGCGGCCAGATGCTCTCCGTCCCCAAGGGCAAAGGCAAGATCCGCGTCACCTGCCCCAAGTGCCACGCCAAGATGGAAACCCGCTCCTAGCGCCCGCACGCGGGACAAATTAATCAGGTTTGTTTGTCCCAAATCTTAAGTATTTGTTCGATAAAAAAGCCGAGGCCTCGTGTTGAGACCTCGGCTTTTTGTATGCGGCAACGGAGCTGTCCCTTTGACTCGTCTACGCCACACCGTCGCGGGCAAGCTCCTCGGCCAACGCCTCGGCAGGCATGGCCATAATCGCGTCGAGCTCGGCGTCCACCTCGGGAATACGCTTCACCTTGAGTTTGCGCACCAGATCACCACGGCACATCACGTACGTCGGCTCACGCAGTGCGCACAGATCATCGAGCGGGTTCTTGCGCGTTACCAAGATATCGGCAGCCTTGCCGCACTCGATCGTACCGGTCTCGCCGCCCAGCCCCAGCAGCTCGGCATTGATCTGCGTAGCCGTATGCAGCGCAAAGGCGTTGCTCACGCCCACGTACTTGGCAAAATAGGCAACCTCACGCCACATGTCGTACTGCGTCACAAACGAGCAGCTCGAGTCCGTGCCCAGGCCCACCTTAACGCCAGCTTCCAGTGCGGCACGGGCGCTCTCGATGATGCCCGAACACACAATGTCGCCGTTCTTCTTTTGCGTGTCGGTCGAATGGGTCTTCTCCGGATCGAGCAGCACAAACGGCAGCGCGGGGCTGATAGTGCAGGTAACGCTGGGCGCACGCCCCTCAAGCTGCGTGCCCGCGGCGCCGCGGTACAGTTCCAAGATCTCGGGAGTCATCGGGGCACCGTGCTCGATCGTATCGACGCCGGCCTCAAGCGCGGCCTTCACGCCCTCGGTGCTCTCGACATGAGCCATAACCGGCAGGCCCACCTCGTGCGCAGCCTTGCACGCCGCCGCGGCAACCTCGACCGGCATGCGCAGCACGCCCGGCTCACCTACTTCGGTCGCGTCGAACACGCCGCCCGTCACGAACAGCTTGATGACGTCGGCACCGCGCGCATACAAGTCACGCACTTGTTCGGCCGCCTCATCGGGGGTATCGGCGACCTGCGCGAACAGCCCCGCACCGTGACCGCCCGGCACCGTGAAACCCGTTCCCGGCGCCACCAGACGCGGACCCTGATACTTGCCGGCGTCGATAGCGTTGCGCACGGCAATATCGGCAAACAGCGGGTCACCCGCACCGCGCACCGTGGTCACGCCGCTTGCCAACTGCTGCTGGGCGCTGCCTTTGAGGATGTGGCGGACGATGGCGCGGCCCACGGGATTATCGAGCTTCTTCATAAGTGCGCCCGCATCGCCGGCCGAGACAGGCTTGCCCGAGCCGCACAGGTGCACATGCATATTGATGAGGCCGGGCATGAGGTACGCGCCGGCCAGGTCGATGACCTCGGCACCTGCAGGCGCCTGCGCCACAGCACTCGGCCCCACCCACGTGATGACACCGCGCTCAACGGCCACGGCCATATCGGGTTGCGGCTCCATATGCTCCGAGCCATCCAGAATGGTCGCATTGATAAACAACGTAGAACGATCGGCAGACGCCATATCGAGCTCCTCCCCCTCAGAAAACTTGAACATCTGTCCATTGTTATCCAGTGCAGCCCGATTGCCACAGACATATCGGTTAACGGAGGAAAGAGGGGATGTGGGGGACGGAATACGTTGCAGTCCCACCCCAGCGACACCAGGGAAATGTCTCGATCTGTAACAGGTACAGGGTTATTAGGCCCTTGATTTTACAGATCGAGACATTCGGTCGACGTTTCACCGGCTTGTCTCGATCTGTAACAATTACGAGCTCAAACAGCCTCTAAACGTTACAGATCGAGACAAAACCTCTCAGCGCCCATACCACTGGCATCTCCACTCCTCAGCCAATTCAGCCTGCCGAGGAATACCAGCCAGCCTCATTTTCTCGACCAGCTTCCCCGGGTCTTTGAGTTCGTTAAACGTAAACCGAAGCACCTTATGCCCGAGCATTGTCAGATGAGATTCCCGCTGACGCTCTGTCACGAATGGGTCGACCGACTCCCGACCCTCGCCGTTCTGCAAGGTATACTTCCCCTTTCCGTCGAGCTCGCCGATGACACATGTTCCGTCCTCGAGCCGCCAAAAATAGTCGACACGAAACACTTGGCTCGGATCGAGCGGGTCGCGAAACTCCACCTGCAACTCTGGCACCGGAAAACCGTATGCAATAAAGAACGCCCGAAAACGAGACTCGCCGCCGTTTTCGGACAGCCCGTCCGCATACGACGCGATCACCTGCGCTCTGCGATACCCTCGTCTGCCCTCGCAATCGGAGCGGAGGCGCTCGCACAGACCATCGTGCGATACGCCTCTTGCCCTCAATGCAGAATCGGCAATCGCCAACCCGTACGAAAACGGCGCGCGCAGCAGGCAATCCTCCACCGTGCGCCAAAACGACGTCACCTGCACGCCGTCAACTTGTTCAAGTGCGCCCGCCGCTTGCGGACGCAACAGCCGACATCCTGCGCTCAGCGGCACCGAGCAACCTGTCTTAACAAGATATCGTGACCCAAGCAGATCATTCGGCACCTCCAGACCCCACAAAAGCGCCGCGTCATAGCCCCAAAACGCCCAATCGGGATGAAATTCCGCAAGCCCTTTGATGGTCCGCAGTGCTCGCTCCGCCGGTGTCAACGTATCCCAATCATGTTGAAAGCAGAACAAATGCGGCTCGGGCTCCGCAATGTCATCGGTCCCCACATGACGCCGCAGCCACATGAGCTCGGCATTGTCGTGCGTCACAAGCAGCACGCCTAGTTCAGCCGCCTCCGTGAGCCTGGCAAGCATCCTATTCCGCGCCAACGTGTTGCGAGCCGTATGCTTGTGTTTGAGAACGGTATTAGACACTTCCATCACCACCACATCGGACAAATGGGCCATCGCCGCCGCTGCTGCCGCCGACAAACGTCTCGATCTGTACCAGGTAGACCGGTTTTTTGTCCCCAAACGTTACAGATCGAGACAAAAAGGCAAAAGGCAAGGCAGGCGACAACTACCCATCCCCTACTCCCACTCCTGCTCGTAGATGTTGAGCGACTTTACGTACCGCCCCTGGGCGCCCATGATGTCGCGGACCAGACGCAAGAAGAAGCAGATGCACGAGGTGTCAAAGCCGTCCTGCAGGTCCTCCGGATGCACCGCACCCGGCCCATCGACCGCCGTATCGCTCAGCCGCGCGATGTCATACAGGTAGAGCTGTCCCGCCGTAAGCCAGACATCGTCGACGCAGGCGAGGCGCACCGCAATCGCGCCGTCACTCCAGTGCTCCTTCTGCACGATATGCGAATCGTAGACATCAAAGCGATGATCGGTGCGCGTGTCCTTCAGCACGACCATGCCGGACGCAGGATTCTTGTCCAAAATGCCAAAGCGCGAGAAATACTGCGTGTCGCGTACCTGCTCGAGCCGCTTGAGCGAGGCAGGCGAAAGCGATGCCGGCGGCTCGTCAACATATAGCTCGAGCAGCGTTTTGCCATGGCGATAGGGGCGCTCAAACAGCAGCCAATCGGTAAACGCCATGTTGTAGGCCATGATTTCGTTTTGCGAAGGCTCGGCGCAATAGCTGAGCCACGGGTCGACAATGATCTCGAACTGTTCGCGCGCCGGCTCCAGGAATTGAAACTTCCGCAGCATCCAAAAGTGAGCCATGTCGGCAATATCGTTGCCGACGGCTTCAGCCAGCTCTGCTCGGTCAAAAGCGTGGTCAGTCATGGCATCCTCCTCAAACTGATGGACCTCAATTTGAGCTTACGAGGAGGGTGGGCAGCCACGACCAGCGCGGGCAAAATAGGCCTCCGGCTGCAAACCAGATGCTGACCAAACACTTGACGAAAAGCTTGACCGAAAATGCGTGCCGCAACAAAACCGCAGGTAAACATCGACGGCCAACCCGCCCTTTTGAGCCAGATGCCCGCAGCCACCACAGAAACAACAGGTGACCACAGCCCAAGAAGTCGACAAATGAACACCCGCACGTCGACAAACGAGCAAATTACTCGCAAAGAGTGTCCCCAACGACTAGACAAAAAAATGGCTAGTCATTGGGGACGTTCTTAAATGACTACTTTACAGCTCCAGCGCCTCGGCGACTTCGGCTGCGCAGGCCAGGGCATCGGCCATGGCGCTCACCACGAGCGAGCTGCCGTTGCGGGCATCACCCGCCACATACACCGGCGCGGCATCCGCGGCGACGCCCTCCGTGCGAGCCGCGAGATGCGAGCCCTCGGCAGCCATCACCGGCAGCGGACGACCAGCGGTGGCAACAGGCACGCTCACCGCATCGAACACACCGTACTCCGGACCCGTAAAGCCGCAGGCGATGAGCACCAGCTGCGCTGGCACCTCGTGCTCGGAGCCCGCGATGCGCTCGGGCTTTCCCGCCGACCAGTCCAGATCGACCACGCGCAGACCCGCAGCCGCACCCTTCTTGTCCAGCAGCACCTCGAGTGTATCCACGGCCCAGGCACGCATCTCGCCACCCATCGCAGCGATAGCCTCCTGCTGGCCGTAATCGGTCTTCTTAACGTTGGGCCACTGCGGCCAGGGGTTGCCTGCCGCGCGCTTATCGGGCGCAGCCGGCAAGAACTCAAACTGGCGCACGCTGCGCGCGCCCTGACGCACCGCGGTACCCACGCAGTCGTTGCCGGTATCGCCACCGCCAATGACCACGACGTCCAGGCCGCGTGCGTTCACCGCGGGCTTGCCGCCATCGAGCACCGAGACGGTCGAAGCCGTCAGGTAGTCCACGGCATACACCACGCCCGGGGCATCAATGTTCGCAGCCGAAAGTCCACGCGGAGCACGGGCGCCGGCAGCCACCACGGCGGCGTCAAAGTCGTCGAGCCTGGCGGTAACCTTGGGATCGCTCACGTCGGCGCCCAGCTCAAACACAATGCCTAGCTCGCGCATGAGCGCCACGCGACGCTCGACCACGGACTTCTCGAGCTTCATGTTAGGAATGCCGTACATGAGCAGACCGCCCGGGCGGTCGTCGCGCTCAAACACCGTCACGCGGGCGCCACGACGTGCAAGCTCCCATGCCGCCACCAGACCAGCAGGACCGGAGCCCACCACGGCAACCGCGGGTGCGCCCTCCCCTGCCGGCTCAAAGCGACGCGGACCGCCATTTGCCCACTCATGGTCGCTGATCGCGCGCTCGTTGTCGTGGATCGTCGTGGGCTGGCCATCGACCGAACCCAGGTTGCACGCGGCCTCGCACAGTGCCGGGCACACGCGGCTCGTGAACTCAGGCATGGGCGAGGTGAGCGACAGGCGCTCGGCAGCCTCATCCCAGCGGCCGCGGTACACCAGCTCGTTCCACTCGGGAATCAAGTTGTGCAGCGGGCAGCCGCTCGGACGTGCCTTGCCAAAGCTCGCGCCCATCTGGCAAAACGCCACGCCGCACATCATGCAGCGGCTCGTCTGGGCACGGCGCGCGTCGTCGTCGATCTCCACGTACAGCGGATCGAAATCGCGGCTGCGCTCCTCCACGGGGCGAAGCTCGTGGGTCACGCGATCGATATCAAGAAAAGCACCGGGCTTACCCATGGCACTTACGCCTCCTTCTTGGTCGAAGCAACAGAGCTGGCAGCCACGGACGCAGCACCCGCAGCACCGCCCGCAACATCGAAGCGAGCAACATCCGCGTCACTCGCGCGACCGGTCACGATGTCAAACGCCAGCTCCTCGGCCTGCGCATGCGTCTTGCCGGCAGCCTCGCCCGCGGCGACAATCGCCAGCACGCGCTCATACTCGGTCGGAATGACCTTCACAAAGTGCTTACTCATCGTCTCAAAGCTGTAGAGCAGCTTGATGCCGCGTGGGCTCTGTGTCGCGTCCACGTGCTCCTGGATGAGCTCGCGAATCTGCGCCAGCTCGCCGGCCGTCGGGGCCTTGAGCTCAACGCTCTCGTGGTTCACGCGGGCATCGAGCGTGCCGTACTGGTCAAAGACATAGGCCACGCCGCCCGTCATACCGGCGGCAAAGTTCTGCCCGACCTCGCCCAGGATGAGCGCCAGGCCGCCCGTCATGTACTCACAGCCGTGGTTGCCGCAGCCCTCGACCACCACGGTGGCACCGGAGTTACGCACGCCAAAGCGCTGACCTGCCAGGCCGTTAATAAAGCCGCGGCCGCTCGTGGCACCAAAGAACGCCACGTTGCCCACGATAATGTTCTCGTCGAACTTGTAGGTCGCATGCGGGTTGGGGCGCACAGACACCTCGCCGCCCGAAAGGCCCTTGCCAAAGTAATCGTTGGCGTCGCCGCACACGTTGAGCGTAATGCCGCGCGGCAGGAAGGCGCCAAAGCTCTGACCGGCCGAACCGTCGCAGTCGATGGTGATGGAGCCGGCGGGCAGGCCCTCGGGATGTGCTTTGGTCACCGCATTGCCCAAGATGGTGCCCACGCAGCGGTTAACGTTGGCGATGTCGGCATGGAAGCGAATCGGGCGCAGGTGCGCACGGGCATCGGCCGTGTAGGGCACGAACAGCGTGGAGTCGAGCGTCTTGTTGAGCTCCCTGTCGGCAGCCATCTGCGGCAGGAAGTGGCGACCGTCGGCACCCGGAATATGGGCACCGAACTCGCAGGTCGCGCTTGCCAGCACGGGCGACAGATCCAGCAGGTTAGCCTTGCGGTTGCCCGGGACCTCGATCTGGCGCAAGCACTCGGGATGGCCGACCATCTCGTCGACGGTGCGGAAGCCCAGGCTCGCCATGACCTCGCGCAGCTGCTCGGCAACAAAGAGCATAAAGTGCTCGACATGCTCGGGCTTGCCGCGGAAGCCGCGGCGCAGGCGACAGTTTTGCGTCGCGATGCCGGCGGGGCAGGTATCCTGCTGGCAGTCGCGCTGCATGAAGCAGCCCATCGAGATGAGCGGCATGGTCGCAAAGCCAAACTCCTCGGCGCCCAGCAGGCAGGCGACGGCAACATCGGTGCCGTCCATGAGCTTGCCATCGGCCTCGAGCACCACGCGTGAGCGCAGGCCATTTTGCAGCAGCGTCTGCTGGGCCTCGGCAAGGCCAAGTTCCAGCGGCAGGCCCGCGTGCCAGATGGAATCGCGCGCCGCGGCACCCGATCCGCCGTTATGGCCGCTGATCAAGATCTTGTCGGCGGCGCCCTTGGCCACACCGGTGGCGATGGTGCCGACGCCGGCCTCGCTGACCAGCTTGACCGACACGCGCGCGCCGGGGTTGGCGTTCTTAAGGTCAAAGATCAGCTCTGCTAGGTCCTCGATGGAGTAGATGTCGTGGTGCGGCGGAGGCGAGATCAGGCCGATGCCGGGTGTGGACTGACGGACCTCGGCGATCCAGGGATAAACCTTCTTGCCGGGCAGGTGGCCGCCCTCGCCGGGCTTGGCGCCCTGGGCCATCTTAATCTGGATCTCGAAGGCGCTGCACAGGTAGCGGCTCGTCACGCCAAAGCGCGCACTTGCCACCTGCTTGATCGCGGAGTTCTTGGAGTCACCGTTGGCCAGCGGGGTCTCGCGACGCGGATCCTCGCCACCCTCGCCCGAGTTGGAACGGCCATGCAGGCGGTTCATGGCGATGGCCATGCACTCGTGCGCCTCTTTGCTGATGGAGCCGTACGACATGGCGCCGGTGTTAAAGCGGCGGACGATGTTGAGCGCGGGCTCGACTTCGTCGAGTGCCACCGGGGTACGGCCACTGGCATCAAAGTCCAGCAGGTCGCGCAGGCGCACGGCACGGCCGGTGCGGTGCAGACGGGCGCTGTACTCCTTAAAGGTGTCGTAGCTGTCCTCACGGCAGGCGGTCTGCAGCAGGTAGACGGTCTGCGGGTCGATCAGGTGATCCTCGCCGCCGAGCGGGCGCCACTTGGTCAGACCCAGCGTGGGCAGCTGATCGGGAGCCGGGCTCTTAAGGATGGCGAGCGCGGCGTCATAGCGCTCGTTTTGCTCGCGCTCAACGTCCTCGACACCCATACCGCCCACACGGCTCACCGTGCCGGCGAAGTATGCGTTAACGAACTCCGGCGTAAAGCCCACGGCCTCGAAGATCTGCGCCGAATGGTAGCTCTGCACCGTGGAGATGCCCATCTTGGACATGATGGAGACGATGCCGGCGGTCGCAGCCTTGTTGTAGTTGGCGATGCCCTGCTCGGCAGAAACGTCCAGATCGCCGCGCGCCGCCAAGTCGCGAATGCACGCATGTGCGTTATACGGATAGATGCCGCTCGCGGAGTAGCCCACCAGCGCCGCAAAGTCGTGCGGGGATACGGCGTCGCCGCACTCCACCACGATGTCGGCAAAGGTACGCACGCCGGCGCGGATCAGGTGGTTGTGCACGCAGCCCACAGCGAGCAGCGACGGCACGGGCACCTCGCCCGCTCCGGCACGATCGCTCAACACCACGATGTTCACGCCGTCGCGGACCGCAGCCTCAACGTCCTCGGCGAGCTGCTTGAGCGCAGCCTGCAGCACGCCCTCGCCGGCATCGCGGCGGTAGACGGCACGGAAGCGACGGGTCTTAAAGCCAACACGGTCGATGGCACAGATATGCTCGAACTCTTCATCGTTGAGCAATGGGCGCTCCAAGCGCACCAGCTGACAGGCCGTGCGGGAATCCTCGAGCAGGTTGCCGTGGTTGCCCAGGTAGAGCGTGGTCGAAGTCACCATGTGCTCGCGAAGGGCGTCGATCGGCGGATTCGTGACCTGAGCGAACAGTTGATAGAAGTAGTCGAAGAACGAACGCGTCTTCTTGGACAGGCAAGCCAGCGGCGCATCGATACCCATCGAGGCGAGCGGGGCCTTGCCCTGCTGGGCCATGGGGCGCACGACCTCGTCGACGTCATCCCAGTGGTAGCCGAGCTTGGCCATACGCACGGCGGCGGGCACCTCGGCGTCCTCGGCGGGCGTTGCCGCGGCAGGCCTATCGAGCACGTCGACGGTCAGCGTCTCCTCGGCAATCCAATCACGGTAGGGCTTTTCCTTGGCGTAACGGGCGCGCAGCTCGTCGTTGTAGATGACGCGCCCGCGGGCAAAATCGACCTCGAGCATCTGGCCCGGCCCCAGACAGCCGCTCGTCAGGATGTTCTCGGGGCTCACCTCGATGGTGCCCACCTCGCTTGCCAGCATAAAGCGACCGTCGCGCGTCACGTAGTAGCGAGCCGGGCGCAGGCCGTTACGGTCGAGGGCGGCACCCAGCGTGCGACCGTCGGTAAAGGCGATGGCCGCCGGGCCATCCCACGGCTCCATGAGCATGGACTGGTAAGCGTCGTAGGCGCGGCGCTCCTCACTCAGGCTGTCGTTGTGGTCCCACGGCTCGGGCAGCAACATGGACGCGGCACGCGTGAGCGGGCGACCGTTCATGACCAGGAACTCAAGCACGTTGTCCAGAATCGCGGAGTCGGAACCCTCGCGGTTGATGATGGGCATCACGCGCTCAAGATCGTGCTGCAGCACGGGGCTGTACAGGTTGGGCTCGCGGGCGCGGATCCAGTTGACGTTGCCCTTGAGGGTGTTGATCTCGCCGTTGTGGATGATAAAGCGGTTGGGGTGCGCGCGCTCCCAGCTGGGCGTGGTGTTGGTGGAGTAGCGCGAGTGGACGAGCGCCACGGCCGTCTTGACGGCGGCGTCGTTGAGATCGATGAAGAAGCGGCGCATCTGCGTGGCGACCAGCATGCCCTTGTACACGATGGTGCGAGAGCTCATGGAGCACACATAGAAGATCTTGTCGCGCAGGGCAAACTCGGCGTCGGCCTTCTTTTCGATGGTGCGGCGGCACACGTACAGGCGACGCTCGAAGGCATCGCCGGCGGGCGTGTCGTCGGGGCGGCCCAGGAAAGCCTGCAAGATGGTGGGCATGCAGGCGCGGGCCGTCTCGCCCAGGTCGTGCGGGTCGACCGGCACCTCACGCCAAAAGAGCAGCGGCACGCCGGCCTCGGCACAGCCTTCCTCAAACACGCGGCGGGCATCCTCTACGCCCTTGTCGTCCTGTGGGAAGAACAGCATGGCCACGCCATAGTCGCCCTCTGCCGGCAGAATCTGGCCGCACTTTTGAGCCTCTTTACGAAAAAAGTGATGCGGAACCTGGAACAGGATGCCAGCGCCATCGCCGGTGTTCTTCTCGAGTCCCGTGCCGCCGCGGTGCTCCAAGTTGACCAGAATGGACAGCGCGTCGTCCAGAATCTGGTGATGGCGCTCACCGTTGATATCGGCAAGCGCGCCGATGCCACATGCATCGTGGTCGAATTCGGGGCGATAAAGGCCCTGCTGCTGAGCGGAATCTGCCTGCATCGCGATCCTCCCCTAGATATTAGACAGTCAGTTGAATAGGCATACTAGGAGCATCGCCGGCCCGTTGTGTTTCCCACCCGTTTCGAAACAATCGCGTAACGCACACCTTACGAGTGGGCACCGCCGACCTCAAGGGCGAAAACATAGGCCCCAAGTTCGACCTGCAAACTCACCCCTTCAAACATCTCAATCTGTAACAGTAAGACCCAATTTCGACGACTAACTGTTACAGATTGAGATGTTTTCGAGAGACGGTTCCAAATGTCTCAATCTGTAACATGAAGGGCCGGTTTTTGCAGCTAACTGTTACAGATCGAGATTTTCCATAGGACCATTTCTTCCTGTCTCGATCTGTAACACCTAGGCCCAATTTCCATCCCTAGTTGTTACAGATCGAGACATTTCGGCAGCCCCCTTTCACCATCCCATTCAAATACAACAATTTTGTTAGTCTTGGTTAACTTTTAAGCTTAAAACGGGTATCCTTTGCGGCGTCAAGCAAACGGCACACAGGAGCGCACCATGCTCAACCATCTCAAACAACACTTTGGCTCCCGACGCACCGGCGGTCACGGAGGTCTAGACATCGCGCGGCATATCGGCCCCGGGCTGCTCGTGACCGTCGGCTTTATCGACCCGGGCAACTGGGCCTCCAATATGGCCGCGGGCTCGCAGTTTGGCTACGCGCTGCTGTGGATCGTCACGCTGTCCACGATTATGCTCATTGTGCTGCAGCACAACGCGGCGCACCTGGGTATCGCCACGGGCACCTGCCTTGCCGAGGCCACGACACGTTACCTCCCCCGCTTCGTTGGACGCACGGTACTCGCCAGTGCCTATCTCGCGACTGTCGCCACCGCCATGGCCGAAGTCCTGGGTGGCGCGATTGCCCTTCAAATGCTCTTTGGGCTGCCCGTGCGCGCGGGTTGCGTCATCGTGGCGGCAGTATCGATGGCGATGCTCATGACGAGCTCCTACAAGCGCGCCGAACGCTGGATCATCGCCTTCGTGGGTGTGGTAGGACTCTCGTTTTTAGCAGAGCTCGCGCTGGTCAAAGTCGACTGGCCGCAAGCAACCGCAAGCTGGATCACGCCCAGTATGCCCACTGGCTCTGCCGCGATCATCGTGAGTGTCCTGGGTGCGGTCGTTATGCCACACAATCTCTTCCTGCACTCCGAGGTCATCCAATCCATGCACTTCGAAGGCCAAGGCGAGCAGGTTATCGAAGAACGTCTGCGCTACGAGCTCTTCGACACGATCTTTTCGATGGGCGTGGGCTGGGCAATCAACTCGGCCATGGTCATCCTTGCCGCAACGACCTTCTTTGCGCACGGCATGGTCGTAGACGACCTCGCCGTCGCAGCGGCCACGCTCTCCCCCATCTTGGGCCCGGCGAGCTCGACCATCTTTGCGGTAGCGCTGCTGTTTGCGGGCCTCTCGAGTAGTGTGACGGCGGGCATGGCGGCGGGCACCATCACCGCGGGCATGTTCGACGAGGAATACGACATCCACGACCGACATTCCTCGATCGGGGTGGCGTCCTGTTTCGTCGGCGCAGTGACGGCATGCCCGGTCGTCCCAAATCCTTTTGAAGGTCTCATCTGGAGTCAGGCACTGCTGTCGCTTCAACTGCCGATTACGGTCTTTGTGCTCATACGGCTCACCAGTTCACCCCGCGTCATGGGCAAATACGCCAACTCGCGCCCACTCAACGCGCTGCTCGTAGGGATCGGTGCCATCGTGACGATTCTCGATGTCGTGTTGCTAACGGGGATGTAATGGGACGGGGCACCTACCCAGGCAAACGTCTCGATCTATAACATCTAGACCCGCTTTTGATGTCTAGATGTTACAGATCGAGATCATTCCGAGGGACAGCTCCGTTTGTCTCAATCTGTAACACGTAGACCCGTTTTGAGCCGTTAGATGTGGCAGGTTAAGACAAAAGGTCGGCCGGACTCACAACAGACAGGATCGGCCAACAGCAACCGTGATCCCTTGGGGGCGGAGGAAAAGGGCCCCGGCCGAGAATTCGACCGAGGCCCTTGGACAGAGCTATGTTCGGCTTTCGCCGTGTGTCTGCGAGCTACTCCTCGACGAGCTCAAACTGATCGGGACCGACGCCGCACACCGGGCACACATAATCCTCGGGCAGCTCGGGCGTATCGACCTCAACCTCGTAACCGCAAACGACGCACACGAACTTATACGTCTTCTTCTCCTCAGCCATGATGTTCTCCTCTCGAACGCGACTGGTGATGTACTTCATTTATCAGTATAGATTCTCAATAATATAATGCAAGTATTTTTAAAACATTTCTAGCCTTGATACGAGGACGCCTTCGGAGGCGTCTTGCCCTTCAGGACCTTATGGTAGTAATCGTAGGTGAGCGGCGTCTCGTCACTCAAGCGCTCGGCATCCTCGACCTCGCCGATAAACAGCAGATGCGTGCCAACATCCACAGTGTCGATCAAATGGCAGCTAAACAGGGCCGCCGCGTGCTCGGGCACATAGGGCATGCCCAGAGCCGTCTCGCGGGTCTCGTATTTGGCAAACTTGTCATAATCGCTGCTGGTGCGGAACCCAAAGTTACCGATGTAGAGCATATCGGCGGTCTGATCGATCACGGTCAGCGCGAACGCTTTGGCCGAAGCGATGACGCCCGAGGTGACGTTGTCCTTGTTCACTGCAACCGAAATGCGCGGCGGCATGGACGTCACCTGCACCGCTGTGTTGATGACGCAGCCGGCACGCAGCCCGTCTGCCGCGGAGCTCACCACGTACAGGCCGCTCGGCATGGTAAAGAACGCAGTTTTGTCCATAACAATCACTCCCCTAACCCGGGTTGGAACCTCATGGATGTATGTACCCACAAAAAAGGCGGCGCCCACAACGGACACCACCTTTGAGACATATGTGTCAAAACAGTATAAGCAAGATGAGACGCCCGCAGTTGCGGTGAAATAAGGACTGAATAGCCCCTCAAACAGGCAAAACAGTCCGTATTCCACCGCAACTTATACAGAACGCCTAGCGATTGCGCTCCTTGAGGGCGCGGTCGATCTCGCGCTGGACATCGCGCTTGGCCATATCCTCGCGCTTGTCGTAAAGCTTCTTGCCGCGGCCTAGGCCCAGCAGCAGTTTTACGCGACCGTCGGTATTAAAGTAGAGCTCCAACGGAACCAGCGCATAACCACGGTTGCGAAGTTTGCCGTCAAGAAAGTCGATCTCCTTGCGGTGCAGCAGCAGACGGCGCCGACGGTCGGGATCGCGATTCCACACGCCACCATGGCTATAAGGGTGGATATGCAGGCCGACGAGCCAGCACTCACCGCCACGAATCAATGCAAAGGTATCGGTAATCTGGCAGGCGCGCTCGCGAATCGACTTGACCTCGGTGCCGCTCAGCTCAATACCGCACTCAAACGTCTCATCGATAAAGTACTCGTGATGTGCCGAGCGATTCTTGGAAATGAGCTTGCGCTCGCGCTTACTGGGCATCGCCGGCCTCCTTGGCGCCATCGGCGTTTGAGCCCGCAGCCTCGCGCTTTGCCCTGCGCTCGGCATTAAGCTCGGCATCGCTCTCGCGCACCAGCTTGATAATCGCCGCGCATGCCTCCTCGCCCACCAGGTCGCGGGCACGGACCGTCAGACGCGTAGCCTCCTGCTTGTCGCCGTCGCTTGCAGCATCGGTCGCGCACATGATCAGGCAGATGGCGATCTCGGCCGAAGGCGAGGTCGGCACGCCCTGCAGGGCGAGCTCACCCATCACATGGTCGTCACTCTCGTCCGCGACATCCGGATAGGTGGTATGGATCTTGTTGAGCAGGCGCGTCGTATGCGCATCATTGGGCGCCAGGCGCAGCGCCAGACGCGCGCAGCCCACGGCAGCCGAAATGTTCTCGGTCTCGGGCTCCAAGAAGTACTGACCCAAATTGGTGTAGGCGCGTGCGGCGCACTTACCGTCGCTCGCGCGCTCCAGCACCGAGAACGAGAGCGATGCCCACTCCTGCTTGTCCTCGAGCGCGCGGAACAGCTCGGCCAAGTCCAAGCGATAGTTGCAGTTCATGGGATCCCAACGCACGGCCTGCATCAGGGCATTCCGAGCACTCACATAATCCTGCTGGCGAATGTAGGCAAACGCCATGTCGGAGTACAGGCGGTCAAAGGGAACCTCGACCTGCACCAGCTCGCGCGGATCCTTCTCCACGCGGCGATAGGCCAGGCGCTCAAACTTGCTGTCGAAGCTAAAGTACTGGCGCTTCTCCTCCGTCTTGCACTCAGCGTCGATATACTCCTCGGCGAGCTCCACCAGACGCTCAAGCAGCGGCGTCGCCGTAGCCAGGTCGCCCTGCGCCAGATAGTTCTCGGCATACGTGATGTCTTCCAAGCTGATAGGCAGGTCCATGACAACTCCTCGGTCCGGGCGGCAGACTCAACGCGCGCCTTAAATATCGGTCAATACACAAAACCCGGGTCTCTTACGAGGCCCGGGCGTTCAATTTTGGTAGCCCGTACCAGATTCGAACTGGTGATCTCCGCCTTGAGAGGGCGGCGTCCTAAACCGCTAGACGAACGGGCCATATGTAGCAAATGCAATGGCTGGGATGGAGGGAGTCGAACCCCCATTGACGGAACCAGAATCCGCTGTCCTGCCATTAGACGACATCCCAATGACTGCATCGCTGCGCTCGGCTGTGCCTTTGCGCAAGAAAGAAATATACGGGAAGTCCGGCCGTGACGCAAGCCCCAATTTTGACTTTTTTGAAATTCAGTCAAATACGGCCGACACGTGAAGGACCTGTGAAGTCGACCGCTGCACACGAAGGGCAAAACGCCGCGAGCGGTAGCCGTCAACCGTTGGCAGATTCTACCGCGAAAACGATAGCACCAGGCAACACAATCGAAGTATCAATGATCACGTAGATATCGAGGCGCCATGGACGAAGAGCTTGATTACCTATGGGAGACCCTGGGCCTCGAGATCACTGCTGACCTTTGGCCCGAACGGGACAAAATCCATCCCACCCTGCGCCCCGCCATCACGGTGATGCAGGCAAAATACCGCCGTGCATCCTTTTTGATCATGCGGATGTCATGGCACGCGGGACTCCCCGACCTTAAGCGAATCCAGGCAAGCCTCGTCGAGCTGTCCGGTATGCCGACTGTCATATCCGAGGCGCACCTGGAGCAGCGCCAACGCGAGCGACTGCAACAGCAGCGGATTCCCTTTATCTGCCCCGGTGTTCAGGCATATCTGCCCTTTATGGACGAGGAGTACTGGAGCGGCAAGCCCAACAAGCACGTAAAGGTCTACGGTCCGCACGAATGGGCACAGCTCAAGGATTGAGCCGAGCGAGCCCTCCGATGGAAAACACGTCCCACCCCGAGCGCTCAAAACGGGTCGCACTTTCCGCAGCCGCTACAGCAGCGCCTCGGTCCAAGCTGCTTCCCTAAAGCCGGGAATCGCAAAGTCGTCGCCCACCAACAGCGGACGCTTGACCAGCATGCCGTCGGTCGCCAGCAGCTCGTAGCACTCCCGATCCGTCATGCCCGCATCTAGACGCGCCTTCAGGCCCAGCTCTCGATATTTCATGCCCGACGAATTAAAGAAGCGCCGCACCGGCAGTCCCGAACGAGCAATCCAGGTCGCAAGCTCATCAGCCGTGGGATTGTCCAAAACGATATCGCGGTCGATATACTCTACCCCGTGTTCGTCCAGCCATGCCTTGGCCTTCTTACAGGTCGAGCACTTGGGATATTCAACAAACAGTACGGTCATGGGAATCCTCCGAATATAGATCGGCCAACGCGGGCACACGCCACACGAGGCGCCTTCGTATGATGGGCCAATTGTAGCCCACGGGTCACACGCTAAACGAACCGTACCCCGAATCCGCGTTTGATGAACGGCAGCAGCTCCATTGCCTCGGGCGTGATATGGCCCGCAACGTTCATGCGCTCGTCACCGGGAAGATCGACCCGCGCAATCTCAAGCTCGCCTTCGTAGCGCCCATATCCGCTATTGCTCACAGCGATCGACCCCGCCTTTCGCGGCAGGCCGGCTCCGGCATCCGTCGGCACGGAATCCGGCTTATGCGTCGTACGTGACTCCTGAGACCTAAAGATGAGGACACTCGAGTCGGGCCGGTCGTGATGAATCTGCCCGCGCACATAGGCATAACCGGGCTCAAGCTCGCATTGCAGGTCCACGTATCCGGCGGAAACTTGAGCAAACTGCGCCCAGCCCGCATCGGAAAGATCGGGGTCGCCGACCAACACAATGTCGCAATCGGCGCCATGTGCAAGCTCAAGCATATTGAGGGCAACCTTTGACGCGCGACCGCGCTGCGTCTCGACCGTCGGCAGTCCCTCGAATACCGGCCCGCGAACGTTGGCATCGCCCGGCACAAAAGCCATGATTTCGAATCCAAGCGCCGCAAGACGAAGATTCACCCGAGCAATGTCCTCCAGAGCTAAACCGGTATAAGGCTTGGGGTAAAAATTGTGGCAGGCGGCAAAACGAGTCACATCGGCACCGGCCTCACGCCACGATGCGATTTCATCAGAACTCACCGTCGATGCATTGACCACAATGCGAAATACACCGGACAGCTCCGCGACCCGCCGGGCGCTAAAGCCATAGTCCAAACGAAGGTATTCCAACCCCAGATCGCGCAGGTCCTCGATGCGCTCAAGCCCGAGCAAATCGCACGTGCGCGGCCCCACATCGGCAATGAGCGCAATGCCGCGGGCGGAAAGCAGCGACAGCACATGACGGACCTTATCGGTATACGCCGCTCCCCCATCCTCGGGAATATGCAGCGAGGTGAACGCATAGCGCGCACCCGCCGCGGCACCGTGTTCAATCGTCCGCTCAATATCCTGCAGAGGGTTGGAAAGATAAATCGAAATACCCGTTTTCACGCTTCAACACTCCTTTAAAAAAGGCCGGCGGAGCAGTTAGCCCCGCCGGCACAACCATAGCATCAAGAAATCTGCCGCGCGCCGCGAGCCCTGAGCAACACGGCTCGCGATATCAAACTACTCGCCAAAGAACTCGTTGATCTTCTGCTCGTCGACGCCAAAGAACCACGTCAGGACAAAGCCGGCGGCATAGGCAAGCAGCATAGCGGCAACGTAGCCGAGCTGCTGACCAGGAACGACGATCAGCAGGCCAAACAGACCGGAAACGCCCTGAGAAACCGTGCCGATGTGAAGCAGCGCCGCGAGCGCGCCGCCAAATCCGGCACCCAGGCAGGCCGTTACAAACGGACGAACGAGCGGCAGCGTAACAGCATACATCAGAGGCTCGCCCACACCGAGGATTCCAACGGGAATGGACTCTGCGACGTACTTCTTGAGCTTGGCGTTCTTGGTCTTAAAGTACAGCGCCAAACCGGCACCGACCTGGCCGCCGCCAGCCATCATAAGGATGGGGAGCAGGTAATTGATGCCCTTGGTAGCGCCGTCGGGATCGTTGAGCATAGCGTGGATCGGCGTGAGCGCCTGATGCAGGCCGACGGAAACCAGCGGCAAGAAGCCTGCCGACAGGATATAGCCGCCCAGGACGCCCAGCTTCTCGAAGATAAAGGTCAAAACGCTAAAGATGGCAGTCGTCAGCCATGCGCCAACCGGCTGGATGACGAGCATCAGAGCAAAGGCGCCGATGATGAGCACCAGCAGCGGGGACAAGAATGTATCGAGTGCGTTGGGCATAACCTTGCGAATCTGACGCTCCATCCAGGCAAAAAATGCGCCAGCGATAAGAGCCGCGATCATGCCGCCCGCTGCGGGGTTGTACTGCGCATTGGTGAGCGGCAGCAGAATGGCAGTGGCAGGATCGGCCGCGCCAGGCGCAAGCAGGGGCATGGCACTGTTAGCGATACACATCATGCCGGCGATGCCGCCCAGCGCAGCGGAGCCGCCAAACTCACGTGCCGCGTTATAGCCCACCAAGATGGGCAGATAGGCAAACAGGGCCCAGCCCATGGAACGAATGCCCTGGTACCACCACTCGCCTGCAAGCGCGCCTGCCGTCGAGACGTTAATGACGTTGCAGATACCGTTGATGAGGCCAGCCGCAATGATGCCGGGAAGCAGGGCAACGAAGACATTGGAAATCTTCTTGAGGAAGGCCTGAACCGGCTTGGACTCGTACTTTGCCTTCTGCGCGGCCTTGTTTGTGGCCGCAGCGTCAACCACGCTCTCGTCGGCAACGCCTTTCGCAAGGCCGGTGAGCTTGGAGAACTCCTCGAGCACCTTATTCACCTTGCCCGGACCCAGCACGATCTGCATCGTGTCGTCCTCGACCAGGCCCATCACGCCCTCGAGTGCCTTAATGCCCTCCGCGTCGACGCTGCCCGTGTCTTTGACGGTCACGCGCAGGCGCGTCATGCACGCCGCGTTTGCCAGCACGTTGTCTTTACCGCCCAAAAGGTCCAGCAGCTTTTGAGCCAGCTCTTTGTTCGTCATAACTCCTCCTTGTATTGGGTATCTCGTCTGGATGTCATATCAGCTCACGCCGCGCACCTATTGGGCATCGGCATCGCTCTTCTCATGGCCACTCACCGCAGCACGGACATGGCCTCGCGCTCGCTCAAGAGCTACCGCAGCCTGCTCGGCATCGCAGTCCAGCAGTACCGAGACAATAGCGGTTTTTACGTGGCCGCCGGCATCTGCAAGCGCCTGAATAGCGCACTCGCGCGTGCAGCCGGTCGCCTCCATCACGATGTTCTGGCCGCGCACCACCAACTTCTCGTTCGTCTGCTGCACATCGACCATCAGGTTTTGGTATACCTTGCCGATCTTGACCATGGCACCGGTCGAAATCATGTTGAGAATGAGCTTTTGAACCGTTCCCGCCTTGAGCCTCGTTGAGCCGGTCAGTACCTCGGGACCGGGCACGGGTTCAATGGCAAGATCTGCGCTCTTCCCGATCTTCGACCCTTGGTTGCAGGCAATTGCAATGGTCTTGCACCCAGTTGCCTTGGCGTACACAAGGCCGCCCACCACATAGGGAGTACGACCGCTTGCCGCCAGGCCAACGACAAGATCCTTGTCCGAGAGTCCACGCCCCCGCAGGTCGCTCGCGCCAAGCTCCTCGCTGTCTTCGGCACCTTCGACAGCCTTGATAAACGCCGTCTCGCCTCCGGCAATGAGCCCGACAATCAGATCGGGTGACACGCCAAACGTGGGCGGACACTCCGAAGCGTCGAGTACACCCAGACGACCGCTGGTGCCTGCACCCATGTAAAAGACGCGCCCGCCGCGCTCGAGTGCCTCAGCAGCCCAGTCGATTGCTGTGGCAACCTGGGGCAACACCTTCGTGACCGACTGGACGGCACGAAGATCCTCATCATTCATCGTCGTGACGATTTGCAGCGATGTCATCGTATCGAGGTCCATTGAACTTTGATTACGCTGTTCGGTCGTGAATTTTGTTAAATCGAGCATTTCATTCACCTCATCTTTCCTGTTTCTCGATGTAGTTTTGCTTAATGACATGCGTCGCCCGTTCGTAGTCGCTGGCAACGTAAGCAGCGTACAGGGCATCGACAACCATAAGCTGGGCCATACGCGAAGCCATGGCACCGCTGCGGACCAAGGGTTCACTCGCAGCGACGCCGAGCACGGCATCGGCCACGGTGGCAAGCTTGGATGATCCATCTACTTTGGTAACGGCCACAACGGGACAGTTGTGACGTTGAGCCTCGGCGGTGCAGTCCAGCACCTCTTGCGTCAAGCCCGAGTAGCTAAAGGCGATTGCCATATCGCCCTCATGCATGTTCTTGGCACACAAGAGCTGATCATGCCAGTCGTCGTACAGATGGCACTCCTTGTCGACACGCATGAGCTTTTGCGCCAGATCGTGCGCGACCAAACGAGAGGCACCGATACCGAACAGATTGACCGCGCGTGCCCGCTTAAGATAGGCCGCACATCGCTCCAAGACGGTGTAATCGAGCGTTCGCGCCGTCGCTTCGATCGTGCGCACGTTGCTTTTCATCACCTTCCCCACGATACGTTCGACGCTGTCATCCATGGAGATGTCCTCGAGGGCTACGTCTTTCTTGTCACCTAAGAGCGCCAGCTCGGCAATCAGTTCGCGCTGGAACTCCTTGTAGCCCGCAAAACCAAAACGCTTGCAAAAGCGCAAAATGCTCGAAGGCGAGGAGAACGTGGCATCGGCAAGACCGCGGACGGACAGCCCGACCACCTCGTGCGGATGAGCGCTTACATATGCGATGACATTGCGTTCCGCCGGGCTCGCGCTGAGCTCACGCTCGCGAAGCCGCAAAAGCAATCCGTTTGCCATCTCAAACACCTCCGTTGAGAAGAATTAAAGACCAACGAACGATTCGTACCGGATATAAACAGCTTTTACGGTACATTGTGCCGCATCGTGGCGCACAAAGGGCGAGCGTTCTACCGCTCGCCCCTCAAATCCGACCGCTCGGAAATACGCGCGACACAAAATAATTCAACAAGGTCGCATTATCAAAAACGGGCTTGTTACCGGCTAGCGCCTCGCATGGGCGCCGATCGGCCGAGTCGCATGGCGCACCAACACCGCTGCCAGCAATACCAACAGCATCGCGGTGACATAGCCCGCAGCATCGAATCCTAAATCGATAACGTCGAAATGCCTGCCGGGAACAAAGATCTTATGTACCTGATCGCCAACGGAGCAGACGGCGCAAAAGAGCAACACGGGCACGCAACGGGAGCAAACGCTCCACGGACGCCTGGAAAAGCAAACCACGGCCACCGAGGCGAACAATCCGACGAAGAAAAACTCTACGGTATGGGCAACGCGACGGACGTTCGTGCCCACCCACATGCGAATGGAAGCAAGTCGGCCAGACCGGACATTCGAGGCAGCCGAATCGATGCCCCCGGTCATCCCGTTCTCGGTCTGAGCTTCACCCGTGGCATCGGCAGCCTGAACGCCCGTAGCCTGACCCTCCACCACGCGCGCGGTGGACTCGCTCAGCAACGACGTCTCCACCGCATTTTGCTCCGTCAGCACCCAGATGCCCGCCAGCGTTGCAGCGAACAGAATGATCGCGGTCCATCCGATTATTTGTTTTACGCGCGCCAAGGGCCTACCTCCTTTTTTGAATATCAGCGAGTGTAGCCCCAAATGACATCGTCACCGTATCAAAATTTGAATCGCAACAGGAAGCGACAAAGCGACGCAAACCCCTACCCCGCCTCGCGCATCCAGCGATCGAACGTCCCCACGCACACGCCCAGGCACTTTGCTGCCTGGCTGCGGGTAATATCGCCCGCCTCATAGCTATCGCGCACCAGCTCAAACTGAGGAGGGCACGGCTTGCGAGGTCGACCGAAACGGACCCCTCGCGCCCGCGCCGCTGCAATTCCCTCCGCTTGGCGCCGATGGATATTCTCGCGCTCCACCTGCGCCACGTAGCTCAGCAGTTGCAGCACAATATCGGCAATCAGGGTATTAGTCACATCCGGCGTGCCGCTTGCCCTGGCGCGCGTGTCAAGCAATGGCATGTCCAACACCACAATGGCAACCCCGAGCTCCTTGGTAATGCGACGCCATTCCTCAAGAATCTCGGAGTAATTACGACCAAGTCGGTCGATAGAAAGCACCACCAGCACGTCCCCGTCTCCCAGGACGTGCAGCAGCTCGCGATAGCGCGGTCGATCGAAGTCCTTGCCGCTCGCATGGTCGGCATAAATATTCGCCGAGCCCACGCCATAGGCGCCCAGCGCATCCAGCTGCCGATTAAGATTCTGATCGCGCGAACTCACCCGCGCATAACCATACACCGTCGCCATCTCATCCCCGCTTTCTTGTAAACCTGCCAAAAAGGGACAGGTTTATTTTGGTAGGTTTTACCTCTCAAATAGCAGGTAAGCGGGCGGCCGAGCAGACGGCAAGGTAGCCATGATCCAAATGCGGAGGGCGGCCCCGAAAGACCGCCCTCCGCTCTCCCGCCATGAGTCGAGATTTGGCTAATGGATAAGCTTAAAGTCCAAGTGCCCACGCGTGGTATTGACGCGCGAGACCTCGATAATCACGCGCTGGCCCAGTTCATAGCGAGTCCCCGTGTCGGCGCCCGTCAGCGTAAGCGCATCCTCGTCGAACTCGAACCACTCGTTGCCCAGGCTCTTGATCGAAACCAAGCCTTCGACCTGCGTCAGGTCCAAGCGCACAAAGAGGCCCATGCTGCTAACCCACGAGACGGTTCCGGCATAGCGCTCGCCCAGACGGTCCTCATAGTACTGGGCAATCTTGATCTTTTGCGTCGCATGGCTAGCGGCATCTGCCGCGCGCTCGGCATCGCTGCATGCGCGGCAGATCTGCGGCAGAATGCGCGGCAGCGACTCGCGCCCCTTGCCGATCAGCCGCGGCGTACGGACCAGGGCGTCCTTGCCGCCGAGCTGCTCATAGGCCAACTGCAGTTTGAGCACGCGGTGCACCACCAGATCGGGGTAGCGACGGATGGGACTCGTAAAGTGACAGTAGCACGGCGCGGCGAGCGCAAAGTGGCCCTCGTTGCGCGGCTTGTACAGTGCGCGCTGCATGCTGCGCAGAAGCAGCGTGTTGACGAGCGGTGCGTTGGCCGTACCGGCGGCAGCATCAACTGCAGCCTGTAGCTCATCGGGACTCCCCAGGGCGATACCGGCAGCACGGCGATCGTCGATGATGCCCAGCTGCGCCAGCGCAACGGCGGCACCGTGCAGGCTATCGGGGCTCGGATCCTCATGCACGCGATAGCAGGCCTCGATATCACGGTCTGCCAGCCACTCTGCAACGCACTCGTTGGCGAGTAGCATGGCTTCCTCGATAAGCGACGTGGCACACGAACGCTCGCGCGCCACAATCTGCACGGGTACTCCGTCCTCATCCAATAGAGCGCGAATCTCGGCCGTGTCAAAATCGACTGAGCCGCGGGCACGACGAATACGACGGCGAAGTTCGGCGAGTTCGTTGGCGGCGACAAGGAAATCGCCGAGGTCGACGTTATAGCCGCGAGCAGTTTCCTCGCACGCAAGACCGCGCTCAAGCGCCTCCTCGCGCGAGGCCTCAGCAGCCGCAACATCCTCGGCCGCACCCTCCAGCACCCCATACTTCACCGCGCCGGCACGCACCAGCAGCGCCTCGGCGCCGTCATAGTCCATACGCACACGCGAGCGAATCACGCTGGGGTACGGATCGTAATGCCGCACGCGACCCTGCGCATCGAGTTCAATGTCAACGGTAAACGCAAGACGGTCCTCGTCAGGGCGAAGCGAACACAGGTCACAGGACAGGCGTTCGGGCAGCATGGGAAGCACGCGATCGGCCAGATACACCGATGTCGTACGATGGCGAGCCTCAAGATCGATATGCCCGTCCCAAGCCACATAGTGAGAAACGTCAGCGATATGCACACCCAGCTTGTAGCCACCCTCGGGCGTGCGCTCAAGCGAAATGGCATCGTCAAAGTCGCGCGCGTCGACCGGGTCGATCGTGATGACAAAGCGGTCGCGCAGATCGCGGCGGAGCGGGTCCTTAAGCGCCGCGGACACATCGAGCGAAAGTCCCTCGGCCTCGTCCAGCGCGGCCTCGGGATAGCTATCGGTATAGCCGTAACGCGCCATCACGTATTGAACGCCCAAATCGGGCGCGTCATCTCCGCCAATGCGGCGTTCGATCGTCACGGTGCCCGATTCCAGGCGCGTCGGGTAGGTCAAAATGCGCGCGACAACGGCATCACCCGGGTGGACGCCCAGACGATCCGCCGAGGTATCCTCGGGCAGAATGAAGAAGTCGGCCTTCAGGCGCGAATCGAGCGGCTCGATCACACCGAGCGGACCAGCGGTCTGGTACGTACCCACCACGCTTATGGCTGCGCGCTCAACCACGCCTTCGATCACGGCGCGCCGCTCACCGTGCGGGCTGTTCTTAATGCTCACGGCAACGGTATCGCCATCCATGATCTCGCGCTTACCGCGGCCCATAACCTTGTAGTCGCCGCTCTCGGTTATGACATAGGCGCCATGCTCATGGAGCTGCACGCGCCCGGTCAGGCTCGGACGGCGTTCGCTGCGCACCGGCCCGCGCTTATTGCGAGCTCCACGCTTATGCTTGTTATTGCGCCCCATGGCGCCTCCTTGCTATCGATGACGAACTCCAAAGAGTCTACCCAAATGATTCGCTTTCCTGCCGTCCCCTAGGGATCAAAAAACGGGCCGCCCCATAAGAGACGACCCGTTGGAAGGGATGAATTCCAGGCATGCCTACACGCGCAGGTAGCGGCGCATGGCTATGGCAGAACCAAAGAGACCGATAATCACACCGACCAGAATCAGCGCAGCATAGGTCACCAGGTAGTACTGCATCGGCAGGGCAAACGACATCCAGCCGATGCTCTCCTGCAAACGCGGAATCATCAGATTGCGCAGCAGCTCCAGAACGCCGATGGAAAGCAGCGAGCCCAAAATAGCCTGCAGTACGCCCTCGGTGATAAACGGGCCGCGAATGAAGCCGTTGCTGGCGCCGACCAGACGCATAATCGCAATCTCACGACGACGCGCCGTGATGGACAGGCGAATCGTGTTGTTGATGAAGATGAATGCGATAAAGGTCAGAAGGCCAACGAGCACCACGGCGGCGATGCGGATGTAGTTGGTCACCTGGAACAGGCGGCTCACTTCCTCCTGGCCGTACAGCACGCTCGCGTTGACGTCGCCGTCATCCGCGATCTTCTGGAAAACGGCGTTCTTCTTGAGCTTCTGGGCCGTGCTCTCGACCTTGGACGGATCGTCCATCTCAATTGCAAACGAAGCCGGCAGCGGGTTCTGGCCATCGAGCGCGCTCATGGTGGCGTCGGCGTTGCCCGACATCTTGCTCGTATACTCGGCCAGCGCGTCGTCCTTGTCCTTATAGGTCACGGACTTGACGTTATTCCACGTCTTAAGCTCGGCCTCAAAAGCCTGGACATCGGCCTGATCGGCGTCATCGCTAATGAACGCGTTGATGACAACCTGATCCTCGACGGTGCCGATCACGGAGTTCAGCATCGCGGAGCCCATGATGAACAGGCCGATGATAAACAGCGAAAGGAAGATCGTGATGACGGCGCCGAGCGAGGTAGTCCAGTTACGGAAGAAGTGACTGATTGCCTCTTTGAAGGAGTAGCCCACGTTAGTTGGTGCCATAGTTGCCGTAACCTCCCCTCTCCTGGTCGCGGATAACGTGGCCGCCCTCGAGGGCGATCACGCGACGGTGCATGCTATCGACCATCTCGCGGTCGTGCGTGGCGACGATCACGGTGGTGCCGGTGCGGTTAATACGCTCGAGCAGCTTCATGATGCCCAGCGAGATCGCCGGGTCGAGGTTACCCGTGGGCTCGTCGCAGATCAGCAGCGGCGGACGGTTGACCATGGCGCGGGCGACGGCAACGCGCTGCTGCTCGCCACCGGAAAGCTGGTCGGGCAGCGAGTCCATCTGATCGGCCAGACCGACCAGACGCAGCACCTCGGGCACCTGGCTGCGAATGACGCCCTTGGGCTTGCCGATGCACTGCAGGGCAAACGCCACGTTTTCGTAGGCGGTCTTTTGCGGCAGAAGCTTAAAGTCCTGGAACACGGCGCCAATCTGGCGGCGCAGGAACGGAACCTTGCGGTTCTTGATCTTCATGAGGTCCTGACCGGCAACCAAGATGCGGCCGCTCGTCGGCTTGACGTCGCGGTTGAGCGTCGACAGCAGCGTGGTCTTACCCGAGCCGGAATGACCGACCAGGAAGACGAACTCGCCCGGATAGATCTCGATGTTGATGTCGTCGAGTGCAGGCTTGTTGGGCTGTGCCGGATAGATCTTGGTGACATGCTCCATAAGGATGACGGGCTCGACACCGGCCTGCTTGGCCATCTTCTTGCGGCTGGCCTGCGGATCGATGGGCGCAAACACCGACGTAAAATCGGGGTTGTTGAGCGCGTTATCGAGGCTTGCGACCTCGGCTGCCTGATCGCTCTCGACCACCGGGGCAGCAGGCTGCGCGGGATCGGGAATAGCGGCAAAGAGACCGGACTGCGCAGGCTGAGGAACCGGCGTCGCAGGGGCCATGGGGTCGGGAATGCCGGCCATGGTAGGCTGCGGCGTGGCGGCGCCAGCCTGAGGCTGCTCCACGCGAGCGGTCACGGCCTGAACGGGCTCAAAACCCCCCGTGCC
>UQKU01000027.1 GCA_900541675.1 uncultured Collinsella sp. | reverse complement strand
GCTCCTTCGACGTTAATTGAAGGGTACCGCCTCGCGGTGACATCGTTTTTATGTCAACCTTGGTCTAACAGAGCCAATCTTTAAGCCAGCCAACATGCATGCTTCCATTGGACTCAAGGTAATACCATGTTCCATTCAGGCATTTCCAACCAGTTGCCATTTTTCCGTCAGCGTTTAGGTAATACCATGCACCGCCAGTAAAAACCCATCCGGTCTTCATCACGCCAGAATCGGCATCAAGCCAATACCAATCGCCGTCAATCTGCAGCCATCCAAGATGAATGGCACCCGTTCCGGGCTCAGCGTAAAACCTAAGATTTGCGACATTAACCCAACCGGACGCAACCTGCCAACCATCAGCTCCAGCGGTTTTTAGGATAGTGCCGTTTTCGCGAATCACATCCTTGCAAAGATATCCATTATAATCAGCGTATCTTTGAACGCCGTCATTAACGGTAACCCAGCTTGAAACCACAAGCCTACCGCTCTGGTTTGCAAAACAATCGTTGCCGCCCACCTCAAATAAGCCCGTTTTCATGAGATGGCTAACAGGATCCAGGTAATACCAGCTCGTGCCCTCTTTATACCAGCCAGAAATAAGTGCACCAGATTGGGAGGCGAAATACCAGCCGTCCTCGACCTGAGCCCAACCAACAGCCATAGCCCCGTTAGGCTTTAAATAATAAGCTGCATTGCCAAGGTCTAAATACCCAACGGACATCTTACCATCGGAGGCTGGGTCGAGATAATACCAAGCGCCGTTAACGAGTTTCCAGCCAGTGGCCGCAATACCGTTAGAGCAGTAATACCAATCTGCTCCGTCTTTGTACCATCCATTTGCGAGGCCATAGTCACCAAAATTGTAGGTTCTTCCATCAATCTTTTGACGACCCTTAAACATGATGAACGTCTGTGGGTCAAAATAATAGCGAGCCCCACCTATCGTTTGCCATGACGATGCAAGGGCACCCGATGAATAAGCCCAGTACCAATTCCCGTCAACGAGAATCCAGCCGGTTTTCATAGCGCCAGTGGCATCTAAATAGTATTTCCCGCTCCCGAGGTCGACAAAACCAACCTGCATTATATGGGTGGCAGGATCCAGGTAATACCATGTGCCGTCTTGATAAAACCAATCAGCAGCTAAATCGCCTCCAGCATTGGCATAAAACCAATTTCCATCTGAGTTACGTAGCCAGCAGTTCTGATATAGCGCGCCAAAAGGCGTTGCGGCATTGCCGTCATTCGCATAAAACGAAGCAGTCGATCCGCCAGCATCGGTCACATTGAAATAACCTATCTGCATTGCACCATCATCGGCTGGATCAAGCCAATACCAATAGCCCCCGCTTTGCAGCCAGCCAGTCTGGTGTTTACCGTTTTTTCCGTAATACCAAACTCCAGACGACTCGTCTCGTTGCCAGCCATCTTTTATGACGGAAGAATTATCAGGTTGCAAATCATCGGAAACCACAGAAGAAAAATCCGCTTTTGACTCAATACTCTGAGCCTCAACGGAATCCTGTGCAAACGCGGCATTCGCACTCAGGGGCAAGCAGAAAGCAGTGATTAATGACGCAGCAGCACAAACAAGCGTGGCCTTCTTTTCGAATCGATACATAAGCAACCCTCCCAGATATCTCATTTATTTATTTTAATCCACATTCCAGGATTGATTTTCGTTACTGTCTGTTCAGTCTATGTAGATAAATATATTATATTGAACATAACGTTCAATCATTCTATTCTTTCCCTAAGCAATGAACATCTTAATTGGAGGCCTGCAGTGGAACTGACCAAGCGTAACTTTACTGTTCTGTACGAATACCTAAAGAACCCATATGCCAGCCAGCGAGAAGTTGCCGAGCGCACTGGCCTCTCACTTGGATCGGTAAACGCAGCAAATAAAGAGCTTACGAATGAGGGCCTTCTCGAATCGGACAGTCTAACCGACAGCGGTTACGAAGCACTTCACCCCTATAAGGTTGAAAACGCAGTGATATTGGCTGCGGGGCTTTCGAGCCGCTTTGCTCCCATTTCGTATGAAAAGCCCAAAGGCCTTTTAAAAGTACGTGGTGAGATTCTCATCGAACGTCAGATTAGGCAGCTGCAAGACGCAGGTATCAGCAATATCACCGTCGTTGTCGGCTATAAAAAAGAGTATTTCTTCTATCTTGAAAGCAAGTTCGGCGTCTCGATTGTCGTCAACAACGAATATGCATCCAAAAATAACCACGCATCCCTTATGTGCGTAAAAGAGCGGCTTGGCAACACCTATATTTGTTCAAGCGATGATTACCTTCTAAACAATCCGTTTGAAGCATACGTTTGGAAAGCATTTTATTCTGCTCAATATGCTGAAGGCGCCACCAAAGAATGGTGCATTCAAACCGGAGCAATGGACAGAATCACCAATGTTACGATTGGCGGTTCCGATGCTTGGTATATGCTCGGACATGTCTACTTTGATAAAGCCTTCTCGCTTGCATTTAAGCAGATTCTCGAAACGGAATATAACAAGCCCGAAACAACGGACAAGCTTTGGGAAGATCTATATATCGAGCACATCAAGGAGCTCGATATGGTTATCAAGAAGTATCCTGAGGGCGAGATCAACGAATTCGATTCTCTTGATGAACTGCGTGCCTTTGATCCGCATTTTATCGAAAACGTTGACTCCGATATTTTCGATAACATCGAGCAAGTGCTCGGCTGCTCCAAATCAGAGATTCACGACGTTTATCCCCTTAAACAAGGTCTTACGAATCTATCGTGCCACTTTAGAACCAATGACGGAGAGTACGTTTACCGCCATCCGGGAGTCGGGACCGAACTGCTTATTAACAGAAATGGAGAAGTAGCCGCACTTAAAAAGGCCAAGGAACTCGGCCTTGACGACACGTTCATTCATGAGGACCCAAAGCGCGGTTGGAAAATTTCGAAGTTTGTACCCAACGCAAAGCAGCCTGATCCACATGATGCTGCCCAAATGAATCGAATGATGCAAATGTGTCGTTCGCTTCATGAGAGCGGTGCAAATGTCGAAACCGAATTTGACTTCTACCTCGAAGCGAAGCGCTACGAATCACTTCTTCTGGAAAAAGGCCCCATCGACATTCCAGGCTACAGGGAAATGGCCGCCGAAATCGATGAATTGGAGCACTTTGTTCAGGCCGACAATGCGCCAAAATGCCTTTGTCACAATGACTTCTTCTACCTCAATTTTCTTATCGATGAGAGCGATAAGTACTATCTCATTGACTGGGAATATGCTGGCATGAGCGATTACGCAAACGATTTTGGAACGTGCAGTGTCTGCTGCGAGCTTTCCGAAGATGAAGTCGACCACGCGCTTGATGCATATTTTGGGCGCAAGGCAACAAACAACGAAGTTGCGCATAACTATGCACACATTGCCCTTGCAGGATGGTGCTGGTACCTCTGGTCTCTTCTGAAAGAAGCCGAAGGTGACTTCGTGGGCGAATGGCTCTATATCTACTTTAATTACGGTGCCAAATACCTCAAAAAGGCACTGGAGATCTATCGGAAAGGTGAATAACGATGCAATTCGGCTTTTTTAGCGGTCTTCTTTGGGGCCTTGATACAGTGATTCTTGGAATCGGCTTGGCGCTTGCGCCCTATATTGGATCGGCGGAAGCGCTTGCATGCGCCTCCATTGCGGGATCCTTTCTCCATGATGCCTTCTGTGCGATCTGGCTCTTTGGGTACATGGGAGTTCGAGGCAGATTAAAAGACACGCTCGCTGCACTTAAAACTCGTTCGGGCAAGGTCGTCATCGCCGGCGCACTGCTCGGTGGACCTATCGGAATGACCGGATACGTATTGGCGATTAATAATATCGGAGCAGCCTACACGGCAATTATCTCCGCCTTCTATCCCGCGGTCGGAGCATTCCTTTCTTTCGTGCTGCTGAAGGAGAAAATGGGCAAAGGACAGATTCTTTCCCTTCTCGTTGCTCTTTGCGGCGTAATGACGATGGGCTATCTATCGGCCGGGTCGAGCGAGATTGCAAATGCCCCTCTCGGCTTACTCGGCGCGGTGCTTGCCGTTATTGGATGGGGATCAGAAGCGGTGCTGTGCGCATGGGGAATGAAAGATGATGCCGTTGATGACGAAACGGCTTTGCAAATCCGTGAAACCACAAGTGCGCTTGTTTATGGAGCGCTCGTACTCCCCCTCTTCGGAGCATGGCATTTCACGCTGGGTGCTATCCCGAGCATGCCCACATTGATTATTGCACTCGCCGGACTCGCAGGAACTGCATCCTATCTGTTCTACTACAAGGGCATTGCGGCAATCGGAGCAGCGCGTGCGATGGCCCTGAATATCTCCTATTCGGCATGGTCGGTGGTCTTTGGCCTGATCTTGCTTGGAACAATTCCCGACATGGCATCCGTAATCTGCTGCGTTGTAATTGTATGCGGAACAGTTTTGGCAGCCAGTAACTGGGACGAACTATTTGGACGTAATAAGACGGCGTAGCCAGATTAACAATGTAGCAAAAGGGGAGAGCTCGTCGAGCTCTCCCCTTTTAGCATCATGGCTATTCAATTACCACGGCCTGGCTATCCATCTGTTGCCACGTGCCAAAGAACACCTGGGCATTTCGCGTAACATTGCCGTTAATCGAATCCGAAAGATAGACAATTCCCTGCTCGTCATCATAGCCTTTAAGGACTACGGCATGATTACCGCCCCACAGGCCATAGGAGTGCCCGTTATACCAACGCGCAGCATAACGGCCTCCTGGCCAACTTCCCCACTCGGTATTCCACATCTCAACAGGTTGACCACAGGTCAGTTTGTTCTTAATGGAAGAAATTGACGAGAAAGAGACGTCTTTTGCTTGCTTGCCACTTCCAGCAGCACGCAGAAAGTTGTTACCAGCAATAGTAATCGCAGGGGCGACGCATCCCATGAGACCCCCGCTGCTACGCCTTGGGTTGCCATCAAAAGCGGTAACAAAGTTGCCGTTGCTTCCCTTGGGCAAGTAATAATCCGCAATAATCGTCTTACCTAAACCGAAACCATAGTAGTTAAGCAAGTTTGTAAGGGCAACCGACTCACAGCCAGTAGGAAGTTCCGGGTACTGCGAATAGCACGGGACATCGACCCAAGCGCCAACCATTGCGCCGGATGAACTGAACTTGTAGTCAGTAGAGCCGATCCAATACCAACCGTTGCTCAACATTACTCCCCCACGTGCGACATCAAGGTAATACCATGTGCCCCCAAGGGAAAGCCATCCCGTTTTCATCGCGCCAGAAGCGGAATCCAGCCAGTACCAGTTGCTGCCATCGTTAAACCAGCCGGTCGCCATTCGACCATCCGGGTTAAAGTAATACCAAGACCCAGCAATTTGCTGCCACCCAGTCAGAATTACTCCACTAGCAGAACAATAATATCGAGCACTCTGACTCTCAATCCAACCAGTTCTGGCATTACCGTCATCGTCAATCAGCTGGATTCCCGAATCAGTCATGATGCCTTTAAGGTCAATTGCACCGTTGGATGAAGAATGACACATCCAGGACCCATCGCCGTTTGACCAGCAATTAGCCATCATCTTGCCGGAACTATTAAATATATATTCACACGATCCAATAGTTTGAACGCCCGTTGCCATGGCGCGCGTCGAGGGATCGAGCCAGTACCACGTACCGTTCAGGTTGAGCCAGCCGGAGGCGAGGGCGCCGGAGCCCGTCGCGTAGTACCAGGTCCCGCCGTCGAGCACCCAGCCGGTCGCCATGGCGCCGGAGGCGTTGAACCAGTACGCTGCGCCGTTACACACATGGAGGCCCGTCGCCATGGCACCGCCCGCGTCGGGGTCGAGCCAGTACCAGGAACCGCCGGTGTAAAGCCAGCCGGTCGAGGCGATGCCGTTCGCAAACCAGTACCAGGAGCCGTCGACGAGGCCCCAGCCGTTAAGGGGGCCGCAGCTGCCGAAGTAGCGGCGGACGCCCCGCGCGTCCGTCTGGTAGCCCGTCAGCATGGCCCCCGTCCGGGCGTCGAAGCAGTAGGGCACGCCGCCGACGGATACGGGGCCGCGCGCCAGCGCGCCGGATCCCGTCGCGTAGTACCAGGTCCCGCCGTCGAGCACCCATCCGGTCGCCATGGCGCCGGACGAATTAAACCAGTACAGGGAGCCGTTGCACTCGTGGAGCCCGGTAGCCATGGCGCCGCCCGCGTCGGGCTCGAGCCAGTACCAGGCGCCGCCCAGGCGCAGCCAACCGGTATATACCTTGCCATCCGCGGTGGCATAATACCAAATGCCATCTTTTAGTTGCCAATAATAGAGAGAAACATCGACATACGCGTAATTCATATCAACGTTACCGTTGATACCAGGTACTTTTCCGCTGCTCGAATACTGCCAAAAACTGTAATTGCCGGTATAGTCGCATCGCCAGTTATACTGAGCAATCCAATGATCCCAAGAACCGCTCTTAAATACAGGGTCGGTCAATATATTTTTAAACCAATTTAGGTTTGCATAAATGCCCGGCTTATATCCAGCAGCAGAAATCTTATTACAGAATGTCTGAGCTCTAGATGCAATTCCGGATTGACGACCATCTGCAATAATTTCGTTGTCCTCAAGATCGTAATACACCGGTAGCCTAGGATTGTGCCCGGATAGGCAGTCGATCACCATGGACGCCTCATCGGCTGCCTGCTGATTATCAAAAGCATATGAATAGATATAGACGCCGTAGGGAATTCCGAGTCGCTCGCACTCAGAAACATTTCGATTAAATTGATAGTCAACTCGACCGCCCCAAGATGGAGCGCCAAACCCAACGCGCAGAATAGCGAAATCGATGCCAGAAGCTTTAACTGCGTCCCAATCAATACGCCCTTGATGCTCGCTGACGTCAATGCCCTGAGCTGTAACCCCATCGGGAAGAGCGCCCATAGACAATAAAGCTATTCCGTCTTCTTCGGAAGAAGCATCATCTGCGACTAATTGTCCGTCCTCATAACGCCAAGAATTCTCAACCAGAGTCTGAGCAGCCTCTGCATCCGCAGGGCATACAAACATAGAAACGGGCGCAAGGAGCATCAACACCAACAATGCCGAAAACAACTTAAGATGTTTGTTCATGTAAACCTCGTCATTCGCTCTTGATTGCGTCTAGCTTACAGCATGGCTATGAAAGATTTCCGAACATCCAACGGAACAAGACACCATCTAGAAGGAAAATAAATTGCACGCGATGCTGCACTGTAAACAACTGCTCAACAGCAGGGAGGAAACTAGGGTTCAATATCCCAACTCAACCTCCCCAATAGAATAACGGCATCGAATTAGCTCTCAAACCAAATGTCGAAAAAGATGGGGCCCCGGGAAGGCCCCATTACTACTCAAAATTCTAACGAATCAGTATTACTTTCGATGGACCCAAAGCAGTCAAACCGGAGATGCGATTTCCATAACCATCACTATGCCAGAACAAATTTTCGCTCGGCGAATTGCCCCAGAAAAAGCCAATGTGGCTATCGTCCGCATATGGGTTGTAAGGATTGAAGAACACAATGTCCCCCTTACGAGCCAAACCACTACGTAACAACTCATCAATAGAGTTGAAATAAGTCACGTTCGCGCACGTATCGATAGCGTAGCCGTACCAACGATAAGCGGTTACGCAGCCGCCCCTTCCGGGACCTCCACTCCAAGGGGAATGGCTCTGCTCGGCGGCAATGGGAGCTAAATTACCGCCCGCCTTCATATATGCGTGCGATACAAATCCACCGCAGTTCATACCGGTATACCCATCCCAGCGAGGATCTCCCTTTGGATACATGCACGTTTCCTGGCTGAGATGTGTGTCGTAGCGTGTTCCACGGTAATAGCCATCGTTTTCGTGGCTCATAAGCCAATTGACCAGGCTGGACCTATTGACCCCCAAAACAGAACCAGACGTATTCAACCATGCACCGCTTGCATTGAAGTAGTAGTCGACGCCATCGATTTTCAGCCACCCGTTAGCAAACATAGCGCCCGAAGGCTGAAGCCAGTACCACGTGCCGCGGTCATTGAGCCATCCGGTCTTCATCTTGTACGTGGAAGAATCCATCCAATACCACGCACCGTTAACATGTTGCCAACCAGACTTAAGGACACCATTGGAAGATGCGTAATACCAAGTATTGCCGCTTTCGTCAGAAGCGTCTTTCGGCATAAACCAACCAGATGCTACATTGACGGCGCCGTTTGCATCCGCATAGAAAACCGCGTCTCCAATATGAATCGTACCTGGCAATGAAGACGAGTCGGTACGATCAGCGACTACGGGAGATCCATCAGATGTAGTAGGCAACGGCTCGCTCAGTGCTCCAGACGAATTCGCCCATGCCATACCGTTGCTCAAATTAATCCAGCACGAAGATGCCATCGCACCGGAATCATAAGAAAAATAGCGCGTGCTTCCTACCGCGAATTCACCAGTACGCATTGCGCCGGATACATCATCAAGGTAATACCAGGCGCTTCCGGACTTTATCCATCGTCCTCGTTGAATAGCTCCGCTTGATGCGGCGTAATACCAAGTGCCATCAGCAAGTGCCCAGCCCGTTGCCATGGCACCTGAACTCGTAAGGAAATAGGTGGACGAGCCCACTTGCACAAAGCCCGTGAGCATAATATGGCTTCCTGGATCCAAGTAATACCAAGAATTCCCTAGAAGTAACCAGCCTCCATGCAGTAAGCCGTTGGAGTCAGCGTAATACCAGTTGTTGTCAATAAGTGCCCACTGGGAGGATAGCATGGCCCCTGAACTGTTAAAGATATAAGGGGTGCCATTACATTCTTTCAACCCGGTGGCCATAGAACCGTCTGCAGGATCAAGCCAGTACCAACGACCCCCATCTGAGAGCCAGCCTTTTACCATGGCGCCAGAACCGGAGAAATAACGCCAAGCAGAAGTGGAGCCCGTAGAATCTAGGTACCAGCCGACACGCATTGCGCCCGAAGAGGAGAATCCATAAGTCGCACCCCCGACTTGGACCAATCCATCCTGAGCCATTCGGCCTTCGTCGTCGAACCAGTACCAGCTACCGTTTATATGTCTCCAAGAAGAAACAGCAATTGTTCCGTCGGGCAAGCCCCAACGCCAAAAACCAGCCCCCTCTTCGGGCGATATCCACCCCTGATGCCAAATTATTTGATTCGAAACCTCAGAAGAGACCTCATTATCCACCTGAGAGTTCTGCTCAACGGCGAAGGTCGATTCGCGCTGAGCATCAACGCCTGACTCGACAGAAGCAATAGTAACGTTAGATGCGGGACCTTCGTCAGTGTTATTCGAATCAAGGGCGTATAACATCGAGGGCGAACCCAAAAGGAGCCCCAAAGAAACAAGGCCGGAAAAGACCAGCACCCCGAATGAGCATTTCTTCATAGCAGCACGGTATCCAATCACGCAGCGACCCCGTCACCTCAGGGCAACGGGGTCTCAATCAAAACTAACTCAGTAATGTGCTAGCCAATTTGCTGGCAGTTTTTGCACTCTCGTGAAGCACCACGCCTCTGGGCCTCCTGAATAGAGATCTGCGAATAGCCCTTTGCGTCCTTACCAACGGTACGGCACTTATGCGTATGGTAAACATCGCTTCCGTTCTTATACCAAACTAAACCGTAGCCCGGAATCCACTTACCGTCCTCGCCGACATAATAGGAGCCGATCCAGGCATTCGTAGCCATGGCACCGGAAGACTGGAGGTAGTAGTCGCCGACCCAGGAGTCGTGGGCCATAGCGCCGGAACCGCTAAAGTAGTACCAGGCGCCGCCGATCTGACGCCAGCCGGTGGCCATCGCGCCGGAATCGTCGAACCAGTACCAAACTCCACCAACGTTGGCCCAAGAGTTGGAGACCATAGCGCCCGAACCTCCGAGCCAATACCACGTGCCGCCATTGCTGAGCCAGCCGGTTGCCATGGCGCCCGAACCGCTCGCATAGTACCAAGAGCCGCCTGCCAAGAACCAGCCAGTGGCCATTGCACCGGAGTCGCCGAACCAGTACCAGGAGCCACCGAGGCTACGCCAGCTGTTAGCGGACATGGCGCCCGAGCCGTCGAGGTAGTACCACGTACTGCCAACGTTGAGCCAGCCGGTGACCATCGCGCCGGAGGCGTTAGCGTAATACCATGTCCCCGAATCGTTGACCCATCCGGTCAACATAACACCGTACTCGTTGAAATAGTACCAAGTTCCATCGATATTTTGCCAACCGGTCAACAACTCGCCGTTGGAAGTCGCATAGAGCCACTTTCCATAAATGGAGTCATAGATCCAGCCGCCATGCTGCATGCGGCCATCGGCGTTGGCGCCAGGGGTGTTCAGGAAGTAGTTCTTGCCGTCAATTTGAACTCGGCCGTATGCCATATCATGGCTTTCGGGGTAGAAGTAGTACTTGTCCCCACCGATAGACTGCCAGCCCGAAACTGCGGTCCCGTCAGCGCCAAAATAGTACCAGACGGCTTCGTAATCGTTATGCCACTGGTTCGTGACCATGGCGCCAGTCTTGGGATCGAAATAGCGAAGGTTGCCGTCCTCGCACCGAACGAGTCCGGTCTGCATTAAACCATCTTTGTTGAAATAGTATGTACCTGCGGGACGTGATGTAACTCCAGAAGGATCGGTCCGCGAGGCGCTCTGATCGATAGAGTTTAAGCCTACTAGAAAATCTCTGTGAGCAGTCCCCCCGGCATTGCACTCGACGCTATACCGCGTAAGAGGACCAGACATCGGTTCATTTTGAGTGCCGTTCCAACCGTCATATTCCCAGTAAGAAATAGGACGGTTATCGCCAACGCACCATTCCGTGGGCTCGTCTACCGAGGCGCTACCCCCTCCAACACCGCCAATAAGACCTGCTTTTGCGGTCAATGGAGCGCAAGTAAAGCAGGCAGTTGCAAATGCGGCCAACCCAAAAGCCTTTAGCCCGCGCTATCTCCTTCGAACGTCTTTCATAGAACATCCTTTCCACGAATCCGGCGGAATCTATATGTTATTTTTAAACTAACAACTGGTGAATTCAAGCGTTTTCAAGTCTGAAACCGAAACATATATTTGATTAGCCCCATTAGCATTCGCATTCAAATGTGGACAGGGCACCGCTCTACCCGAGACAAGAAGGTCCACCCAGCAAAACGCGCGGGCAGGCCACAGCAACAAGCAAAACGCAACGACGACGATGGTTTAACTAGACAACAGACATGGCCGCTCCGATCTACAAATCTCTCTTTCCCAGGATATTCACTGCCATGCGTTTGCAGGCACCCAGGCGCCCAAACCTCAAAACGTCGTAATCGAACATGAGCTTTTTGCACTCGTGGGCATTGGGAGCCTTGCTGGTAAGCGCAGCACGCACCATAGCAGCAACAGAAGGAGCACATTGCGCGAGCGCAGCATCACTACCCACGACAGAACCGGCAAGCGCCGTGGCAACGGCAGCAATCACCTTGCCGCAGTCCGAACCCAGTAACCTGAGTGCGTCGTACAGCACCAGATCGCACAGGAAATATGCCAGGTCATCAGCATGTTGGGCATCGAGACCGTCGCGCTGCCAGTCAGCCAGCACCGCGGAGTAAATCTTCACATGCTCCAGCAAGCGCGTCTCGTCGTCATAGCGCATGGTGTCCATAAGCGAGCCCTTGCGCGCCACACGGTAGTCATACAGCTTGTTCGAAATAAGCTCGGTCTTGCGCGAGCGACCGTACACGGCAAAATCGAAGACCTGGTCCTCGCCATACTTAACGGTTTCGTCGAACACGATCCCGTTACCCAACAAAAACTCACGTTTGCAGGCGGTGCGCCATGCAAAGGGGCGAGACGCTTCCTTAAACAGCAAGTCCGAGCTATAGCCATTAAACGACGCATCGCGCGGGCTCAGTACATAGTTAAGCCACGGATACTCTGCTTCCAGCGGATACGGATTCGCGCCAAAGGTCAAAACGTCGCAGTCCTCGCGCTCAAAGGCATCGACGATCACGCGGCATGCATCGGGCGCAAAGCGGTCGTCGGAATCCAAAAACGCAACGATAGGCGCCGTGGACGCGGCGATGCCCGCATTGCGCGCGCTCGACAGGCCGCCGTTTGGCTTATCGACCAGCGTAAAGCGCGCGTCCTTTTCGCAATAGGCAGCCGCAATATCGCGCGAACCGTCCGGCGAGCCATCGTTGACCAGCACGCCTTCCCAATCGGGCATGTCCTGCGCAAGCAGGGAGTCCAGGCACCAGGCCAGGCACTCCTCTACCTTATAGATGGGAACGACAACAGAAATCTTGGAGGTAGTCATAGTCAAGTGCTCCTACTGTGCGGCCGGAACGTCATCGGGGTGCGGATTATCACCGTAGGTGCGCTGATATGTCAGCACACGCCAGACCAGCGGCAGGCCGCCAATCTTAAAGTAATGCTTAAACGTATTGAGCTTGCCCGGCTTCTTAAAGTCAAAGCGCGAATCGATATAGGCGCGGGGCGACTTGACCATCAGGCGCAAATCGGTCTCGCCGCGTGGATCGAACAGCGACAGGTCAAAGCGACCGGCATCCCAATCGGCCTTGAGCTCGGGTGAAGCCTTCTCCCAAAACTGCTCGCGCAGCTCATCGACCAGGCGTTCGTCATTCCAACGGTACGTATCGACCTTCATGCGCATTAAAATGCCCTGGAGCTGAGCCTTGAGCTCGGGACGCTCGTCCAAAAAACGTTGCATCTCGGCATATTCGTCGCACACGCAAAACACCTTGTTGGGCGAATTAACAGAGCTCTTCTCGTTATCCTGGCGATAGCACAAAATGGAGTCCGCAATAAACGCGGCGCGCTCGGCGCAAGCCCAAACCTTAAAGTTAAAGCCCGCATCCTGATACGAGGCACCCGGCGTGGGAAGGAACCGAATCTGATTGTCGTTGAGGAACTCGCGCCGATAGATAGCCGACCAAATGGAAGGTTTGCGGTAGAAGATGCCCGGGCGATCGACGGGGCGATACACGGCGCCCGTCATGTGCTCGTCGATAATCCCAAACAGCTCACGGCGCTCGCTGGGCGTGGACCAATACAGGTAAAAGTCGCCCTTTACCACATCGGCATGTTCAGCATCGGCCTTGACGACCAGCTTTTGGAGCGAATCCTCAAACATAAAGTCGTCGGACTCAAGGATGCCCACGTACTCACCGCGTGCCATCTCCAGGCCGCGGTTCATCGAGTCACCGTAGCCGCTGTTGGCTTTATCGATCATCTTTACACGGGGGTCGCGCTCCATGTACTCGCGGATGATATCTGGCGAGCTATCGGTGGAGCCATCGTTGATGCAGATGATCTCGATGTCCTTGAGCGTCTGCGCCACGGCGGAATCGAGGCACTCGCGCAGATAGCACTCGACATTGCAAATGGGGACGAGCAACGAAACTTTAGGGGTATCAGAGTTCTGCAAGAGAACCTCCTGTTGAATAGCGTGTAACAGGGTTATTTTAGCAGCCGAGTTGCGGCGGGCGGCAGCGCTTGGAATTAGAGAAAGCGCTCCAGGCAGGCTTTGAGACCGCGAGTCGAAAGATAGAACAGCGTGGCGTCTACCATCGAAACGCCCGAGGTCGCCGCAACGAGCTTGTGGGCAACACGGCGAACGGCGCCCTTAGCAGGCATATCCGCCCACTCCGTTCCCAAAAACGTGGTGAGGTCCATGTTGACGCGAGCCGCCACGCGATGGAAGTCATCGGCATCCAAGCGCGCCAGGTCGAACACAATGAGGTCCAAAAACCAAGTTATCAGCTCGCCGGGACACAGGTCCAAAAGACCGTAGGCTGCCCAGTCCTCCAAGACCTCCTCGAGCATCCTCATGTGGGCGTCAAGCTTTTTGGCGCGAGCCTCGGCACTGTTGAACTCGTGCGTCGCCGATTCGCTCTCCATCACGTAGTGGTAGAACCTGACCGGCATGACGACGGTCTTTGAGGCCAGCGCGTAAGCTGCAAACTGGAACACAACGTCCTCGCCCAAGGCCAAGCCGGGGGCAAAACGTATGCCCTCGCGATTGAGCAGCTCGCGCGAAAAAGCCGCGCGGCACGCATAGGGCTGTGCGTTTGCGTGGAACAGCAACTGGGGATCACGGGCGCCAAAAGTGCCCGCCTTGGGGCTCATGAGTTGCTGGACCCGCTTGGGCGCGGCGTCGGACGGCTCGCAAACGCCGCCAAAAACGGCGACCTCGGCATCTGCAGACTCCATGGCATGCAGCACGCACTCGACCGTCTGGGCGTCGATGTAATCGTCGGCGTCCACAAAAAAGACGGTCTTGCCCTCGGCGGCATCGATACCGGCATTTCGAGCGCACGAGACACCAGCGTTTTCCTGGTCAATCACCAGCACACGGTCGTCGGCCTGCGCAATTTGACGCAAGACGCCCAGCGAATCGTCAACCGAACCGTCGTTGACACAGACAACCTGAATCGAGCGCTCAGACTGTGCCAGCAGCGAGTCGAGGCATCTCTGAATGGAGCGCGCGGAGTTGTATACGGGAACGACAATAGTCGCTTTGGGAATCGAGGCCTCTCCCATACCGACCTACCCCCTCAGCGATTCGATGAGGAAGGCGGCGACCACACCAGGGCCTCCAACCGAGGCGTAATACTTAGCGCGCCCCAAGGCACCATCCGTTGCAAAGTGCGGATGCTCGTCAACCCAGCCCTCTGGATCTTTGAGGATGGCAGCGAGATTCGCGCGCTTCCACGGCTTAAGATCGTCCAGCGAAAACTCCCCGGCGTCCAAGGCCGCTTGGAATTCCTTGGCCATCTGCACCAGGAACTCCTTATAGAACTTGGGTGCCAAGCGCACATAGTTCCACATATACGAATCGTATTTAATGAGCTGATTGAACTTGAGCATGCGGGCGACGTCATCGCTTGCGTGGTCGCAGGCATATTCCTCTCTGATCCAACGCTCAATCTCGGCATACTCGGTATTGACGCAAAAGACCTTGGCCGAAGAATTAACCGAGGAGTTCTCGTTGTCCTGACGATACGAAAGCACGGCATCGTGCAGGTAAACGGCCTTGTCGGCGCATGCGATCGCCTTAAAGGCAAACGACGTGTCCTGAAAGGATGCTCCCGGAGTCGGCAGGAACTTGATGCCGTTGCGCTCAAGAAAATCACGGCGGTACACGGCCGACCAAATCGACGGCTTTTGCTTAAAGAACTGCGTCGTGTCGCTCGGATGCACCGGCTTGTCACAGTCCCTTGCCTTAAACATCTCGTGCAGCGAGCGGCGCTCCTCGGGCTTAGACCAGTAGAAGTCAAAATTTGCCTTCGCAAAGTCGGTATTGAAGCGCTCGGCAGCTGCCACGAGCTTCTCCAGCGCATCGGGCGCCATAAAGTCATCGGACTCCAGAATGCCCACGTACTTGCCGCGCGCCATCTCAAGCCCGCGGTTCATGGAGTCGCCGTAACCGCTATTGGCCTTGTCGATCATCTTCACACGCGCGTCGCGCTCCATGTACTCGCGGATAATCGCCGGCGAGTTGTCGGTAGAGCCGTCGTTGATGCAGATGATTTCGATGTCCTCGAGCGTCTGCGCCACGGCGGAATCGAGGCACTCGCGCAGATAGCGCTCAACGTTGTAGATGGGAATTAGCAGCGACAGGACAGGGCTGCCAGAGGAATTAGTAGACAAATGTGCTCCTTAGGAAATCCCTGCCGTTAATGGTATCAAAGGGTCGTCCCGCCCGCGGGCGTTTATATAATCTATGGAGCCCGCAGAGGCAAACCGATTCGAAAGGACGTCATGCAGCTCAAAGCCGCACGCAACATATCCATCGAAGTGCTGCGCTTTTTCGCGGCCACCATGCCCATGGCAGGTTCCTGCGTTTTATTCAAACCTTGCCAACATGGCGCAGCGACCCTTTACAATAGGTGCCGTCCAACGGACGCATTCGATAGCTTCCGCGCAGCGCTCGCCCGCCGTGCGTGAAAGGATATATTCCCCATGACTTCCACCCTCCCCGCCCCCATCGACAAGCTTGCCATCGTCGTCGTCACCTATAAGCGCCAGGAGCTTCTGGCCAACCTGTTCGACTCCATGACCGAGCTCACGGCAACGCCTTGGCGTATCGTGATCGTCGACAACGAGAATTCACGCGAGACCGAGACCATGTGCGCCGCATTCAACGAGCGCTTGGCCAACCTGTGGGGCATCGACACCGATCAGCCCGACGCAAAGGGCGGCACCGGCCGTGTCATCTACGACCCGCAGCTTGAAAACGGTGGCGGCGCAGGTGGCTTCTCCGCTGGCACCAAGCGCGCCTACGACCTGGGCGCGCAGTGGTTTTGGGTCATGGACGACGACGTGCTCGTTATCCCCGAGGGTATTGAGCGCCTGGCCAAATGGACGGACCGCTACGACGTCATCCAGGGTTCGCGCCTGGACTTCGACGGTGGCGCCTTCTTTTGGCAGTACCAGCTCATCCTTTCGCTTGGTATCCCCAACCCCATCGCTAAGTGGGACCTGGGCCCCGAGGGCTACCGCACCATGAACCAGCTGTGCTTTGAAGGCGGCCTGTTCTCGCGCCGCGTAGTCGACAAGATCGGCCTGCCCGATGCACGCTTTTTCATCTACGGCGACGATGCCTGCTACGGCTATGTTGCCAGCCAGCACTTTCCCGCTGCCGTGGTTGCCGACGTGGTGCTCAAGCGTGCCCGCGCCGTCTCTAACTGGGACATCGCCGGCAAACGACAGCTCAACTCCACGAGCGACACTAACCGCTACTACATCATGCGCAATCGCGGCTTTTTGGCCCGCTACATGCAAATCTACGGCGATTACCGTCCCATCCTGTTCCGTCTGGGTAACGCCGCGACCTTCTGCAAGGAGTTCATTCGTCTTGCAGCGGTCGACAAGTGCTTTAAGACCGGCATCCCGGCGCTGCGCCGCGGCATGAAAGACGCCCGCAAGATCATCAAGGATCCCGACTGGAAGCCCATGCCGCCCATGAAGGACGCAGAGTAGCGGACACACTTACAGTATCGCCTGCCCCTACAGCCGCTGGCACACCGCAGCCACACGAAGCCCATCAAAACCGAATCCCCAGCGCATGCGGCCCACACCGGGTCGCGGTACACGAATCTTGTCGATGCCGTCGCGCTCTATGTCGAGCAGCGACTGCACCGCCAGCAATTCCAACCCCAGCGCATCCACACCTGGGTCATACATCATGTTGATCGTTATCAGCGGCCGTTCATCGAGCATACCGATCGTGTCTGCCGCGTCAAACACAGCGCCCGTAGGAAAAACCTGGATGTCCCAGCGATCCGTGCCACGCTTTCGCCTCGAGGCGGGATTGGCATAGCCTGGTAAGCCAAAGCAGAGCCCCTGCAAGAGCAGATGATATGGCAGCGGCGCATCTGGGTCGGTCGCACCGATTCCCGCATCTCCCAGGATGCGGTCTAGTGCCTGTCTCACCGCGCCCTCGTCCCCACGGCACAACCCGTCGCGAAACGCATCGACGTCTCGAATGTCTTCGGCAGTGCTCTCAAACCACTCAATAATCACCAGACGCAAGGCCTGGCGAAGCTCATTATTGGGCAACCGCAGAGCACGGGAGCAGCTGTCACGCTCCGGTTCTTCAGTCATATCAGTCGTCAGGAAACCGGACAGATACAGCGCCGTCCACAAACCATCATCAGACGAGGTCTCTGACCCCGTAGCACCCAAACAGACTGGGACCTCAACGCATCCATGGGCCTCGAGCAAATCGAACAAGACCGAAAAGCGGTCGAGATTCCACCTGGAAACTACCCTACTTAGACAATCGGTATACCCGTACAGATCGGCTCGCACAGGCGCCGTGCAGCCCCGGTCCAGAAACCCGATCACACGCGCCGGACTCGAGCAATAGGCGCTGCCAAACCGATATCCCTCGAGCCATTCACGCGCATCATCCAGGTATTCCTCGCGTCCAGCATGGCTCAACAGAGCCTCGACCTCGGCATCCGAAAAGCCGAACCAACGGTCGCACCACGTCGAAAGGGGCGTCGAAAGACGATACGAGCAGCTGCGCGAAGAAAGCGCCTCCTCGGCAGGACCGGGACGCTCCCCCATCAGACACGTCAACCGTAGCGAATGGCCCGCGGTGGCAATGGCGTCGAACAGCACGCGATCGAGCAGCTCCGCCGGACCGACGACGGAAGCGTCCCTCGCGCTCGCACGGCGCGACCACGCCGCGTCGCACCCATCAACGAGCAATACAACCTGCTCATCGCAGGCAATCTCCAGCAGCTCAATGAGCACACCGAGCACCGAGTCAACCTCGTCCGCGCTCGCTACGCCACGCGCAACGCGTTCGATGTGACGCACCTTATCTCGAGCTAAATCCGGAGCTTCCAAGAGTTGCATCAAGCGAGCGCATTCGCCCGAAAGAGCATCACGCACGACGCCGACAACAGAGGCACCACGCCTCGCAGCGCCAGAAAAGTCCAGCGATATCACTGGATAGCACGCATACTCATTCCGATAGCGCCCGCCATCCGCACCCCAAATCTGAGTTTCGGCAAACGAGATCCGACCGGCGCGACCAACTGCGGGACGCTCCAGAAAAGCCTTGAGCATCAACAAGTTCATGCTCTTGCCAAAACCCTCGGGTCGACAGCACACCACAACGGACGCGTCACAGTCCAGCACATCGGCAATAAACATGGTCTTGTCGACCAGTGCGAAGCAACCAAGAGCCTCCATATAGTCGTGCATGCCAATGGGCAAAACCGCATCGTCGGCACAGCCAATCAGACGCACACCAAAGTCGGCAGCACAACCATTATTTGCCTGTTCAGACATCGCAACGTTCCCCTTAAATCGCAGCACGATGCCAATTGTAATGACCGTCTCGCACGTACTGATGTCGCCGCGCAAACATATCGGGCAACGGTAGCAACATGGGGTGTGAGGGGGCATAACTAATCGTTGCACAACAAAACGGGGTCCGATGCAGCAGCACCGGACCCCGTCCCGACTCTTTAGCTATCTGACAACCGAGAGGTTACTCCTCAGAACCGTCCTCACCAGCAGTCTTATTCTGCTGATCGAGTTTATGCTTACCGCTCACGATAGACGTGGCGCCAAGCGTCGCTAAGCTCGCGCTGGCAAGGCTCGCCATCACGATGAGGTCGCCCGTCTTAGGCATATTGCCACCAGAGGCCTTGGTCGTCGTGGTCGTAGTAGTCGTCGTGGTGGTCGAGGTGACGTTCTTGTCGTCAACCTTCTGAGCATCGGCATCGGACTGCTTCGCGCCCGCGCCGGCGGAAGCATCAGCAGCAGCGCTGGCATTGGAGGCGGAACCCTGCTCAGACGTTCCCTCATCAGAAGAAGAGCCGCCGTTAAAGCCCGCCATCAAAGACCCCAACGTGGAACCAAGCTGCTTGCCGATAGAAGGCTTGTTTTCCGTCGAGGAATCGCCAGAATCGGAGCCCTCGCTCGAACCGCCCTCGGAAGCATCGGAGCCAGACCCGTTAGAGGGGCCGGCATCGGCAGAGGAATCGCCAGCGCCACCGGAAGCCCCCGCATCAGTGGAGCCAGAAGTCGTGCCATCCGTAGCGCCATCGGAGCCAGAAGTCGACGAATCGCCAGAAGCAGCTCCACCAGACGCAGCCCCGCCGTTACCAGCATCTTCGCTGCCCGCATCAGTCGAGGGCGCATCCGTATCGTTATCGTCGCCCGCATCGTCATCGGTACCAGGTGTCGGTGCGGCGGGAGCAGCGGGCGCCATGCTCGGACCGGGCGCCGGCGCGGGCGCGGGCTCCACAGGCGTTGCCGCGGCAGCCTCGTCCTCGGCAATGTAGACCAGGCAGTCCTTGAGCTCATTCTTATAGCGATTCTTCCAGCCCTGATGGTACTGTGGCTGGCTTGCATACTTGGTCGCCACATTATTGACCACGCTGTTGGAAAGCGCCGTCACAAACTCACGGTCCGTCATGCTGTTAGAAAGATTTGCCCAGCGGAAAAAGTCCTGGCAACCACCGGTGCCGCACATATTGGTGATACTCCACACCATGCCCTTGACGCAGTCGGCACGGCCGGAGATGTCAATGCCAAGCGCGCTCTTGAGCCAAGCCTCAGTCACCGCATAGTACGAGTTGTATGCATACGCATCCTGCAGCGCCGAGAACTCTGTGGGGTCAGTGTTATAGGCGCCCAGGAAGGCCTCCTGCGCGATGCGACCCAGCTCGGTGAGCTGGCCATTCGCATACATGGGGTTGCTTCCGTTGGAAATCTCGCCGCCGCGGTCAATCGCGTCCTTAAGCATGCCGTACTTGGCAGAATCGTAGTTGTAGACCTGCTTCATAAACGGAATGAGCGACCAACGGCGATCGAACTGGTAATAGCCCAGCGCGTTGTATCCGTCGCCATATGAAAAACCCTGGTTGTAATTGCCGTGGCTCTCGTATTTGGTAAAGTACTTCATCTCGTCGGTCACATTGACAAACGAAACACCCTGAACCGACCTCAGCACGCCCGAGAAAGACTGCTGGGTGTAGAGGCCCTTATCGATATCGGTGGCATCCGAGGCAACGCCCGGCGTGGGCTCCTCGGCTATAGCGGTTGCGGGTGCGGCAACGGCGCCAAACGAAAGCGCCAGCGTAAGGCCCGCAACAATCGCGGAATGCTTGGGTTGCATACATCCTCCCTGCAGTGGTGTGGTTAAAGTGCAGTTTGCAAAGATGGATTCAGTATTACAGCTCCCCGTTTGTTGCACAACAACCCATCGGTAAATGGCAACAACCCTCCGCGAAATCTTAAGGAATTAAACAAACTGGTCGTCGGGCACCAGAAGAAGCTCGCCGTATCGCTCCATCAGCCCGTCTCGCAACTGGCAGAAAGCGGGAATATAGACGTTCAAGATGCGCTGAATCAAATCTTGAGCGAGCTTGTTGTCATAAATATGAACGTTCGTGTTACGGTCTCTGAGCATATCTAGCCAGGCCGCCTCATCAATAAAGTCGTAGAAACGGTAGGACTCCTTCAAGATGGCACGAGGAGACCCCGACGCGGCAAGCGTGGCACCCTCATACTCGAGTAGACGCTTAAGGAGCTTCCAGCTCAGTTCAAATTGAAGATTAAACTTATTAATCAATCCACTCTGAACAAAATCATTGTTGAGATCCTGATTGGGCGCATCCTCAAGATTCGCCAAGGCGCTGGCAAAGTTCTCATATTTTTTCATACAGAAGCACACCATCCCTGGCAATTTCATCGAGCAATTGCTGCGATAAGGACTCGTCGAGATTGACGATATCTACATCTAAAAGAGTATCAAGACGCTCCTCGATCAAATATGAGAAACGGCCGAAATCCCGGCAACCTGCTACAGCAATATCAATATCGCTCTTAGGCAAGTTGTCGCCTCGAGCGCGGGAACCAAACAGCACAACCTTATCGGCGTCACATTCCCGAGCAAAAACTTCAATTTGCTTATACACTTTGTCGAGAGATGCCATTTGCAGCCCTACAGCTTAATGTCAAAGTTGATCTCGGGGACGGCGGCTAGGTCGGCCAGCGTCACGCCGTCGACGTACTTTTCGATCACGTCGTCCAGACCACGCCAGAACTTGACCGTTGAGCACAGATCGCTACGGGTGCAGCTGTTGTCGATGCCGTCGCATGCCACCGGAGCCGTGCTGCCCTCGACGGCACGCAGGATGTCGCCGGCACGTACCTCGGCTGGGTCCTTGGCCATCATGTAGCCACCGCCCTTGCCGCGCACGCTTTTAAGCAACCCCGCCTTCATAAGCGGACGAACCAGCTGCTCCAGATACTTCTGCGAAATGCGCTCGCGGTCGGCAACCTCGCGCAGGGCGATCTTGCCCTCGGCGTCACCGAGCGCTGCGATATAAATCATCAAACGGAGGGCATAGCGGCCCTTAGAAGAAATGAGCATACCTACCCTCTCATCGTTGCCGGGACAAAATACCAGGCCTATTTGTCCCAAATCTTATGCACGCGGGGCAAACAAACCTGATAATTATGTCCCACATCTAAAAAGTCGAGTGGATTAGTCGGGTTTTCCCTTGACTAACGCCGAACCCATAGTAACTTTATTCCGAGAAGATTCCTAGGGTTTAGTACACCTATGAGTACACCATATACAGAGAGGGACAGCATGAGCGCAAATCCGCTGCTTTCCATCGAAGGTCTGACCGCCTCCGTGGACGAGAAGACCATCCTCCACAACGTCAACCTCAACGTCGCCGCCGGCGAGACCCATGTGCTGATGGGACCCAACGGCGCCGGCAAGTCCACCCTGGGCCACCTGGTCATGGGCGACCCCGTCTATACCGTCAACAACGGCCGCATCGTCTTTGACGGCCAGGACATCACCGAGCTCACCACCGACAAGCGTTCGCGCGCCGGCCTGTTTCTGAGCTTCCAGGCCCCGGTCGAGATCCCGGGCGTGCCGCTGTCGAGCTTTTTGCGCGCTAGCATCGCCGGCCGCCCCGGCCTGGAGATGAAGGGCAAGGAGTTCCGCCGTCGCGTCAAGGAGCTCGCGGCCGAGCTCAACATGGACACCGCCTACCTCAACCGTGAGCTGGGCGTGGGCTTCTCGGGCGGCGAGAAAAAGAAGGTCGAGATGCTCCAGCTTCTGCTGCTGCAGCCCAAGCTCGCCATCCTGGACGAAACCGACTCCGGCCTGGACGTCGACGCCCTGTCTACCGTCAGCCACGGCATGGACGCCTACCGCAAGAGCTGCGACGGCTCCATGCTCATCATCACGCACAACACGCGCATCCTGGAGCACCTGGATGTCGACCGCGTCCACGTTATGGTCAAGGGCCATATCGTACGCGAGGACGACGCCTCGCTGATCCCCTGGATCGACAAGAACGGCTTTGAGACCTTCGAGCGCGAGGCCGCCGAGCAGCGCGCCCAGGCCGAAGCCGCCGCTGCCGAGCAGCAGGCGTAAAGGGGCGACGCAATGACCAAGAACCGCACCGAGGTCGCGGACATCGACCGCAGCCTCTACGACTTCACCTATGGCGAGGAGGGATTCGAGCGCCTCGACGCCGGCATCACGCCCGACATCGTGCGCGAGATCAGCGCCAAGAAGGACGAGCCGCAGTGGATGCTCGATCTGCGCCTCAAGTCCCTCGAGATCTTCAACCGTTTCCCCGATCCGACGTGGGGCCCCTCCATCGAGGGCCTGGACATGGACAACATCGTCACCTACGTCAAGCCCAACACCGACCAAAAGCACGACTGGGAGTCGGTGCCCGACGACATCAAGAACACCTTTGAGCGCCTGGGCATCCCCGAGGCCGAGCGCAGCTATCTGGCAGGCGTCGGCGCGCAGTACGACTCCGAGCTGGTCTACCACAACATGCAGGACACCGCATCCAAGATGGGTATCGTCTACTCCGGCATTGAGGAGGCCTTGCACGACCCGCAGTGGGAGCCGCTCATCCACGAGAAGTTTATGACGCTCATCGCGCCCACCGACCACAAGTTTGCGGCCCTGCACGGCGCCGTGTGGTCGGGCGGCTCGTTTGTCTACGTGCCCAAGGGCACCAAGCTCGATTTTCCGCTGCAGAGCTACTTCCGTCTCAACGCCAAGGGCGCCGGTCAGTTTGAGCACACGCTCATCATCGTCGAGGACGACGCCGACCTGCACTTCATTGAGGGTTGCTCCGCGCCCAAGTACAACGTAGCCAACCTCCACGCCGGCGCTGTCGAGCTCTTTGTGGGCAAGCGTGCGCACCTACGCTACTCGACTATCGAGAACTGGTCCAAGAACATGTACAACCTCAACACCAAGCGTGCGCGCGTGGACGAGGACGGCGACATCGAGTGGATCAGCGGCTCCTTCGGCAGCCACGTGGGCTACCTCTACCCCATGAGCGTGCTCAACGGCCGTCGCGCCCGCTCGAGCTTTACCGGCATTACCTTTGCCGGCACCGGCCAGAACCTCGATACCGGCTGCAAGGTCGTGCTCAACGCGCCCGACACCTCGGCAACCGTCGAGACCAAGGGTATCTCCAAGAGCGGCGGCATCCAGACCTTCCGCAGCTCCATCGTGGCCACGCCTAAGGCCGAAGGTTCCAAAGCAACCGTGAGCTGCCAGTCGCTGATGCTCGACGACCAGAGCCGCTCCGATACCATCCCCGCCATGGACATCCGCGCCAAGAACGTCGACATCGGCCACGAGGCCACCATCGGCCGCATCGGCGACGACAAGGTGTTCTACCTGATGAGCCGCGGCATATCGGAGGAAGAGGCCCGCACCATGATCGTCAACGGCTTTGCCAACCCGGTCTCCAAGGAGCTGCCGCTTGAGTACGCCGTCGAGATGAACAACCTGATCAAGCTCGAGATGGAAGGAGCGATCGGATAATGAAACAGGAAACCAACACCGCTGCTACCACGCTCGAGCAGGTCAACGCTATGCCGGCCGCCACTTGGGGTTGGCTCAAGATGAACCAGACCAAGCTCGAGCTTTCGGACGAACTTGCCGCCGCTCCCGCCGAGGCCGTTGAGGTCGAGGGCCTGGACGAGCAGTTTGCCGGCTCGGCCGACGCCTTCGATACCGCCATGGACGCCATGGCCGAGCGCTTCCCCGAGCGCCGTGCCTCCGCCCCCGGCGACGCCGTCGACCGCGCCCGCATCACGCCCGAGACCGAGCTCGACGTGCCCGCCACCTCCGTCTACCAGGCCGGCGCTATCAAGCTCGAAGAGGAGCTCTCCCCCGCTGAGGCCTTCGAGACCGGCATGGGCGAGGCCGCCTACACCTATCTGGCCGATCACGCCACCAAGCGCGTCGTCATCGATGTGCCCGCGTACGGACGCGCCACGGTTACCGTGCGCGTGAGCGGTGTCGACGCCGCCACGGCCATCGCCGCTATCGACGTCGTCGCCCGCCCGCAGGCAACGCTCGACCTGCAGATCGCCCTAGACTCCCCCGTCAACGGCCAAGGCGTCGTGGGCTCCGTGCTACGCGTGTGCGCTTACGAGTACGCCACTGTCAACGTAACCTGCACGCAGACGCTCGATGACAGCTGGATCGCGCTCGACGACACCGGTCTGTTCCTGGACGAGGGCGCGCGCGTCAACGTGCAGCACACCGTCCTGGGTGCCGGTGCCAGCGCCACCGGCCTTGCCGGCGACCTGCTGGGCGACACCGCCAAGGTGACCATCGATACCGATTACCTTGGCGCCCGCGAGCAGGTGCGCGACTTTAACTACGAGCTGCGCCACCGCGGCCGCAAGACCGAGTGCGAGATCGACGCCAACGGCGTGCTGACCGGCACGTCCAAGAAGGTCTACCGCGGCACCATCGACCTCGTGCACGGCTGCAAGGGCGCAACCGGCACCGAGCGCGAAACCGTGCTGCTGGCCAACAAGGGCGTCGACAACAAGACCGTTCCCGTCATCCTCTGCGACGAGGACGACGTCGCCGGCAACCACGGCGCCACCATCGGTCACGTCCGTGACGAGCAGCTGTTCTATCTCGCCTGCCGCGGCCTTGACCAAAACGCCGCCGAGGACCTGTTCATCCGCGCCAAGCTGGAGGACGCCGCGCTTTCCGCCACTGACGAGCGCACCCGCGCTGCCGTCGTCCGCTTGGGCAATAACCTGATCGACAACTTTGAGGAGGAGCTCGCATGATCGACACCGAGCACGTTAAATGCGACACCTGTACTGCCCCCGAGCCTATGGAGCTCGACGCCAGCGACGAGGCATCGCGCGGCTGGCCCACCGTCGACATCGAAACCAATCCCTACAAGGCGCAGTTCCCGCTGTTCCAGCAGCACCCCGAAATTGCCTTCCTCGATAGCGCCGCCACCGCGCAGCGCCCCGCCTGCGTGCTCGACGCCGAGCGTGACTTCTACCAGCGCATGAACGCCAACCCTCTGCGCGGCCTGTACTCGCTGTCCGTCGAGGCCACCGAGGCCATCGCGAAGGTGCGCCAGCAGATTGCCAACCTCATCGGCGCCCCCCAGGCCAACGAGGTCGTCTTCACCCGCAACACGAGCGAGTCGCTCAACCTGGTCGCCAAGAGCTTTGCGCCCACGGTCCTCGAGCCGGGCGACGAGGTCGTCATCACCATCATGGAGCACCACTCTAACCTGATCCCGTGGCAGCAGGTCTGCCGCGAGACCGGCGCCAAGCTCGTCTACCTCTACCCAACCAAGACCGGTCAGCTCACGACCGAGGAGGTTCTGTCCAAGGTGGGCCCCAAGACCAAGATCTTGGCTGTGGGTCAGGTCTCTAACGTCCTGGGCGTCGAGAACCCGGTCAAGAATCTCGGCAAGCTCGTGCACAAGTACGGCGGCTATCTGGTCGTCGACGGCGCGCAGTCGCTGCCGCACATGCCGGTCGATGTGGCCGATCTGGGCGCCGACTTCTTTGCCTTTAGCGCGCACAAGGCCATGGGCCCCATGGGCATCGGCGTGCTGTGGGGCAAGATGGACCTGCTCAACGCCATGCCGCCCATGCTCACCGGCGGCGAAATGATCGACTCGGTCACCGAGCAGGACGCCGTCTGGGCGCCCGTCCCCGAGAAATTCGAGGCCGGCACGCAGGACGCCGCCGGCATCTTCGCCACGGGCGCGGCGCTTGACTACCTGGTCAACACGGTAGGCTACGAAAACATCCAGACCCGTGAGAAGGCACTCGTCCACTACCTGATGGGCGAGCTCATGCAGCTCGACTTTGTCCAGATCATCGGCTCCATCTATTGGGACAACCACCACGGCGTCGTCAGCTTTAACGTCAAGGGCATCCACCCGCACGATGTCGCGAGCATCATGGACATGGACGGCGTTTGCATCCGCGCCGGTCACCACTGCGCGCAGCCTCTGCTCACCTGGCTGGGCGTCGAGAACCTTGCCTGCTGCCGCGCCAGCGTGGCCTTCTACAACGACAAGGCCGATATCGACAAGTTCATCGCCGGCCTGCATCACGTTTGGAGCACGTTCAATGGGTAATCTGTACACCTCTACCACGTTTATGGAGCACAACTCGCACCCCGACTACAAGTACGAGATGGATGCCCCCACGCACGAGCACGACGGCATCAACCCCAGCTGCGGCGATGAGCTCACTCTGCAGCTGCGTGTCGAGAACAACGTGATCGAGGAGGCCTCCTTTACCGGTCACGGCTGCGCCATCAGCCAGGCCAGCGCCGATATCATGGCCGACCTCATCACCGGCGAGACGGTCGAGGAAGCACGTCGTCTGGCAGGGCTTTTCCTCGCCATGATCCGTGGCGAGCAGCTCTCCGAGGAAGACCTGGAAGACCTGGACGAGGCCGCCCAGCTCCAGGACATCTCGCACATGCCCGCCCGCGTCAAATGCGCCGAGTTAGCCTGGCGCACCCTCGACGGCATGCTCGAAGGGTAAACTAGCCAGAAGCGGATGCCCCAGATCAAAGGGTTTGATTGCCGAGCCGCCCAATACGGGCGGCTCGGCTTTTTCATAACGCCTCGGACACACAAAGTTCGCGCGTCCGGCGCTCGCCCTGTCATTTACCGAACAGCCAGCCGCAAACACGGACGTTTTCCACAGTGCCAACGGCTAGCGACAGAGCCACGGGCACCCCAAGCAACGCCCCATGCCCCGTCCTGCTGGGCTCCGGTTCGCTTCGCGCCCGCCACAGACGGGTCCCATAGGGTGCGGCGTGCATTTTTGCGAGCTTTCAGCACGCCAAGTTGCGTGTATACGCATTGAAAGCGTTAATCAACGTCTCCAGGCACCCTTTTATATCGTTTTAGAACAAGCATAGTGGTCTCAGGGGTCACAAGCATGCGCTTTGGAGGCACATCGGCAGGCATAAATGGCTTCGGGACCCATATATTTCAAGATTACAGCGGTGCCGACAGCACCACGATGCTGAAAACTCCGCTTTTTGCACGGTGTGGACGGGGGTAGGCGCGGATAAAACCGGACTGAGCCGTATTTTTATGCAAGACGGCAATCGTTCTATGCATATCAAGAAGTGCAGTCAGCGTACCAATCATTTAGAACGCAGGTTGCGGCGCATGAACGACCCCCTGCCGCGGTGCACAGGCAGCCCTACATCACGTTTCCGCCAGCCCGCATCGCCGCCCCCGTGCGGGTCCGCACAATACGAGAAACCGTACTTTTGCCAATCCCGGTATAGTGCTCAATCTGGCGCACCGTAAAACCGGCATCGTGTAATCCGAGAACAACACTATCGCGCCGCGCCGGCGGTGCGGCTTTAACCCCGCGGAGCGGAACCCCGAGGCTCTTCGCCAACTTGTCGGCAAAGGCGTGGCGTTCCCACTCCGTCTCTTTCATATCGCACAGCGCTGGCTCGCCGCCGCCGGACATCGCTAGCGAATAGGCAATAAAGCCCTCGGCAGAACCAAAAAGCTCAAGCACGCAAGAAGGATCGGAAAATCCCCTCGTGACATCAGCCGCATCACTGTCGTAAGCGCGCAGATGCTCCGCAAAGCTGCTCCAGGGATAACGCTCGATTAGGCTAATGCCCGCCTCCTGCGGATTGGCGTACACGGAGCGAATAGCCTCCATCACCTGCCGGTCGGTATCGAGCGAGCGGCGCTCAAAACGTTCGCGAAATAGGCAGCCCGCGCGCCCGGTACGCTTATTGAACCGACGAGCATACGTCAACAGTAGCCGCTGCATGGCTGCGCTCATTTCGTCCTCGTAATCCAAAAGCACCAGATCCGCGTAGTCGCTCATGAGGCACCACGCCACAATCGTCACCTGGGCATCGCGGCAGCAGTCGCGCATCAGTTCCAAAAACTCCCACCGGTCCTCGTCGCTCTCAAAGATCAACTGCCCGCCCATACCGCGGGCACAAACATGGTAAAAACCGGTGATCGTTTTCCAAACGCGCTGCATGGCGCTCCCTTCGCCGGGATCTGCTTACCATCCAATACATCACGATTGAAACGTGCCATCAAAACATTCACGCAAAATGGAACCCGTCGACGGTAAAAGGCGGCAAACCGACGGCGAACGGCAACATAGCCACAGGTCAGGCAACTCAGCCTTGCCAAACGCTTGACCAGAACCGACCCCCTTCAACGGACCGCACAACAGCAAACAATCTAGTTAAATCGTTTCAATTGTAAGTTCCGCGCTTCTCGCTACGAAAACTGCGCCGTTCGCCGAATATTCCGTGCATTTCGCGGTATTATAGGAGCTGCATGTCATGTCCCTTTCGAAGGGTCGCCCGGCAATCGCCAGCCACGACCCCCAGACGGGACGCCAACACGATAGAGAGGAGAGGCATGCAGTACTCACAGGAAGTGGAGAACATGTGCCCCGTTGCCAAGGGTGCATACCACGGCCCCGCACCCATCCCCGAGGAGGGCAAGTGGGTCCAGGCTAAGGAGATTTCCGACATCTCCGGTCTTACGCACGGTGTGGGTTGGTGCGCACCTCAGCAGGGCGCCTGCAAGCTCACGCTGAACGTCAAGGACGGCATCATCGAGGAGGCCCTCGTTGAGACCATCGGCTGCTCGGGCATGACCCACTCTGCCGCCATGGCTTCCGAGATCCTTCCCGGCAAGACCATCCTCGAGGCCCTCAACACCGACCTCGTCTGCGACGCCATCAACGTCGCTATGCGCGAGATCTTCCTGCAGATCGTTTACGGCCGCAGCCAGACCGCGTTCTCCGAGGGCGGCCTGCCCGTGGGCGCCTCCCTCGACGACCTCGGCAAGGGCCTTCGCTCTCAGGTCGGCACCATGTTCGGCACCAAGGCCAAGGGCGCTCGTTACCTCGAGCTCGCTCAGGGCTACGTCACCCGCATGGCTCTCAACGACAAGAACGAGATCATCGCGTTCGAGTTCCTGAACCTCGGTAAGTTCACCGACGCCGTCAAGGCCGGCAAGACCCCCGAGGAGGCCATCGCTGGCGCTATGGGCCACTATGGTCAGTGGGAGAACGCTGCCAAGTACATCGACCCGCGCACCGACGAGGAGACTCACTCCGTCGCCAGCGTGTTCCCGGTTCACGAGTAGAAAGGGAGGGAAATAACTATGACTGTTACGTTCGAAGGTTACGAGCGCCGCGCTGACAAGATCAACAAGTGCCTCGCCGACAACGGCATCGCCTCCCTCGAGGAAGCTCTGCAGATCTGCACCGACAAGGGCTTCAACCCGCGTGAGATCGTCAACAACACCCAGTCCATCGCCTTTCAGAACGCCGAGTGGGCCTACACCCTCGGCTGCGCTCTCGCTGTCAAGCGTGGCGCCAAGACCGCTTCTGAGGCTGCCGCCATCATCGGCGAGGGCATCCAGGCCTTCACCGTTCCCGGCTCCGTCGCCGAGGACCGCAAGGTCGGTCTGGGCCACGGCAACCTGGGCGCTATGCTGCTCTCCGACGACACCGAGTGCTTCGCCTTCCTGGCTGGCCACGAGTCCTTCGCTGCCGCTGAGGGCGCTATCGGCCTGGCTCTGAACGCCAACAAGGCTCGCAAGAAGCCGCTGCGCGTTATCCTCAACGGTCTGGGCAAGGACGCCGCTCAGATTATCGCCCGCATCAACGGCTTCACCTACGTGAAGACCCAGTTCGACTACTTCACGGGCGAGCTCAAGGTCGTCGAGACCATCCCCTACTCCGATGGTCCCCGCGCCGCCGTCAACTGCTACGGCGCCGACGACGTCCGCGAGGGCGTTGCCATCATGTGGCACGAGAACGTCGACATCTCGATCACCGGCAACTCCACCAACCCGACGCGCTTCCAGCACCCCGTCGCTGGCACCTACAAGAAGGAGCGCCTCGAGGCTGGCAAGAAGTACTTCTCCGTCGCTTCTGGTGGCGGCACTGGCCGTACCCTGCACCCGGACAACATGGGCGCCGGCCCTGCCTCTTACGGCATGACCGACACCATGGGCCGTATGCACTCCGACGCCCAGTTCGCCGGTTCTTCCTCCGTGCCTGCGCACGTCGACATGATGGGTCTCATCGGCATGGGCAACAACCCCATGGTCGGTGCCACCGTCGCCTGCGCTGTCGCCGTCGAGGAGGCCCTCAAGGCCTAATCGCGCCCGCGCGATGCTCATATAGTTGAGTTTTAGAGCCGCTACCCACCCGGGTGGCGGCTCTTTTTTGTCCCTCCCTCAGTTGCGGTGAAACAGTTCCTAAACAGCCGCCCCATCCTTCCAAACAGGAACTATTCCACCGCAACTTCTTAGCGGTCCTCCCGGTATACCAGTTGCGAGTAAATACAGGCCATCTGACTGCTCCAGAAGCCTTGTGAGTCCCAATTTCACCGCAACTTATTGAGAAGAATATATTGGGCGATAAAGCATCGGTGACGCCCACCTTCCATTTTGGCCCTTTACCGAATACCTATGTCTTCACGACACCTTTGCCGATCACCCGTGCGACAATGCGCGAACGAGAAAGGAATCCTATGGAATCAACTGATGTACTGGTAATCGGATCGGGCATCGCGGGCCTTTGCGCCGCCATAGAAGCAGCACGCGCGGGCGCGACCGTTGCCATCGCATGCGCTGGCAAGACCATGAGCGGATCGAGCTTCTTCCCGGGCACCTGGGGCCTCGGGCTTATTGGTCCCGTCAACGAAGACGACGAACAGGACCTTATCGATACCATCCAAACCGTCGGTGGCGGCGTTGCCGACCCCGAACTCATCCAGACGTTCGTCCACGGCATTCCCCAAGCGATTGACTGGCTCGAACAGGATCTGGGCGTAGAACTCCAGCGTCCGCAAAGCGCCGAAAGCGCCCAGCAAAAGCAATTTATCCCCTGCTTCGACCACAAGACGAGAATGTGGCGCGGCCTCACCCGCAAGCCCCTTGAGGACGCGTGTGCTGCCCAAATCGAGTTGCTTGGCATTCGCCTGCTCCCCCGCCACGAGCTTATCGACCTTGTTGAGGACACAACCGGAAAGATTACCGGCGCCGTGCTCTATAACCAAACAGACGAGCGCATCGTGACTTTTACAGCTAAAGCCACTATCATCGCCGCCGGCGGCACGGGCGGCCTGTTCGAGCGCAGCCTCACTTCCGCCGACGTGCTCAGCTCAACACAAGCCATCGCACAGGCGCACGGCGCATCCCTAACCAATATAGAGTTCATGCAGATGATGCCCGGCTTCATTGAACCAAGGCGCAACCTGGTCTTCAACGAAAAAACCTGGCGCTATGTCAAGTTTGACCAACCGGTCGACATTGCCAACGAAAAGTTAGACGATCTGCTTGAGCAGCGCTCCGGATATGGTCCTTTCACCTCGCGCTTGGCCTCCCGCGCCATCGATCTTGCCATCGATCAGGCAGGTGACGAAGGTCTGGCGCTCCACTACGACTTCCCTCGCAAGGATGTTCCCGAGTTCGTGGAGACCTTTGCCACTTGGCTACAAGACGAGCATGGTATCGCTCCGAGCGACGAGATGCGTGTGGCGATGTATGCCCACGCGGCCAACGGCGGCATCAAGATCGACAAGACCGCGTACACGGGAGTTGAGGGCCTCTACGCCTGTGGCGAGGCAACAGGCGGCATGCACGGCGCCGACCGCATCGGAGGGCTATCGAGCGCCAATGGCATCGTATTCGGGCGTATCGCGGGCGCATCAGCGGCTCGAGCAGCACTGGACGCTTCCGAGGCTGGCACACCGGCGGATATCGCCCTCCCCGAGCATGGCATCGCTACAGCAATCGCCGAGCGCCTAACCCGCTGCCTCAAACACACAATGAGCACCTACTGCATGATCAACAGGACCGAACCAGGCCTATCCGAGGCGCTTCAAGAGCTTGAAAGCCTACAAGACGAGGCGACGTCGCTGCATAATCCGCATGCCAATGACAGCGAGATCGCTGCCCTTGCCCGCCTAAAGTCGCAGATTCAGCTGGCTGCGGAGATGGTCAAAGCCATGCGCAAACGGACTGAAAGCCTCGGTTCGCACTATCGAGCAGACTGAATCGATTCACACTTTGAGTTTGATCACAATTTCTCAACATGCATCGAGCCCCGTAAGTATGATTCCCCCAAGGAGAACACGCTTACGGGGCTTGAGCCGTGTTTTCCCTAAGGGAATCACGGTGCAGACAGCTCAGCTCCGCGCCCTTTCGGGTTCGACCCCATGCGAGGTCAACAATAAAGCGACCAGCCGAAGTCAGTCGCTTTTACAATCTTTGGGTGGGCCGTCAGGGGTTCGAACCCTGGACCTTGGGATTAAGAGTCCCCTGCTCTACCAACTGAGCTAACGACCCAAAGCTAAAGTCCGTTATGGCGGACTTTAGAGGAGATATCGTGTGGTGGGCCGTCAGGGGGTCGAACCCTGGACCTTGGGATTAAGAGTCCCCTGCTCTACCAACTGAGCTAACGACCCGATATCAACACGAAGCAAGAACTGGGGTGGGTAAAGGGACTCGAACCCTCGACCTACGGGACCACAACCCGTCGCTCTAGCCAACTGAGCTACACCCACCGTGTCCTGTGCGCTTCGCGCTCGACTATTATTGCAAGGAACGCCATGCGATGCAAGCCCCAATTTTCAAGAATTTTGAAAAGAGTTTTTCGCCTTGATTCTCATCTTCATTGCAACAGACTCAGGACTCAGCGCAACGCGTTGCGCTGAGTCCTGAGGCGCGAATCCG
>UQKU01000026.1 GCA_900541675.1 uncultured Collinsella sp. | reverse complement strand
GGGGCTATTCCCGCGTTGCGCTAGCTGCGGAAACGCGGGGCCCGTTCAGGCTGTTGCGTTGAGATTGAAAATCAACCTTACGGGTTTTCCTGGGACGGGGCAAAAATAATCACTCTACGAGCGATTATTTTTATCCACCGTCCCGATAAAACCCTGATGGAGTAAATACGCTATTGCGACGCCTTGGTGAACTTGGATCCTTGCCGTTTCCCTGACGACATTAGAGATGCCGGTGTCGGCCAACAGGCCCAGGGGGCTGTGATCTAGTTCCCACTCTAGGCCGTGTTCGCTTACCTTAGTGTTGGGAGCGATGGCGATGATGGAGAAGGTTTTGCCCTCGGCGCCCTTAATGGTCCAGGTCTCGTCCTGGTGCAGGATTCTGGCCGTCACTTCGTCTTCTTCGATCCAGACAGGGGCGTCCGCATAGCCTGCCAGTAGCCCTAACACAGACAGGGCCATGTCCGGTCGGCCGCCGGTGGCGCAGGTTGCTACCACTTCGGCGGCTGGCCAGCGGCGGCGGATGGCGTCTAGGGCTAGCGCCAGGTCGGTATAGTCCTTGTAGGGGTTGTGGCGTTCTACTTCAAAATCGGCAGCGGCATCGACCAGAGCGCGTCCTTCATCGCTTACGGTGTCGGCGTCGCCCACGTAGACGTCGCAGCTCAGGCCAGCGCCCAACAGGGCGTCCAGGCCGCGGTCTACGGCAACAATGTGGTCGCACTCCCCTGCCAGGTGGCACAGCAACTCAGGGCTCGCCACCACCGGCGAGCCGCAAACCACTAATACTTTGCAAGCCACGGTCCTCGCCTATCCCTCAAACGCAAGCACGCGGGCCAGATCCAGGTCCCCATAGCTATCGATAAAGATGTCGCAGTTGTCGCGAACCTCGTCGCGCTCCATACGGCCGAGCGGGTCATAGATGCCCACGCGCTTAAAGCCGGCGGTGCCAGAGCTCTTAAGGCCAAAGACGGCGTCCTCAAACACCCATGCACGCTCAAACTTGTGCCCATGACGCTCCTCTAGGCGGCGCAGCGCCAGCTCGTACACATCGGGGAACTGCTTGGAGCGCCCCGCCTCTCCCGTGGTGGTTACAAGCTCCAGGTAGGCATCGAGCCCGGCGCCCGCAAGCGCAGACGTAACAAGCTCGGCCGGCGTGGACGTGGCCACGCACATGGCAATGCCGGCGGCCTTCGCCTGCTCCAAAAACGCCAGCAAACCCTCACGGGGCGGCACCTTGGAGTAGCCATCGATCAGGATGTCGCTCAGCTCGTGGTAGAGCTCCTCGCCATTTGTGCCAATGCCCCAGATGTCGTGGTATGCTTGGCACTCGTCCTCGAGCGACAAATGCTCAAACTGGGCAAAATCGTCGACCGTCACGTCAATACCGTGGCGGTGCAATAACTCGGGCTGGGCATAGGCCCAAACGGGAGTGCTATTAACCAGCGTGCCGTCGCAATCGAAAATAAAAGCAACACTTGAGGCAGCAATGTGGTCCATAAAAGAGCCTTTCGATGTCAAATGGTAAACAACCTGCTAAAAACGTTTTACCAAACGTCAACCCAACAATCTAGAAACGCTAATTGGTAAAACTGTCAAGAGTTTTACCACGGCAATTCTGCAAGTGGTATAAACATGGCGCTTACCGATTAAACGCCCCCGTAAATCTTCTTTCGTTCATAAAACTAACGTACAGGTGTTATCGTAGTTTCTGCCGAAAGTTCCACCGAGCACGCGGGGTGGAACGAATCATAGAACTATCGCCGTCCCTTCGATTCGTGCAGCCTTGGACCTTTCGCATCTAGTCACCAAGGCAACACGCTGCCGCGTCATGATGGGATCAAACGTGAGCGATACAAAGCTAAAGCCAGCAACCAAAAAGCCTGCTACCCGTAAAGCCGCCCCGCACGCACCGGAGCTCACCAAGGACGATGTCTACCTGTTTGGCATCGGCACGTGGGAGCGCAGCTGGGAAAAAATGGGCGCGCACCCCGATACGCAGAACCGTACGCGCGGCTGGCGCTTTTGCGTTTGGGCGCCCGATGTAAAGAGCGTTCACGTCATTGGCGAATTTAACGACTGGGACGAGCAGGCCAACCCGCTGGTGCCCATGCATACGAGCGCTATTTGGGAAGGCTTTATTCCTGGCGCCGAGCAGGGCCAGCTCTATAAGTATCTCATCGAGACCAACGAGGGCGAAAAGCTCTACAAGGCCGATCCATACGCCTTTAAGGCCGAGTGCCCTCCGGGAACGGCGAGTGTGCTGTGGACCCTCGATGGCTACAAGTGGAACGACGCCGCATGGCTCAAGCGCCGCGCTAGCCATAACCACATGTCGCAGCCCCTTAACATCTACGAGGTGCATATTGGCTCGTGGAAGCGCCACGGTGACGCGCCGCAGGGCGAGCCCGACGAGTACGGCAACTACCCCGGCCCCATGGATCCCTTCCCCGCGCAGCGCGGCGAGTTCTATACCTATGACGACCTGTCGGTGGAGCTCGTGGACTACGTGCACGACATGGGCTATACGCATATCGAAGTTATGCCGCTCATGGAGCATCCCTTCGATGGCTCCTGGGGCTACCAGACGACCGGCTATTACGCCGCCACGTCGCGCTACGGCAACCCGCAGCAGCTCATGCACTTTATCGATGCGTGCCACGAGGCAGGCATCGGCGTGATCATGGACTGGGTGCCCGGCGGTTTTTGCGCCGACTCCCACGGCCTTGCCACCTTTAACGGCCACATGCTGTTTGAGCACGAGATTCACCCCAACTGGGGAACGCACAAGTTTGACTTCGCCCGCGGCGAGGTCCGCTCCTTCCTGGTTTCCAACGTGCTGTACTGGCTCGAAAACTTCCACGTGGACGGCATTCGTATGGACGGCGTGTCCAGCATGCTGTACCTCAATTTTGGCATTGACGATCCCGGCCAAAAGAAGTTCAACAAGTACGGTACCGAGGAGGATCTGGACGCCAGCGCGTTTATCCGTCAGGTCAACTGCGCCGTTGAGGCACACTACCCCGACGTGATGATGATGGCCGAGGAGTCCACCGCGTGGCCGCTCGTGACCTATCCGCCGCAGGACGGCGGCCTGGGCTTCCACTACAAGTGGGACATGGGCTGGATGAACGACACCCTGCACTACATGCAGACCGATTTTCCGTGGCGCCCCGGAAACCACGGCCTGCTCACGTTCTCCATCATGTACGCCTTTACCGAGAACTTCATCTGCCCGCTGAGCCACGACGAGGTCGTGCACGGCAAGTGCTCGCTCATCGGCCGCATGCCGGGCGACTGGTGGCGCCAGTTTGCCGGCCTGCGCACGCTGGCCTTCTACCAGATGACGCACCCCGGTGCCAAGCTCAACTTTATGGGCAACGAGATCGGCCAATTTATTGAGTGGCGCTACTACGAGTCCATTCAGTGGTTCTTAACCGAGCAGTACGAGACCCACGCGCACCATCAGGCGTTTATCAAGGCGCTCAATCACCTGTACACCGCCGAGCCCGCCCTGTACGAGCGCGGCTACACCGACGACGGCTTTACCTGGATCGACGCGGACAACTCCAAGCAGTCCATCGTGAGCTTTGTGCGTCAGGGCGAAGACATCGATGACGACCTGGTGATCCTGATCAACTTTGACCCGGCGAGCTACGAAAGCTTCCGTGTGGGCGTGCCGCGCGAGGGCGACTGGGAGGTCATCTTCGATTCCGACCGTCCCGAGTTTGGCGGCAGCGGCTATGCCGGCGAGGAACCCTATACCTGCTCGAGCGAGCCCTATCCCTGGAACGGGCAGATGGACTCCATTGAGATTAAGGTTCCCGGCCTGGCAGGCGTGGTGCTTAAACGCCGCGGTCCCAGCAGCTATAAGCCGCCCGTGGTTGAGGAGCCCAAGAAGGCGACGCGCAAGCGCACGTCCTCGGTGAAGCCCAAGGCCGCGGCCTCTAAAAAGGCTCCGGCTAAGGCGAAGGCCACCAAGCCCGCTGCCAAGGCTTTGGCCAAGTCCACCACGACCAAGAAGGCAGCCACTAAAAAGACTGCTCCCAAGGCAAAGGCAGCTGCTGTTAAGGCTCCTGCCAAGAAAGCGTAACAAAGTCGTTACCACTGTAATTACCCGCCCCGCAGGGGCGTAGGATACAAGTCATAACCGTTCCGGGAGAAACATCCCCGGGGGAAAGGAACGCATGAACAAGATCTTCGACAACAAGCAGGAGTTTACCGAGCTCTATCGCGACGCCGTCATGAGCATCAGTGGCAAGAGCGTCGAGGCCGCCAGTGACCTCGACCGCTTTAACGCCCTGGCCAAGCTCGTGGCCGAGAAGGCACGCACCGTTGCCACCAAGAGTGACGCCCGTGTGACCTCCGAGGGCAAGAAGCGCGTGTACTACTTCTCGATCGAGTTTTTGATCGGCCGCCTGCTCGACAACTACCTGCTCAACTTTGGCGTGCGCGACATGGTCGCCGAGGCGCTCGACGACATGGGCTTCGACCTGTCCGTCATCGAGAACCAGGAGCCCGATCCGGCCCTGGGCAACGGTGGCCTGGGCCGTCTGGCCGCGTGCTTCCTGGATTCGATGGCAGCCGAGGGCATCGCCGGCTACGGCAACGGCATGCGCTACCGCTACGGCCTGTTTAAGCAGGAGATCGTCAACGGCAGCCAGGTCGAGGCAACCGACGAGTGGCTCACCCACGGCTACCCCTGGGAGGTCCGCCGTCAGGACAAGGCCGTGACCATCAAGTTTGGTGGCCATGTTGAGGGCTTTGAGGAGAACGGCCGCACGTTCTACCGCACGGTGGACACGCAGGACATCCTGGCCGTCCCTTATGACATCCCCGTGGTGGGCTATGCCGGCGAGACCGTCAACAAGCTGCGCGTCTGGGCCGCCGAGCCGGTCGAGGAGCACTTTGACCTTGAGGCCTTTAACCGCGGCGACTACGCCCTGGCCGACGCCGAGCGCGCCGAGGCCGAGGCCATCAGCGCCATCCTCTACCCCAACGACGCCGGCGAGCACGGCCGTCTGCTGCGCCTGAAGCAGGAGTACCTGTTTGTCTCGGCCGGCATCTACAGCCTGCTCGACACCTTTGAGAAGGAGCACGGCGAGAACTGGGAGCTGTTGCCGCAGTTTGTGGCCATCCACACCAACGACACGCACCCCGCCATGTGCGGCCCCGAGCTCATGCGCATCCTCATCGACGAGAAGAAGCTCGAGTGGGATGACGCCTGGAACATCGTGACGCAGGTCGTGAGCTACACCAACCACACCATCCTGCCCGAGGCTCTGGAGAAGTGGCCCATTGGCACGTTCTCCAAGCTCCTCCCCCGCGTGTACCAGATCATCGACGAGATCAGCCGTCGTTGGCACGAGTCGTTCGACACCACGCAGGAGGGCTGGCAGGAGCGTCTGCGTCAGACCGCCATCCTGTGGGACGGCGAGATTCGCATGGCCAACCTGTCCGTGATCTGCAGCCACAGCGTTAACGGCGTGGCAAAGATCCACTCCGACATCATCAAGAACATCGTGCTCAAGGACTTCTATGCCCTGACGCCCGAGAAGTTCAACAACAAGACCAACGGCATCTCGCACCGTCGCTTCTTTGCCGAGGCCAACCCCACCTATGCCAAGCTCGTGACCGAGGCCATTGGCGACGGCTGGTTGAAGGACGCCTTTGAGCTGGAGAAGCTCAAGGAGTTTAAGGACGACACCGAGTTCCTGAAGGCCGTGGGCGCCTCCAAGCGCGCCAACAAGGAGCGCCTGGCCGCCTACGTCAAGGCCGAGACCGGTCTGGTCATCGACCCCAACACCGTCTTCGATGTTCAGGTTAAGCGCTTCCATGCCTACAAGCGCCAGCTCATGAACATCATGAAGGTGATGGACATCTACAACCGTCGCATCGCCGACCCCAACTTCCACGTGACGCCGACGACCTTCATCTTTAGCGGCAAGGCTGCCTCGAGTTACACCTTCGCCAAGGAGACTATCCGCCTCATTAACTCCGTGGCCGAAGTCATCAACAACGACCCGCGCGTCAACGAGGTCATGAAGGTCTGCTTTATCCCCAACTTTCGCGTGAGCAACGCCCAGCTCATCTACCCCGCCGCCGAGATCTCGGAGCAGATCTCCACGGCCGGCAAGGAGGCCTCGGGCACGTCCAACATGAAGCTCATGATGAACGGCGCCATTACGCTGGGTACCCTCGACGGCGCCAACATCGAGATCGCCGACCTGGCCGGCCGCGAGAACGAGGCCATTTTTGGTCTGACCGCCCCCGAGGTCGAGCAGCTCTGGGCATCGAACAGCTACTTTGCGTGGGATACCCTCAACGGCGACCGTGAGCGTCTGGGCCGCGTGATGGACGAGCTCAAGGACAACACCTTTGCGGGTCTTTCGGGCAACTTTGAGAGCATCTACAACGAGCTCATGAACAACAACGACCCCGACCTGGTCATGGCCGATTTCCGCAGCTACGTGGATGCGTGGGAGAAGCTCACGGGCAGCTACGGCGACCAGGAGACCTGGAACCGCAAGGCCCTGCTCAACACCGCCTCGAGCGGCTGGTTCTCGAGCGACCGCACCATTCGCGAGTACCGCGACGAGATCTGGCACGCGTAAAGGCGCGCGAGCTCCCCTATGCCAGCACGGCATTACTCGACGGGCGTGACGTTGCGCCGCGCCCGTCGCTAATGGGTTTAGGAACATCGATGACAGAAGGAGAAATCGATGAGTAAGAAAGAATGCATCGCGATGCTCCTCGCAGGAGGACAGGGCAGCCGATTGGGGGCACTCACCCAAAAGATCGCTAAGCCGGCGGTTAGCTTTGGTGGCAAGTTCCGCATTATCGACTTTTCGCTGTCCAACTGCTCCAACTCGGGCATCGACACGGTGGGCGTTCTGACGCAGTATCGTCCCTACCTGCTGCATGCCTATGTGGGCTCCGGCGAGGCCTGGGATCTGGACAGCCGTGACGGCGGCGTATCGATCCTGCCGCCGTACGAGACGCAGACCGGCGGCGCCTGGTATGCGGGCACGGCCGACGCCATTACGCAGAACCTCGACTACATCAAGGCCAACGACCCCAAGTACGTCCTGATTCTTTCGGGCGATCACCTGTATCGCATGGACTACCGCAAGATGCTCAAGACGCACATTGAGAACAACGCCGACCTCACGGTGAGCGTTATGCCCGTGCCGTGGGAAGAGGCCAGCCGCTTTGGCATCCTGACCACCGACCCCGAGGACGGGCGCATCACCAAGTTCACCGAGAAGCCCGATAAGCCCGATTCGAACCTCGCGTCCATGGGCATCTACATCTTCTCGGCCGACGTGCTGATCGAGGCACTCGAAGAGGACGCTCTGGACCAGCGCTCGAGCCACGACTTTGGCAAGGACATCATCCCCAAGCTGCTCGGCGAGGGCAAGCGCCTGTACAGCTACGAGTTCCACGGCTTTTGGAAGGACGTCGGCACCATCGCCAGCTTCCACGAGACCTCGATGGACCTGCTGGGCAACAACCCCGAGTTCGATTTGTTCGACAAGCACTTCCCCATCATGTCCAACATCACCACGCGTCCGCCGCACTACATTGGCCCGGACGGCCGCCTGGACGACTGCCTGGTCTCCAACGGCTGCAAGATCTACGGCACCGCTCGCCACTCAATCCTTTCGACCGATGTCATCATCGAGGAGCGCGCCGTGGTCGAGGACTCCGTGCTGCTGCCGGGTGCGCACGTTAAGAGCGGCGCGCACATCTGCCGCGCTATTTTGGGCGAGAACTCCACGGTCGAAGAGGGCGTGAAGCTCGGCTCTGTCGATACCACCAAGGATACGGCCGTCGTTGGAAATGACGTCGTTATCGGGAAGGGGGAATGATCCGATGATCAATCGCAAGGCCATCGGTTATAGCACCGCTAACTACTCTTCGACCTACGGCAGCGTCCTGCTCAAGGACCGCCCCATCGCGTCCGTTCCCTTTTTGGGCCGCTACCGCCTGATCGACTTTCCGCTGTCCAACATGATGAATGCCGGCATTAAGACCGTCGGCGTCGTCATGCCGGGCAACTACCGCTCGCTGATCGACCACGTTGGTTCGGGCAAGGACTGGGGTCTGGACCGCAAGAAGGGCGGCCTGTTCATGGTGCCCGGCAACGCGTATGGCACCACCAAGGGCGGCATGCGCTTCCTGCTGCGCGACATCATCTCCAACAAGACGCTGTTCCAGCGCTCGGACAAGCCCTATGTTGTGATGATGGGCACCAACATCATCTTTAACATGGACCTCAACACCATCATCGACGCGCACGAGAACTCCGGTGCCCAGATGACCGTGGTGTACTGCAAGGCCACGCGCAACGTCGATGACGAGACCAAACTCGAAATTAACGAGAACGGTCGCCTGACGGGCGTGAGCGCCGGCGTCGTGTACGGCGACAACGCCTCTATGGACTGCTGCATCGTCAACCGCGAGACGCTGCTCGAGATCATCGATCACTACCAGGCAGCCGACTATCTGGACCTGCTCGAGGCACTCCAAGGCGACTTTGGCAACATCGACGTGTGCAGCTACGAGTACAAGGGCGAGGTCGTGGGCGTGTTTAGCGAGAAGTCGCTGTATCGCCGCAGCATGGACCTGCTCGACCAGACCGTGGCCGACCAGCTCTTTGACCCCGAGCGCCCAATCCTGACCAAGGCTCACGACGTGCCGCCTTCGCGCTATGCGACCGGCAGCCACGCGTGCAACTCGATCATCTCGGCCGGCTGCATCATCAAGGGCACCGTGCGTAACTCGATCCTGTCGCGCGGCGTTGTGGTCGAAGAGGGCGCTTCGGTGACCAATTCGATCATCAACCAGAGCTGTGTCATCAAGAGCGGTGCACGAGTTGAGAACGCCATTCTGGACAAGAACAACGTGGTTCCCATCAACACCGAGCTTCGAGGCACGCCCGAGAACATCCTGGTGCTGGGCAAGGCTCCGTTAACTTCCGCCACAACCATCGTACGTTAACGTTGGCACCGCAACATCGCTCGTAACAGGTAGAATAGCCGCCCGGTTAGCGCCAGGCGGCTATTCTCGAATTGCAACATGGGAGACAATATGGCAGATTCCAGCAAAAAGATGCAGATCGTGTTTGCCTCGGCCGAGTGCGCACCGTTTGTTAAGACCGGTGGCCTGGGTGACGTGGCGGGCTCGCTGCCTGCAGCACTCGTGCGCGCCGGCGCCGAGGTCATCGTGATGGTGCCCAAATACGCCACCATCAAGGACGAGTACAAGGCGCAGATGGAGCACTTTGCCGACTTTTACGTGAGCCTTGGCTGGCGCAACGAGTACTGCGGGCTGGAGAAGCTCGAGCACGACGGCGTCACCTATATGTTCGTGGACAACGAGCGCTACTTTGCGCGCGATTATCCGTACGGCTTCTTCGACGACGGCGAGCGCTTCGCGTTCTTCTCCAAGGCCATCACCGAGAGCCTGCAGCACCTGCCCGAGGGCTTTGAGTGCGACATCCTGCACTGCAACGACTGGCAGACGGCACTGGCGCCCGTGTTCTTGCGCGAGTTCTACCAGGGCCTGCCGCTGTACGACCGCGTCAAGACTGTGTTCTCGATCCACAACGTGGCGTTCCAGGGCCAGTTTAGCGACACCGTGATGGAGGACATCCTGGGTGTGGCGCATATTCCGGCGGCTGCTACGCAGCTGCGTTGCGACGCCTGCAGCATCAACTACATGCTGGGCGCGCTGCACTATGCCGATGCCATTACCACGGTGAGCCCCACCTATGCGGGCGAGATCCAGACGCCCGAGTTTGGCGAGGGCCTGGACGGCGTACTGCGCGAGCGCTCCTACGCGCTGCAGGGCATCCTCAACGGCATTGACGTGGCGGCCTTTGACCCGGCAACCGACAAGCGCATTGCCGCCAACTACACCGTGGAGGACCGTTCCGGCAAGGCCGTGTGCAAGGCCAAGCTACAGGAAGAGCTGGGCCTCGAGGTTCGCGACGACCGCCCGCTCATGGTGATGGTCACGCGCCTGACGCGCCAGAAGGGCATGGACCTGGTCATGTACGCGCTCGACCGAATCCTGTCCGGCGGCGTTCAGGTGGCCGTGCTGGGTACCGGCGACCGCGACTACGAGGACGGCCTGCGCTACTTCCAGGACAAGTACCCCGGCACCATGGCCGCGCGCATCGAGTTCGATCCTGCGCTGTCGCAGCGCATGTACGCCGCCGCCGATATGTTCCTGATGCCTTCGAAGTTTGAGCCCTGCGGCCTGTCGCAGATCATCGCCATGCGCTACGGTACTCTGCCGATTGTTCGCGAGACCGGCGGCCTGAAGGACACCGTGATCCCGTACAACGAGTTTACCGGCGAGGGCACGGGCTTCTCGTTTAGCAACTTTAACGGCGACGAGATGGGCGATGCGGTGTTCCGTGCGGCACGCCTGTTCTGGGATAATCGCGAGGCCTGGAATCAGCTGGTCACGCAGGCCATGAGCCAGGACTTTAGCTGGACGCGCTCGGCCGACAAGTATCTGGACCTGTACTTCTTTATGCACCCGGAGATTGAGCGCCCAGCGGCTGTGGAGGCTGCTACGGCCGTAGAGGAGCCGGTTGCTGATGAGGCCGAGCCTGCGGCGACCGTTAAGGAGCCCGCTGTCGCCGAGGAGCCCAAGGCCGAGGAGAAGCCGGTTGAAGCTAAGCCCGTTAAGGCCGATCCTGAGGTGAAGGTCGAGGCTACTCCCGAGCCCGAGCCTGAGGTGAAGCCCGCTGCGAAGCCTGCCACCAAAAAGACGACGACCCGCAAGGCAACGGCTAAGAAGGCCACAGCGACCAAGGCGACGGCAACCAAGACCACCGCTGTCAAGACAACGACCTCGCGCAAGCGCACCACCGCAGCTGCCAAGAAGGCCGCCGAAGCCGAGGCTGCTCCCGAGGTAAAGGCCGACGCCGTCGAGGCTAAGGCTGCGGCAAAGGCACCGGCCAAGGCCGCTACCAAGAAGACGACCGCGACCGCCAACAAGGCAACAGCTGCCAAGAAGACCACAACAACGAAATCGACGACCACGAAGGCCGCCACAACCAAGGCAGCCACAAAGCCGGCCGCCAAAGTCGAGGAGACGCCCGCCGAATCCAAGGCCAAGGTAACCGTCGAGGCCAAGCCGGCCGCCAAGACCACCACGCGCAAGCGCGCAACGACGACGGCCAAGAAGTCCACGACCAAGGCTGCTGCTCCCAAAGCGGAGGCTAAGGTCGAGGACAAGACCGCACTAAAGGCCAAGCCCGGGCCGAAGGCAGCCGAGGTCAAGCCCGCTGCCGCTAAAGAGGAGCCCAAGGCCGAGGTAAAGGCCAAGCCCGGGCCCGCCAAGAAGGCCCCGGTCTCCCCCGTCGCCGCGACCGAGGAAAAGGCTCCGACCAAGAAGACCTCCGTCCGCAAGGCAACGGCCACCCGCAAGCGCCGCTAGTACGCAGACGATTCAAAACCTCATCAAACCCTAAGCAAGGGGCGCTCCAACTGGGTGCCCCTTCTCTGTAGGTAGTGGTAAAACGATTTTCTAGGACAACCGTTCGCCGATGGTAAACGGATGTTGTTTATACAGCCTGTGTGCAACAGATATACTTACATCCTGTGCGTAAAGCCCATGGCCCGCAGGCCGTGATTCTATTGAACTGGACCGTATTTTGAGATTGATTCACAACAGCCGTCTGCCGCAGTTTCGCACTCCGTTTGGCGCTGTGACCACTGGAACTTCCGTTTCCCTCTCGGTGATTTTGGAGGATGCCGATCCCAACCAGGCAACGCTTACGTTGCGTACCTGGGTCGATGAGATCGGTGAGTCTCGGTATCCCATGACGCACGAGGGCGACGGCATATTTACCGTAGAGCTTGAGTGCACCGAGCCCTGTCTTATCTGGTACAGCTTTATCTGCAATATCGAGGGCCAGCCCGAGGTCCGCTTGGGCGCACCGCAGGGTCGCACCGGTGGCGAGGGCGTAACTTACGACTACGCCGAGGTGCCGTCCTTCCAGATTACCGTCTATAAGCACCGCGAAGTGCGTCCCGAGTGGTACGAGCGTGGCATGGTCTACCAGATCTTCCCCGATCGCTACGCCCGCGACGAGCACTGGCGCGAGCGCACGCTGGCCGAGGTCGAAAAACCACGCAACGGAATCCAGCGCCGCATGGTCGAGGACTGGAACAAGCCGCCCGTGTACGAGCGCGCCGAAGACGGCTCCATCAAAACCTGGGACTTCTACGGCGGGTCGCTCAAGGGCATCCAGGAAGACCTGCCTCGCATCGCCGAGCTGGGCTTTACAGCCATCTACCTCAACCCCATTTTTGAAGCCGCGAGCAACCACCGCTACGACACGGCCGACTACACCAAGATCGACCCGATCCTGGGCACCGAGCAGGACTTTACCGAGCTGTGCCAGGCGGCCGAGAAGCTGGGCATCTCCATCATTCTGGATGGCGTCTTCAACCACACAGGCGACGACTCGATCTACTTTAACCGCTACGGCAACTACCCCGGTGTGGGCGCGTGGCAGAGCGAGGATTCGCCATGGCGCGATGCGTTTTATTTCCACGAGGACGGCTCATACGACTGCTGGTGGGGCGTGGGCAACATGCCCGCCATCAACGAGAATTCTGAACTGGTGCGCGAGCGGCTCTTGGGCAAGGACGGCGTGATCCGTAAATGGCTGCGTGCCGGTGCCCATGGCTGGCGACTCGATGTGGCCGACGAGCTTTCCGACGACTTCCTGGCCGAGATCAAAAAGGCCGTGCTCGCCGAGAAGCCCGACGCGCTGCTGCTCGGCGAGGTCTGGGAGGACGCTTCCAACAAGATCAGCTATGGCCACCTGCGTCGCTATCTGCAGGGCTCGGAGCTCGACTCCGCCATGGACTACCCCTTCCGCGACATGGTCATCGGCTTTTTGATGGGCTACAAAAACGCCTACCAGGCAGCCGAGGATATCGAAACCCTGCGCGAGAACTACCCGCGCGAGGCACTAGCCTGCGCGCTCAATCTGCTTTCGAGCCACGACCGCCCGCGCATTATCTCGGTGCTCGGCGGTGGCCCCGACGAGTCGCAGCTGCCCGAGAGCGAGCGCAGCAAATGGCGCCTGGACGATAACTCGATGGGCCTGGCCAAGAGCCGTTTTTGGCTGGCGACGCTCATGCAGATGACCTTCCCGGGTGTACCCTCAATCTATTACGGCGACGAGTACGGCTTGGAGGGCCTTACCGACCCGGGCAACCGCCGCACCCTGCCGACCAAAGACCAACTCCACGACTTCGACACACTGGCCATCGTTAAGAACGCGTCTGCCGTGCGCCGTGCGCTGCCCTTTATGGTCGATGGCGAGATCAAGGCCTTTGCGCTCAACGACGAAGTCTTGGCTTACACCCGCACGGGCAAAGACGGCGAGGCCGCGACGGTTATCATCAACCGCAGTCTGCGCAATTCGCACCGCGTGACGATTCCGGCGCTCGGCGAATGCGCGAGCGACGTGATCAGCGGTCACGAGTGCGAGATCCACAACGGCACGGTCACGCTCGATCTGTATCCGCTGGGTTCGTCGATCATCTATCACCACGCCGAGCAGCGCCTGCAGGAGCCGCTCGATCACGGTGCGGGTGTTGTGTGCCATATCACATCGGTGCCGACCGATGACGGCAAGCCCGGTACGATCGGCGCGCCCACGCGTCGCTTTATCGACCATCTGGCCGCCATGGGCATGCGCTACTGGCAGGTTTTGCCCGTCAATCCCACGGACTTCTTCCGCTCCCCCTACGCCGGTCCTTCGGCCTTTGCAGGCAATATCGACCTGCTACCCGAGAGCCACGAGGAGCTGGCAGCCGACTTTGAGACCTGGAAGGCCCGCGGCGGGGAGGATGCCGATCCGCTGTACACCGCGTTTAAACATCGCAATGCCGATTGGCTCGAAAAGTACTGCGTCTATATGGCCGTCAAAAAGTACTTTGAGGGCGAGTCGCGCCACGATTGGCCGGCAGATGTTGCTCGCTACAACGAGCATCTGATCGACGACAAGCGCTTCCACAACGAGGCCGAGCTTCAAGCGTACATGCAGTACCGCTTTGACCTGGCTTGGTGCGAGCTCATGAACTATGCGCACAAGAAGGGCATAGAGGTTATCGGCGATATTCCTATGTACGTGTCCGACGATTCGGCAGACGCGTGGAGCGAACCCGAGAACTTCTGGCTTTCCGATACCGGCAAGGCGATTGAGATTTCCGGCGCGCCGCCCGACAACTTTGCGCCCGAGGGCCAGGTGTGGGGCAACCCGACGTTCCGCTGGGACCACATGAAGCAGAACGGCTATAGCTGGTGGATGGATCGCCTGCGCCGCGCGTTTTCGCTCTACGACCGTGTGCGTCTGGATCACTTCCTGGGCTTCCACAGCTACTTTAGTATCCCCGCAGGCAAGGCTTGCGCCGAAGGTCGCTGGCTGGCGGGACCGGGCAAAGACCTGTTCCAGACTGCCTACGACGAGCTGGGTCCGCTCAACTTTATCGCCGAGGACCTGGGCTATTTGACGCCCGGTGTTCGCGCCATGGCTTCGACCTGCGGTTTCCCCGGCATGGACGTGCTGGAGTTTAGCGATTACGACGTCCGTTGCGGCGTGCACCCCACGCCAGGAAAGATCCTGTACACCTCAACGCACGATACGTCGACGCTGGCCGGCTGGTGTACGCGTTCCTTTGCGGGCGGCGATGAACCGAGCGGTGTTGAGGTGGCGGCCAGGCTGATGAGCGACGCGCTGGCAAGCGACGCTCCCCTGGTGATGATGCCGCTGCAGGATGTCCTGGGGCTTGGCGACGACGCGCGCATGAACGTTCCGGGCGTGGCCACGGGCAACTGGACCTGGCAGGCTAACGAGGCGAACATTGCAGCCGCCGAGGGCAAAACCGCACAGCTCCTGCGCAACAACCATAGATTCTGGGGCGAAGCGTGATAAAACCCCCGATATAGGGTACAGTTACAGACGTTTGAATTTTTGCGGGCAGAGTAATCTGCCCGCTTTGTGCTGAAAAGGAAGTATTATGGCGCGCTACGATTACAAGTGCTCGAGCTGCGGCAACGTGTTTGAGGTTGAGCATCCCATGTCCGAGACTCCCGAGGTCGTGTGCCCCAGCTGCGGTGCCCCGGCGGCCAAGACGTTCTCGGCCAGCGGCATTAAATTTGAGGGCAGTGGTTTCTACAACACCGACCAGCGAAGCGGCGGCTCCAGCACCAACGCCACGAGTGGCTGCTGCGCCAACTGCCCGCATAGCCACTAGAAACCAATCAGCCCCGCGATCAACATGATCGCGGGGCTGATTCTTTAGCTACCCAGGCATCTCTATGAGTTGCGGTGAAATAAGGTCTGTTTGGCGGGTAGAAGCCGATATTCAATCCCTATTTCACCGCAACTTAGTAGTTACTTGTGGACCAGCCTAGCGCAGAAGTGGCCGTCGTAGGAATCCGCGTTTACGGGCACGCTTTGGAAGAGGCCCCGATTGTTCTGGCGTACGGATACGAGCTTCTTGGCCTGATCGAACTCGGGGAGCTGCAGAATCTGTGCCTCGGAGAGCGGCGCTACAGTAAAGCCGGTGCCCTCAGGAGAGTTCAAGAAAGCATCCACCACCTGCGTGTTCTCCTCGTCGAAGACCGAGCACGTCGCATAGATGAGCTCGCCACCGGCAGCCACGCGCGCAGCAGCCTCTTTGAGCATCGTCAGCTGCAGCTTGGGCAGCTCGGTCGTAACGTCGTTCTCGGTCAGGCGCCACGGAATCTCGGGATGGCGGCGCATGGTGCCGGTGCCCGAGCACGGCGCATCGATAAAGACCGTGTCGAACTTAACCGGCTCGCCAAGCATGGCATCAAACGATGTGAGCACCTCATCAAGCTCGCAGGCATCACCCGAAACCGTACGAACGCCCTGAATACCGGCCTTATGCAGGCGAGCGAGATTCAGATCGCACTTGCGATCATGCAAATCGAGCGCCGTATGCTGACGCTCATAGCCCGCACGCTTGGCCTGGCACATCATCACATAGGTCTTGGTGCCACGACCGGCACCAATCTCAAGGCAGCTACCAGGGCGCGTGGCAGCTGTGGCGATAAGTTGCGCGTTGAGATCAGATGCCACCGCGGCAGCACGCTCAAACGCACCCGAAGCAACGGTAACCTGGGCATCAACCGGGGCATGGCAGCCCGGGAAGACAGGTGCGACGAGCTGCGAGATATACGGATCGGGCTTGGTCGCAAAGGCGTTCTCATGCAGGGCCAGCGGCGCGGGGGCCAGATTGCCGGCAAAGTTAAGCGCACCCTCTGGCGTGTCAAACGACGCCATAATGCGAGCACACAGCCAGCGAGGAAGACCCATCAGGCGCGACAGACGAACCAAGCGTCGCTCGGACTCATCCACATCGGACGCAGTAGCAAAGTCCTCAACATTGTCCGCAACCTTATGCAGTACAGCATTGGCCAAGCCAGCGGCGGACTTAGCACCGCAGCGAACCAGCTCAACTCCCTGACTTACGGCAACACGGCCCGGCGTATGCAGGTAGAGCATCTCGAAGGCCGAGATACGAAGCGCCATGCGAACGCGCGGCGCAACCTTTTTGGGCTTATCGAGAAACTGATCGAGCAGCTCGTCCAAAATACCCTGCGTGGCGGCCACACCCAGCGCCAAGCGGGCGGCAAAAGCGGAATCGCGCTGGTCAATAGCCTTGGCGGAAGCACGGGAAGACAACACATCGCGCGCATACATGCCGCGGCGATCGGCCTCCATCAGCACATCGAGCGCAAGCTTGCGCGCGGGAGACAGCTTGCTCATGACAAAACACCCCACGAAAGATCGGCACCCTGCAGGCCAGCAGCCCAAGCAGAAGCGGCCATAGCACGCTTGCCATCGGGCTTAACCTCAAGCAACTCAACCGAGCCATCGGAAAGACCAAGGTAAACACGCTTGGCCTTAACGAGAACCTGACCCTCAACAAGCGACACATCAGCAGGCGCAGCATCGAGCACGCGCACGGTCTTGCCGGCAATCACGCAACGAGCAGGCGCGGTATCGGACGAAGCCAGCACATGGCGCACGCAATCAAGCGCCGCCATGTGCGGATCCAGGCGCATCTCCTGCTTAGAAATCTTGGCAGCATGGGTAACGAGCGCCTCGTCCTGTTCGATCCACACGGCGGTGCCATCGGCAAGAGAAGGAAGCGTATAGGCAAGCAGTTTACCGCCAAGCTCACCAAGCTCCATGGTCAGCGCCTCAGCATGCTTACCGGCAACCGACATGGAAGCCTGAGCACAATAAGCACCAGTATCCACGCCGTGCCCGATGCGCATGATAGAAACGCCGGCAACCTCATCACCAGCAAGAATCGCACGCTGAATGGGAGCAGCGCCACGCCAACGAGGCAGTAGCGAAGCATGAACATTCACAATACCAAGCGGCGCCATATGCAGCACCTCATCGGGCAAAATGCAACCATAGGCAGCCACACAGAAAATATCAGCCTGGGCAGCCTGGAGCACCTCAACAACCTCAGGCGTCATACGATTAGCCTCAACAACCGGCAACCCCAGCTCAAGCGCCTTGGCCTTAACAGGAGAAGGCTCAAGCTTCTTACCACGCCCACGAACAGCATCGGGACGAGTAATTACAAGCGCAATCTCATTGCCTGTCTCAACAAGCGAAGTCAGCGAAGGCACAGCAAAATCAGGCGTACCCATAAACACAATACGCATAAAGAACGTCTCCTCTCAACCAAAGCCGAGACGGCTACAAAGAACAGCGGAAAGCCAAGTCACCAGCCCATCCGCAATAACATTTCAACAAGAACAAATATACCCAAAACCAAAGAAAGAGCCGCAATAAAAGCAGCTCTTTCAGCAAAGCACCTATCAGCGAAGACGCCCATCCCTGGCCCGACGGCACCCCGGGGACGGACAAACCTACTCCGTCTCGCCCGGTCGAGCGCCGCGGGCCAGGGCGTCCTGGTACTCCTTGACGGCCTTGAGCCTCTGCATGGGCTTCAGTCGCTCGAACATAGTGTTGCCATGCAGGTGATCGATCTCGTGCTGCAGGCACACGCAGAACAGGTCGCCCGTAGCCTCGTAGCGAATCAGGTTTGCGTCCAAGTCGTACGCCTCGACGACGACATGGTCGGGACGCTCGATCTCGCAGCTAATGCCAGGGATGGACAGGCAGCCCTCGCTAAACGGCACCAGATGGTCACTCTGCTCAACAATGACAGGGTTGATGAGCACGTACGGGTCGTAGTCGTTCTTGTCGCTGTAGTCGCAGTCAATGGTGACGAGCTGAATAAGCTCGCCGATCTGCGGAGCAGCCAGGCCGCAACCGCCGTTCTCGAACATCATCTTCTTCATCTTCTCGGCAAGCGCCTCGATCGCTGGGGTGATCTCCTCGATCACGGCGCACTCCTGACGCAGGCGAGGGTCGGGCGACAGTACGATTCCGTTGGCTTCCATGGCCATCCTTTCGGGTTGTTACATCAAATCATAGGCATCGACGTCAACGCTCACGCTCACGCCGCGCACAGAGCCCACCTCTTTGAGGCAGGCGTCGATATCATCAGAGACATGGTACCCCACAGGCGACTTCACAAGCAGATGGAAGCGGTAACGGTCCTTGGCTTTCTCGATTACACACGAAGCCGGGCCCAGCACCTGGGGCACGGCGCTCCCCGCCCGCAAAAAGTCGGGCGCGGCGGCATGCCAGCGGCGCTTAAGAAGCTTTGCAATGCGCCCGATATAATCCTGCGCATCGTCGCGGCTTGCCGACCACACCAAAATGTTAACCAGGCGCACGAACGGCGGATACAGTGCGTCGCGGCGCTGGACCAGGTCGTAGTCGGTAAAGATCGAGCGATCGTGCTCGGCGACGGCGCGGATGACCGGATCCTCGGGCAGATACGTCTGGATGATGACCTCGCCAGGGCGATCGCCGCGACCGGCGCGACCGGCGACCTGCTCAAGCAAATCGTAGGCGCGCTCCCCTGCGCGGAAATCCGGCAGCTTGAGGGCGAAGTCAGCATTGACCACACCCACGAGCGTGACCTCGGGAAAGTCGAGGCCTTTGGCGATCATCTGGGTGCCCAGCAACACGGCGCAATCGGCAGCATCGAACTGCTCGAGCAGCTTTTTGTGCGCATCCTTGCCGCGCGTGGAATCGGCATCCATGCGGATGATGGCGACGTCCTCGGGCAGCATCTGGTGCAGTGCGTCCTCGATCTGCTGCGTGCCCAGCCCCATTTTTGCCAGGTAGCGACTGCCACATTTGGGGCAACGACTCGTGGGCGCGGGATACGGCTGCACGCGCCAGGAGGATCCGCATGTGTGACATTGCAGCGTGTGCGTGCGCTCGTGATACGTAAGCGCGGTGGAGCAGTGGTTGCAGGTGGGAACGCAGCCGCACTCGCGACACATCAGGAACGGCGCAAAGCCACGGCGGTTATGCAGCAGCACGGCCTTCTCGCGGTGCTCTACAACGCGCTCCAAACCTTCCATCAGCGGTTTAGAGAACATTGAACGGCTACCGTGCGAAAACTCGCGGCGCAGGTCGGCAATGCGGACCTCGGGCAGCACGGCGTGTCCCGGGCGCTCGGGCATCTCGACGCGCGTCCAAGTGGTGCCGTTATACGTTCCACGGCGGCAGTGGTCGAGGGCCTCGGCCGAGGGCGTGGCGGAGCCCAACACGAGCGGGCAGCGGTAGCGCCGCGCCATCTCGGCCGCCACCTCGCGCGCGTGGTAGCGCGGACTGGACCCCTGCTTGTAGCTGGTCTCGTGCTCCTCGTCAATGACGATGAGGCCCAGGTCGCCAAGCGGGCAAAAGAGCGCCGAACGTGCGCCGACGACCACGCGGGCCGCACCGCTGGCAACCATATCCCACTGGTCCAGGCGCTCGCCGGCCGAAAGCCGCGAATGGAACACGGCGACCGTCTCGCCAAAGCGCGAACGGAAGCGGCCGACGGTCTGGGCCGTCAGCGAAATCTCGGGCACCAGCACGCAGGCCGAGCGACCGGCTGCGAGCACGCGCTCGATGGCGGAGAGGTAAACCTCGGTTTTGCCGGAGCCGGTGACGCCGTCGACCAGCACCACGTCGCCATGAGCGTCCAGACGGGCGCGCTCAATCTGCGCGAGTGCCTGTTGCTGGCCACTGGTAAGGGAGACCGGCGCTTTGCCGCTTGCCGAGGACAGCGTGGTCTGCTCGCCGCAGCCACGCCAGGCGCGGCGCTCTTCCACCACCACAACGCCGCGTTTTTCGAGCGCCTTGATGGTCGCCGACATGCTGTTATAGAGAAGGTTGAGGTCGCGCGTCGTGACCGGTCCGCACTGGAGCGCCTCGATGAGTTGGCGCTGGCGGACCGCGGTCTTGGGCGGCGTATAGTCGAAGCCCTCGGGCGTGAGCATGACCCAGCGGTTTTGGATGGGTTTGACGGCTGGACGTTCAACCGTCCACACGCCGTCGTCGCCCTTGACCACACGCGGGCTGCCGCCCGGTGGCAAAAACAGGCGCAGGCACTCGGAAAGCGTCGCGACATACTCGCGGCTCATCCAGCGCGCAATGCGTGCAGCCTCGGCGGTAAAGAGCGGTTTGCTGAGGATAGCCTCGACGGCTTTAATGCGCGCGGGGTCGAGGGCGTTGTTACCCTGCAGGTCGCCCAGCTCAGGCGCAATGTCGACGACATAGCCCGCGGCGGCACGGTTACCAAAGTGGACCAGGACCGTGGATCCGATCTGCGCCTCGCTGGCAAGGGACTGGGGAATGCAGTAGGCGAATGGCTCGAACAGCGCTCGGGTAGGAATGTCGAGAACCACGCTCGCGTAGGCAGCGATGGGCTCAGGTGCAGGCTTAGGCTGAGCCGAGGCAGCGGCAGGCATGAGCTTCACCAGAGCCTCCTCCGGTTCCGGCGAACCAAACAGCGACAGTTGTTGAGCCATACACCACCTCTAACGAACAGACCTGAAAGGGGTGGGACAAAATAATCAGTAGAGTTTGTCCCATGGCCGATACGAGTGTCGAGCTTGTTGCGTCGATCGAACATGGGACAAACACTACTGATTATTTTGTCCCAGCAACCCACTCATCGGTACAGAAACAAGAGCCCCGCTCGGGTGAACGGGGCTCGGATACATGCATTTGCGCGTCTACTACAGCGCCATCGTGCGAGCGCGGTCGATACGCGCCAGGCAGTCGTCGCGGCCGACGAGCGCCATGGTCTCGCCCAGCGGAGGGCTCACCATGTTGCCGCAGACGGCGACGCGCACGGCCTGGAACACCACGCGCTTCTTGAGGTCCATCTGCTCGGGCAGCGGCTCAAGCGCGGCGTCGATGGCCTCGGCAGTCCACTTGTCCACGCCCTCGAGCGCGGCCTTGGCGGCATCCAGAATGGCGCCCATGCCTTCCTTAGCCAGGCCCTTGTTAACGGATTTCTCGTCATACTCGAGCGTCTCGGCCGTAGCAAAGATGGGAGCGGCGACGGTCACGGCGTCGGCCGGCATCTTGGTGCGCGGCTTGACGATGGCGGCAAGCGCATCAATCCAGTCCTCGCCGTACTCGACGTTGCCCTCGATGAGACCTGCCTCGTGCAGTTCGGGGACCATGATTTCATCGGCAAACTGCGCGTCGGACATGCCGTTGATGTACTCGGCATTGACCCAATCGAGCTTCTTGGGATCGAAGGTCGCCGGGTTCTTGGAGATGCGGTCGAGCGAGAACTTGCTGGCTAGGACATCGCGCGGGATGATCGTGGTCTCGCCGTCGAGCGACCAGCCGAGCAGCGCCAGGTAGTTGACGAAGGCGTCGGAAAGGTAACCGGCGTCGCGGTACTCCTCCACCGAAGTTGCGCCGTGGCGCTTGGAGAGCTTCTTACCGTCGGCGCCCAGGATCATGGAGATGTGGGCGAACGTGGGCACGGGCGCGCCGAGGGCCTCGTAGACCATGACCTGGCGCGGGGTGTTGGACAGGTGGTCGTCGCCGCGGATGACATGGGTGATCTTCATCATAGCGTCGTCGACGACGGTCGCGAAGTTGTACGTGGGCGTGCCATCGGAGCGGAAGATGACAAAGTCGTCGAGCTCCTTGGCGTCGAAGGTCACCTCACCGTGAACGGCGTCGTGGATGACGACGTCGCCGCGGTCCTCGGGCACCTTGATGCGCAGGACGTAGGACTCGCCGGCCTCGATGCGGCGGCGGGCCTCCTCGGGATCAAGATCGCGGCAACGACGCTGATAGCCCTGGAAGGGGTCCTTGCGCTCCTGCGCGGCCTTGCGGTCGGCGTCGAGCTGCTCCTTGGTGCAGAAGCAGGGATAGGCCTTGCCCTCGTCCCAAAGTTTCTGGGCGGCCTGCTTGTACAGGTCCAGGCGCTCGGTCTGGGCGTAGGGGCCAAAGTCGCCGCCTACCTCGGGACCCTCGTCCCAGTCCAGGCCCAGCCAACGCATGGCACGCAGGATGATCTGCGTGTTCTCGTCGGTGGAGCGGGTGGGATCGGTATCGTCGATGCGCAGGATGAACGTGCCGCCGTTAGCACGGGCGAAAGCCCAGTTATAGATAGCGGTGCGGGCGCCGCCGATGTGCAGCTTGCCCGTCGGTGAGGGTGCAAAGCGGACGCGAACGTCTGATGCCATGGAAATCTCCTCGGTTGCAGGATGGATGTCTAACCGCACCAGTATAAAGCATCAAAGCAACCTCCGCACAAAGGGCACCGACCCACTCATTGGGGACTACTCATTGGGGACAGACTTAAATGACCAATCGTTGTAGTCATTGGGGACATTCTTGGTTTAAGACTGGTCATTTAAGTCTGTCCCCAATGAGTACTATTGGCTGGTCATTTAAGTCTGTCCCCAATGAGTAGGTGCGGAAAGGGTGTGAATGTTTGATTTACGCGCTATGATGTGCCCTTGCATAGAGAGCCCGGCGGAATGGTAACGGTCGCTGGGACACGTTTTTGAAAGGACAATCATGTCAGAAGAACTTCGTTCCATCCCACCCCAACACGGGTCCTTTGTTTTTACGTCGGAGTCGGTGACCGAAGGTCATCCCGATAAGATCGCTGACCAGATCAGTGACGCCGTCCTCGACGCAATCCTCGCCAAAGAAATAGAGCTCCAGGAGCAGGGCTACATCGCCCCCAACGGCGTGCCTGCCAACGTGGAGAACGTCCGCTGCGCCTGCGAGACCCTCGTGACCACCGGCACCATCATCGTTGCCGGCGAAATTCGCACCCAGGCCTACGTCGACGTACAGGAAATCGCCCGCGGCGTCATCCGCCGCATTGGCTACAACCGTGCCAAGTTCGGTTTTGACTGCGACACCTGCGGCGTTATGAGCCTCATCCACGAGCAGTCGCCCGATATCGCCCAGGGCGTTGACGAGTCCTTCGAGACCCAGACCGGCGCTACCACCGACCCGATCGACCTGATCGGTGCCGGCGACCAGGGCATGATGTTCGGTTATGCCTCCAACGAGACCAAGACCCTCATGCCCATGCCACACTACCTGGCAAGCCGCCTGGCCGAGCGCCTGGCCGCCGTGCGTCACGACGGTACCCTCGCCTATCTGCGTCCCGACGGCAAGACCCAGGTCACCGTGCGCTACGAGGAAGGCAAGCCCGTCGAGGTCACGACCATCGTCATCTCCACGCAGCACGCCGCCGAGATCGAGGACATGGGCAAGATCAAGGCCGACCTCATCGAGCACGTCATCACCCCGGTCATGGCCGCCGAGAACATGCCGTGGGACAACGCGGAGATCTACGTGAACCCCACCGGTCGCTTTGTCGTGGGCGGCCCCATGGGCGACACGGGCCTCACCGGCCGCAAGATCATCGTCGACACCTACGGCGGCTACGGCCGTCACGGCGGTGGCGCCTTTAGCGGCAAGGACTGCACCAAGGTCGACCGTTCCGCCGCGTATGCCGCGCGCTGGGTCGCTAAGAACGTGGTCGCCGCCGGTCTGGCCGACCGCTGCGAAGTCGAGCTTGCCTACGCCATCGGCGTTTCCAAGCCCCTCTCAATCATGGTCGACACCTTCGGTACCGCTAAGGTCGCCGAGGACAAGATCGTCGAGGCCGTTGAGAAGACCTTCGACCTGCGCCCGGGGGCTATCATCCGCGACCTAGACCTGCGTCGCCCCATCTACGAAAAGACGGCAGCCTACGGTCACTTCGGCCGCGAAGACGCCGACTTCACCTGGGAGAATACCGACCGAGTCGAAGAACTCAAAGCAGCCTGTGGCCTGTAGGCTTACGAGAAAAGCCACAGCCAAATAGAAACACGCCAAAAAGAGGTACCGGAACAACCGGTACCTCTTTTTTATTAACCGGTGGCGAAGATGAGTCGACATGGGACGCAGAATAGGTTCCCAGCTGATGAATTTTGCAGCAAGCGTGCCCCTACCATGTATCCTAAGTTCCGAGGGCTTTGGTATTTGGTCGATCGCGAGTTCCGCACGAGCCGGAGGCCACTTAATGTGGCCTCCGTGCGAGCCAGGACTGTAGAGCAGGCGACCAAATACCAAAGCCCTCGGAACGACGGGATAGAACAGGAGCGCATATGGCAGGCAAGCCGCAAACACTAGCTACGACCTCGGCATTCGAGATCTTGGGCCCCGTCATGGTCGGCCCCAGCTCATCGCACACCGCCGGCGCCCTGCGCTGCGCCCAAGTTGCCGCCAGCCTGCTGGAAGGCCGCATCACTAAGGTCACCTTTGGCCTGTGGAACTCCTTTGCCCACACCTACCGCGGCCACGGCACCGATCGTGCGCTCGTCGCGGGCATCCTGGGCCTCGACACCGACGACGAGAACATCAAGCAGGCCTTCGACCTCGCACGCGAGCAGGGCCTCGAATATCACTTTGACATCAAGGGCGACGACGCCTCCATCCACCCCAACACCGTCGACATTGACATGGTCGACGACACGGGTGCGACGGCACAGGTCCGCGGTGAGAGCCTGGGCGGCGGCAAGATGCGCATCAGCCGCATTAACGGCGTCGGCGTTGACATCTCGGGCATGTACTCAACGCTCTTCGTGGCGCACTACGACGTCCCCGGCGTGCTCGCCGCGCTCACCAACCTGCTCGCCTACGCACACGTGAACATCGCCTTCTGCCGCACCTACCGCACCGAAGTGGGCGGCCAGGCCTACTCCGTCTTTGAGACCGACGGCGCGCCCGACGACACTGTTGTCCCGATGCTGCGTAAGCTCGACAATGTCGATTACGCGACCTTTATCGAGCTCCCCGGTTCTGCTTCGTCGCTCTCCCCCGGCGTCTCGGCCAAGGAAATCTTCGACGACGGCGAGCAGCTGCTCGATGCGTGCGAGGAACTGGGGCTCAGCATCGGCGCCGTCATGGCCGTTCGCGAGGCGCGCCTGACCGGCGAGGCCCACGCCGTCGCCGCCATGCGCCGCGTGCTCGACGTCATGCGCGAGGAGACCACGGCCCCCATTTCCAATCCGCAACGCTCGCTCGGCGGCCTCATCGGCGGCGAGGCAAAGCTCGTCGATGCCACCGGCCGAAACGATCTGAGCACAAGCCTGATGGGCGCCGTCCAGACCGACGCCGTGGCCCACGCCATGGCCGTGCTCGAGCGCTCAGCCACGATGGGTGTGATCGTCGCTGCCCCCACGGCAGGCTCCGCAGGCGTCGTACCCGGCTGCGTGCTGGCGCTCGCCGACCACCTGCAGCTCGACGACGAACAGGTCATGGACGCGCTCTACTGCGCCGCCGCCATCGGCCTCAACCTCACCACGAGCGCCTGCGTTGCCGGCGCCGAGGGCGGCTGTCAGGCCGAGGTCGGAAGTGCGGCCGCCATGGCCGCCGCCGCGCTGGTGCAGATGCTCGGCGGCACACCCGAGCAGGCGCTCGACGCCAGTTCCATCGCGCTAAGTAATCTGCTGGGCCTCGTTTGTGACCCCGTCGGTGGCCTCGTGGAGGTGCCCTGCCAAAACCGCAACGCCATCGGCGTGGCAGCCGCCTTTAGCTCCGCACAACTCGCCCTCGCCGGCATTAAGAGCCTGGTGCCGTTTGACCAGATGGCACACGTCATGCTCTCGGTGGGCCACGCGTTGCCGGCCACGCTGCGCGAGACGGCAAAGGGCGGCATCGCGCAGGCTCCGGCCGCACTTTCGGCCTGTGCAAAATGCGGTGTGTGCGGATAGCGACAAAGAACGACTCGAAGGTGGGACAAATGTCCCACCTCTTTTGAATGCCACCGTTTCCATACCACAAACAACTAGGTAATCGCTATAATGCAAGCCCAGTAAAAACACGATGAGCCGCAAGGCGAAATTCGAAGGATATGCATACGATGTCGCAAAACGATCGAACTCAACTGATTCCCGATCCGCAGCAGCCGAGCAGGCACACCGGCGGCGTTCAATCGCCGCGTCCTATCGCGCCGAGCCGCGGTCAGCAGCGAGGTGCGGCAAACGTTTCCCAACGTCCGAACAAGCAGCATCAGCAGCGCCAGACAAATGGCAATGCGCCCAAGCAGCCCCCCACGCACGCTCGAGGCGATCGCGGCCCCGCACGCAAACCCGCCGAGAACAATAAGTCGGGCAAAAAGACGACGCTCTTTGTCGTTCTGGGTCTTATCGTCATTGTCTATATCGTAGGCGTCGTAGCGTTTTCGCAGGTAGCCTACCCCAACACCACTATCGCCGACGTCGATGTCTCGTTCTCCAACGCTTCGTCTGCCGCCACCAAGGTCAACTCGGCTTGGAAGCACTATAAGCTCACCGTGACAGGCGATGACTTTAGCTGGACCTATCAGCCCGAGTCCGATGAGCCCATTGTCGACGGCGAAGCTGCCGCAAAAGAGATTATCAGCCGCAGCGAAGCCATTGTATGGCCGGTTCGCCTTGTAGAATCCTTAAGCGGCAAGACCAAAACAACCGCTAGCTCCAACGAAGTCGATCTTGATCAAGACGTCGACCTGTCCATGCTCTCCGACACCTTTGACCAAAAGCAGTTTGAGAAGGATCTGGGCGCCGCCATCGACGAGTTTAACGAGGGGCGCTCGGGCACGTTCGAGGCCAATAGCTCCTATGACGAGCAGGCCGGCAAGTTTACCGTCGAGAAGGCGCGCTCCAACGAAAAACTCAACCGCGAGCATGTCATTAAGTATGCCGAGCTCGAGCTTGCCTCGCTGGCCGAGACCGTAGATCTTTCCAAGCTCGGCAACGATGCCTATGAGCCGCTCAATGGAACGCTGACCGATGATCAGATTCAGGCCGCATGCGATGCCGCCAACAACTTCTTGGGCGTCAACGTGACCCTCAAGCTCAACGGCGAGGATGCCGGAAAGGTTGATGGCAGCTCCGTGTTGCAGTGGATCAGCTTTACCGATCCTGCCAACCCCACGCTCGATACGTCGCAAATCAGCAGCTGGGCAGCCGAGCTCGCGAACGGCTTTAATACCGTGGGCTCCACTCGCTGGTGGACACGCGCCGATGGCAAGCAGTGTGCCGTTGAAGGCGGTGACTTTGGTTGGTCCATCGACAGCAGCTCGCTCGCCAAGCAGGTCGAGGACGCCATTAACAACAAGCAGACCGGCGAAATCGAGATCAAGTACTCCCAGAAGGCCGACACCTTTACCGCAAAGGGAGAGCCCGACTGGAAGGCGTATATCGACGTCGATCTGTCCGAGCAGCACGCGCGCTACTATGACGAGAACGGTAATATCGTTTGGGAGGCCAACTTTATTTCTGGCAAGCCGGGAGAGGACGCCACCCCCGAGGGCGTATGGCAGATCAACAGCAACAATGGCGCCAGCAAGCTTATCGGTGCCAAGGACCCCGAGACCGGCAAGCCCAAATACGAGAGCCCGGTCAGCTATTGGATGCCGTTCGAGGGCAATATGGTCGGATTCCACGACGCCACCTGGCAAAACGACAAGAGCTTCGATAATGCCGAGTCCTATAAGTGGTGCGGCAGCCACGGTTGCATCAACCTGCGCCTGGCCGATGCAAAGGCACTTCACGACTGCATCAAAGTCGGCCTGTGCGTGGTTGTCCACTCGTAGTGCAACGCGCGCATTCCCACAACGTGGAGCTGCTGCGACCAATCTAACAGTTCCAAAAGAATCCGCCATATGCGCCCGCCTTACGCGACGGGCGCATATACTTATTGAGGAAATTTCTATAAAGGAGACGCTATGCCGAATGTCCCCACCATCACCCCAGGCCCGGATGATGCCGAGTACACGCCCGAAGGTGCCACCGAAACGATTCCTTTGATTACAAACGTACATGCCGAAAAGCAGAGCGGACGCACGAACGATACCGCCGAGATTTCCGATGAAGAAGCGTATGCCAAGCTCAAGGCAAAGCGTGCCGAGCGTCGGCGCAAAAAGCTCATCCGACGCGGTATCGCCGTCGGTGTCGTTGTTGCCATCGCGCTCATTGCCATTGTCGCAACCCTGGTTATCAATGCGCAACCACAGGGCGCTAGCGAGCCGGTAACCGACATGGTGACCGAGGGCACGTTTAGCACAACGGTCGAGGCGAAAGGCCAGCTCAAACCCATTTCATCCTCAGTGGTCTCCCCTTCTGTCGACGGCACGGTCGATTCGATCAACGTGCAGGCGGGCCAATCCGTCAACGAGGGCGACGTGCTCATGACCATTAAAAACGACGAGCTCGATCGTAACGTTGCCGAGGCGCAGCGTGCAGTTGCAGCCGCTCAGGAAGACCTCGCCAACGCGCAGAAAGCCGTCGCTTCCGCACAGGCCACCCCAACGACAGACGTCGATAGAGCTTCCGCCGCAGCGGCAGGCGCCTCCGCTGGGTCCGCCGACACGAACGCCGTATCGGCCGCTCAGCGCAGTCTCGCATCGGCCCAGGCAAACCTCGATCAGGCGAACGCCAAGGCCGCCAGCCGAACGGTCACGGCCCCGAGCTCGGGCAGCATCGTGGAGCTCAACGCCAAGGTGGGCGCCACGGTAACAGGCGGAATGATCATGGGCGAAAGCGATACGAGCGGCGGCAAGCAGTGCATGCAGATCGCCGACCTGTCCAAGATGAAGGTGACGGTTCAGGTAGGCGAAAAGGATATCGCCAAAATTGCCGTGGGCCAAAGCGCCAACGTGACCTATCCCGCGTTTCCCGATATCGTGAGCCAGGGCACCGTCACGGCTATCGCCTCGGTTGCAAACTCTGACTCCGGCTCCGGTAGCGGCGGCAGCGTGACCTTTAACGTCGACATCCTCATCGAAGCACCCGACAGTCGCCTCAAGCCGGGTATGACTGCCGAGGTCTCGGTAGTGACCGAGAAGCTCGACGACGTGGTTATGGTGCCGACGATGGCGCTCATGACCGAAGATGGCGAACACTATTACGTCAACGTGGCAACCGATGACGAGGGCAAGCAAACCCGTCGCGTGAAAGTGAACGTCGTGACGCAAAACGATAACGAAGCCGTAGTCGGCAAGACGCAGGTCAAGCGCGACGACCAGGGCAACGAAATCAACCCAGACGTCCCGGTTACCAAGCTACGCGACGGCGACACCATCGTGACGGATACCGGCACAGGCATGACGGCAGACGGCGGCGACAATACGTCTGCCGACGAGGGCATGTAATGCGTCCCGTCATCGACATCCGCAACGTGCACCGCATCTTCGAGAGCGAGGCCGGTTGCGCCCACATCCTGCACAACGTGAGCCTGGCGGTGAACCCCGGTGAGTTCGTCGCCATCACCGGCCCCTCGGGCTCGGGCAAGTCGACGCTCATGAACATCCTGGGCTGCCTGGACAAGCCGACGGCGGGTGATTATTTCCTGCAAGGGCTCAACGTCGCCGAGCTCGACGATGATGAGCTCACCGAGGTGCGCGCGCTGAGCATCGGCTTTGTCTTTCAGAGTTTTAACTTGCTGCCGCGTCTGACGGTGATCGAAAACGTCATGCTGCCGCTGTCCTACACCAATGTGCCGCGTAGCCAGCGCGAGATGCGCGCCGTGCACGCGCTGCAAGCCGTCACACTGCCGGTCGACCATTGGGACCACCGCATATCGGAACTCTCGGGCGGACAGATGCAGCGTGTCGCCATCGCGCGCGCCCTCGTCAACGACCCGCCCATCATTTTGGCCGACGAGCCAACGGGAAATCTAGACTCGACAACCGGGGCGCTCGTCATGGAAACCTTTCACAAGCTCCAGAAACGCGGCAAGACCATCGTACTCATCACGCATGACCCCAGCATCGCCGCCGAGGCCAATCGAGCCGTAACCATCCGTGACGGGCGAATCCATGACGGCGCATATGTCGCGCATACACCGAATACGTTACGCGGGGCCGTCAACAACCTGCCCGCGATTTCTGCAACCACCAATCAGCCGAAAGGAGCGAAGGCATGAGCACCCGCGATCTTGTCCAAGAAGCCCTTCACTCGCTCGAGGCCAACAAGGGACGCAGCCTGCTCACCATCCTTGGCATCGTCATTGGCATCGCCTCGGTCATCGCCATGACTTCGCTCATCGGCGGCATCCAAAACAGCTTGGTCAACAGCCTTGGCCTCAACGCAGCTCGCATGGTTCAGATCTATTCGTCCCAAGAACTCTCTGATTCTGACGTCCAGAAGCTTAAAAAACTGGTGCCGCAGATAGAACAGATCGGCATTGTCAAAAGCGCGTATACCGAGTACAAGACCGGCGATAAAAGCTATACCGTCATGGCACAGGGTGTCGATAGCGACATGCTCGACGCCGTGGGTGCCAGTAAGCTCGTTGCGGGGCGCACCTACACCGATGTCGAGTCAAAGGCAGGCTCGCGCGTGGCGCTCATCAGCCGCGGCGGCGCCGATCAGCTTTACGGCAACGAACAGGATGCGCTGGGAAAAACCATCAAAGTGTCCAACGGCGAGGTGCAGATTGTAGGCGTGATTGATGGCGGCAGCGACTCCATGGGCTCGCTCACTTTGTATATGCCACGCGAAACCATCTCCGGCCTATTTGGCGACGAGAATCCTTCATTCCCCAGCGTGACGGCACTTGCCGCCGAGGGCACGGACATGGATGAGCTCTGCAAGACCATCGAGTCCAAGGTGCGCGCGATGAAGGGTATCGCGGAGGATGATGAGTACGACAGTGTATCGGCGACCTCCATGAAAAGCGCTATCGACTCCCTCAATTCCTTTATGGGCGCCTTCTCGCTCATCATGGGTGCTGTCGCCAGTATCTCGCTGCTTGTCGGCGGTATCGGCATTATGAACATGATGCTCACCAACGTGACTGAGCGCATCCGCGAGATCGGCATCCGTCGCGCTCTGGGCGCCAGTCGTCGCGATATCACCGCGCAGTTTTTGGCCGAGTCCTCGGCGCTGTGCGTCACCGGTGGCCTGCTGGGTGTCCTGATAGGCTATCTGCTGGCCTGGGGCCTCGCGATGTTTGCCTCCGGATCCGGGATTCTTGGCGAGCTCGGTGCCAGCGGGCAAATCACACCGAGTTTTTCAATCGCCACGGTGCTGCTGGCCTTCGCCGTCTCCGTCGGCATCGGCGTAATCTTTGGCTTCTACCCCGCTCGACGCGCGGCAAAGCTCGACCCGGTGGAGTGCCTACGCTACCAGTAAGCCACCACCGACAAGTTACGGTGATTTAGGGACTGAATATGCTATCTAGCAGCAAAAACAGACACTATTTCACCGCAACATATTGAAGGGCTGTTTGCGCCAGTTCCGGGCGTCCTCGAGCTATTGGTGGATGACGGGCTTGTACGGGTCGAGCTTGCTCGAGGCGATCCTCCTTGCAGGCGCGGCGAGCGCCTAGCGCGCGAACTCCCGTAAGAGCGCATCTTCCACTTCCCGAAGCGAAAGGGCCCCGCCTCCCTCGGCGGGACGGGTGACCACGATACAGCGCGCTCCCACGGCGCGCGCTGCGGCGAGCTTCTCGGCCGTGCCGCCTACGGTTCCCGAGTCCTTGGTCACAAGCCACTGGGCGCCCACCTGCCGAAGCATCGCCTCGTTGAGCTCGCGGGTGAAGGGCCCCTGCATGCCGATGACGTGCGACGGCGAAAACCCCGCGTCGATGCACTTCGTTATAGCACCGGGCAGCGGGAGCACACGCACGAAGAAGCGCTCCGCGAAATCGGCGACGCGCGTGTAGGGAGCAAGCTCCTTGCTCCCCGTCGTGAGAAGAACGCGACCCGGGTTCTCGGAGAGAAAGCGCGCCGCGCAGGCGATCGACGCGACCGGCACGACGCCTTTGGGCAGCGCCTCGACCGGGCGCGCAAGGCGCAGGCATCGTGCACCCACGGCGAGCGAAGCGACCCGGATGTTGCCGCTTGCGAGCGTAGCGAAGGGGTGCGTGGCGTCGACGACGATACGCGCGCCGGAAAGCTCGCGCTCCATGTCGGCATCGTCGAGCCTGCCCGCATGCACCTCGATGCCCGGAAGCTCACCCAAAAGCTCGCCTCCGTACTCGGTTGCCGCGTAGGCACGGGCGGGGATGCCCGCCCCGCTCGCCCATTCACACAGAAGGCGGCCCTCGGTGGTGCCGGCGAAGATGCGCAGCGCCGGCGCGGATGCGGGCGCCGTCACTTCGGGCCGCCTGGGCGCGTGATCTGGTAGAGCAGCGCGTTCATAATGGCAGCCGCCACGGTCGAGCCGCCCTTGCGACCCCTCGCGACGATGGCTGGCACGCGTCGTGCGAGTAGCTCCTCTTTCGCCTCGACCACGTTCACAAACCCGACCGGCACCCCAACGACGAGCGCGGGCGCGATCTTCCCCGCGTCCATGAGCTCGGCGAGGCGCAGAAGTGCTGTGGGAGCGTTGCCGACGGCCACGATGAGCGGACCCTCGATGCCGCAAGCTTTGTCCATGCTCGCAACGGCGCGAGTCGTGCCCGCGGCGCGCGCAGCCGCGGCGACATCAGGGTCGGCCATGAAGCACACGGCCTTGCAGCCGAGCTTCTCGAGCGCGGGCTTGCTTATGCCTGCGAGCGCCATGTTCGTGTCGGTGAGCACCGTGGCCCCTGCGCGCAGTGCGTCGAGCGCACAGTGCGCGGCGTCATGGGTGAACACGAGGGAATCGGCGTACGAGAAGTCGGCAGTGGTGTGGATGACGCGCTTCACGACGGGCTCTTCGAGCGGCGGGAACGTGCGGCCGCCGAGCTCTTCGGTGATGATCTCGAAGCTGCGCCGCTCGATGTCGCCGGGCGCCATCTCCTTGGAATCCATCTAGTACTCCACTCCTTCCCTTGCACATATCCCCTGCTCGTAGGGGTGTTTCTCGCACCGCATCTCGGTTATGTAGTCGGCCTTCTCCACGATCTTGCGGGAAGGCGCGCGCCCGGTGAGCACTACTTCGACGCCGAGCGCGGACATATCGAGTGCGCGGTCCACGAGCGCCTCGTCGACAAGCCCCATCGAAAGCGCGTCGAGCGCCTCGTCGAGCACGAGCAGTCCCTCTTGCGCGCACTCGAGCTCGACGAGCGCGGAAGCGAGGTTCCCATCGTGCAGCTCGCACGTCGCGGCAAGTTCTTCCGACGTCATCGACCAGGTAAACTTGTCCGACGCCTTCCCCGCGAACACGGGCACGCCGAAATGCTCAGCGAGCAGGCGCACCTCCCCGCTTTCGCCGTCTTTCAGGAACTGTACGACGACGACGCGGCGGCCTGCAGCGAGCATGCGAAGGGCGAGGCCCATCGCCGCCGTGGTCTTGCCTTTGCCGTCGCCATGATACACGTGGATCATACGCCCTCCTCGATAATGCGGTAGACATACTCCATGTCGAGCGCCCCGCGCACGACGTCGGCCAGGCGGTCGAACTCACGAGCACGGTGATCGGCCGCGGACGCCGCGCCCGCGTCACCCACGACGCTCTCGGGCAGGCCGCGCATGCGCGCGAGCGAGCGCGCGAGGGCGAGCGCCACCCCCGGTTCGTCGAACAGGCCGTGGAGATAGGTTCCGAACACGTTACCGCAGGCCGCGCCTTCCGGTTTGCCGCCAATCGTGCCCGCAGGGGCGCAGGAGACGGTCGTTTCGCCGTCGTGAATCTCGTACCCGCGCGCCATCATGCCGTTCCACACCGAGAACGCGCCTTGGGCGCCCGTGATGCGCAGTGCCGACTGGGCGAGGCGCTTTTCCTCCTTGAAAACCGTACTTGCAGGGATGAGCCCGAGCCCGCGCGCGGTGCCAGCGCCTTCCCTGCCGTGCGGGTCGGAAAGCTCGTCTCCCAAAAGCTGGTAGCCTCCGCATATGCCGAGCACCGGCGTGCCCGCGCCCGAAAGCGCGCGTACACAGGCTCCGATGCCGCTAGCCGCAAGCCAACGCGCGTCGTCGAGCGTAGTCTTCGAGCCGGGAAGCACCACCAGGTCGGGTCGGCCCAGATCGGTCGTCGAGGAAACGTAGCGCACGCCCACGCCGGGCACGCGCGAAAGCGGGTCGAAGTCGGTGAAGTTCGACAGATGCGGAAGACGCACGACGGCGACGTCGATGACGCCGCGCGCCTCGCGGGCAGATAGGCGCGGCGCGAGCGAGTCCTCGTCGTCCAGGTCAAGCGTGAGATACGGCACGACCCCCACGACGGGAACCCCGCACATCTTCTCGAGCGGGGCCAAACCCGGGCGCAGGATTTCCACATCGCCGCGGAACTTGTTCACCACAAGCCCCCGCAAAAGCGCGCGGTCCTCGGGCGCAAGGAGCGCGACCGTGCCGTAGAGCTGGGCAAACACCCCGCCTGGGTCGATGTCGCCCGCGAGCAGCACGGGGGAGGACACGGCGCGCGCGAGCCCCATGTTGACGATGTCGTTTTCGGCAAGGTTGATTTCGGCGGGGCTGCCGGCGCCCTCGATGACGATGACGTCGTTTTCCTCCGCGAGCGAATCGAACGCCTCCAAAATCTGCGGCATGAGCGCCTTCTTTCGCGCGAAGTAGTCCCTCGCAGCGAAGGCTCCCTGCGCCTTGCCGGCCACGATGAGCTGGCTTCGGTGGCCGCCTTCAGGCTTGAGCAGGATGGGGTTCATGCGCACGTCGGGCGCGATGCCGCACGCCTCGGCCTGCATGATCTGGGCGCGCCCCATCTCGAGCCCGTCGGCCGTGACACCGCTGTTGAGTGCCATGTTCTGGCTCTTGAAGGGAGTCACGCGAAGGCCGTCCTGCGAAAGCACGCGGCACAGCCCCGCCGCAAGCAGGCTCTTCCCCGCGTTCGACATGGTGCCCTGGATCATGATGGGCTTGGCCCTACCCACGGGTATCGACCTCCTTC
>UQKU01000025.1 GCA_900541675.1 uncultured Collinsella sp. | reverse complement strand
TTGGGCCATTTGGGGGCGCGGTGGTGGGAGACCTGGCGCAGGCGGGGCTGCGAAAGGGCGCCCAAGGTTCCGCCGATAAAGTAGGCGTCGGCGTCGAAGGGACGGTACTGCGGGTCCTCGCGAGCGGTGGCCTCCCAGTTCCAGGGGCTGGCGGTGGCATCGGAGATGGTCATGCTTGCGAGCGCGCCATCGGCAAAACGGACGTTGACCACGGCGGAGTCCTCAGTCTCAAAACCGCGGGCGGCGCTGGACTGCATACCCTGGACGGCAACGGGCTCGCCCAGCAGATAGCGGAGCAGGTCGACGTCGTGAACCAGGTTAACCAGGATCGGGCCGGCACCCTTCTTGCGGCGCCACTCGACATCGAAGTACTCGTCATTCTTATAGATCATGTAGTGGAAGCTCGACACGGTGAGCTTGCCCAGCTCGCCGGACTCGATGATCTCCTTGGCCTTGTTGACGAAGGGGTTGTGGCGACGGTGCTGGCCCACGAGCACGGGCACGCCGGCGGTCTCGGCCTCGGCGGCGAAGGCCTGGGCATCCTCGAGGTCATTGGAGATCGGCTTTTCGACCAGCGGCACGATGTTGCGCTTCACGGCCTCGCGGGCAACGCCCAGATGCAGGTCGTTGGGGGTGGCGATGATGACGGCCTCGGGCTTGACCTCGTCCATCATCTGGGCGGGATCGGTGTAAAACGGCACGCCGGCGGCCTCGGCCGTGGCGCGGGCGCCCTCAAAGGCGTCGGCGATGGCGACGAGCTCGGCTTCGGGCTCCTCGGTGACAAAGCGGATGTGGTTGCGGCCCATGGCACCGGCGCCGATAACGGCAATGCGGACGGGGTTGAGCTCAGACATTTCGACTCCTTAATACTGGTGACCGGTGGAATGCGGCAAGAGAACGGCCCTTGCCGCGTCAAGCAAAACTAAGCGGACTTCTTCTTGCTGTCGGAGACCATCATGTAGACGGTGAGCACGACGGCGATGGCGGCAATCACAATGGCGCCGTAGAAGGACTGCTGGTAGGCGGCGCTGCCGGCCTCGGCGTGATACAGCACGGCGGTGATGGGCTGGCTGATCCAGGTGGAAGCGGCATAGCCCAAAAACATGATGCCGTAGTTGACGCCGATGTTGCTGGTGCCAAAGGCGCCACCGGTGAGCGGCGGGTAGATGACGAGCAGGGCGCCAAAGCTAAAGCCGAGCAGGGCGAGCGCCACAAAGAACATGCTCTGCGTAAAGCTCATCGACATGATGACGAGCGCGACGATGGTGACGACAAGGCTGATGAGCAGCGACTTGTAGGCGCCGAGCTTGTCGATGATCTGGCCAAAGGACAGACGGCCGACCAGGTTGGCGCAGGTGTTGACGGAGACGACCACGCCGCCGAGGGCGACGGCCGCGGCGCTCGTGGGGTCGGCGAAGAGCTGGACAGCGGCGATGGAGGCAACCTTGCCCACGAGCAGGGTGCCCGCGGTGGCGGCGAAGGCGAAGGTGGCGATGAGGACCCAGAAGCGCGGGGTTTTGACCATCTCGCCCGGGGTGAGGTCGCCGAAAGTGCCGGCGTGCGCGCCGCCCTTGGGGGCCTCGAAGCCCTCGGGCAGCCAACCGGCCTCGGGGGCCTTCAGGAACAGGGCGGAGGCGGCGATCGTCACAAAGAAGATGACGCCGAGTGCCTTAAGGGCGCCAAAGATGCCAAGGCTCGGGATGAGCAGCGAGGCGAGCACCGGGGACAGCACGGCGGGGCCGGCGGTCGAAGCGGCCAGGGTGATGCCGGAGGCGAGGCCCTTTTTGTCGATGAACCACTTTTGGCCGGTGGTGAGCGCGGGGTTGTAGCCCAGGCCGTTGCCGATGGCGGCGACGAGCGAGAACCACTGGTAGAACTGCCACGGCTCGGTGACGGTGCCGGACATGAACCAGCCCACGCCGTAGCACACGGCGGCAGCGATCACGACGTTGCGCGGGCCGATCTTATCGGAGATGCGGCCGGCGAAGATGCCCGTCACGGCCATGATGGTCTGGAAGACCGGGAAAGCCCAGGTAAGAGCGCTGGACCACTCGGGATAGACGGCGAGCAGGTTCTTGCTCACAACGGAATACAGCGCGATGGAGCTGATGAAGAACATGGTGACGCACGCGGCGGAAAGCACGACGGCGCGACCCTTGTTGGAGTTGGTGGAAGCCATTGGACTCTTTCTAATCGATACGGGGGAGGGGAGGGGCAAACGCCGCTGAGGTGCTTGCCCCGCGCCCCTTTCTACCGGGCTGGTTTACTGGTCAGTCGGCTTTGCGACGCCGGACTCATCGGACCAGAGCTCGACGCCCTTGTTCTTGAGGTAGTTGTCGGCAAAGGCGCGGCGGCCGCCGGGCTTGGCGGTGAGGTCGCCCATCATGTTGGAGAAGCCGCCGTCGACCTTGATGGCGTCGCCGGTGGTAAAGTCCGAGCGCTTGGACGCCAGGAACATGACGGCGTTGGCGATATCGCTGACCTCGCCGATGCGGCGCGTGGCGATGAGGCGGCTGCGGCTCTTCTCGACCTCGGGATCGGCGTAAAAGCTTGCCGACATGGGTGTCTTGACAAAGCAGGGCTCGACGCAGTTGGAGCGGACGCCGTAGGGGCCCCACTCGGCGGCGAGCATCTTGGACATCATGTTGACGCCCGCCTTGGTGGAGCTGTACACGCCCGAGAACGTTTCGGGGGAGTGGCTGGCAACGGTCGAGATGTGCACCAGGCGGCCCTGGCCGGCCTTGATCATCTCGCGACCAAAGCGCTGCGAGGTGATGAAGTAGCCGGTGAGGTTGACGTTGAGCACCTGCTCCCAGTCGCTTAGCGGCAGGTCCTCCATGGCGGCGAAGCGCAGGATGCCGGCGGTGTTGACGAGAACGTCGACGCGGCCGAAGTTGGCGATGGTGGCGTCGACGGCAGCCTGAACCTCGGCCTCGTCGGTGGCGTTCATCTTGTAGCCCTCGGCGTGGATACCAAACTCGGCGGCGAGGTCGGCGGCTGCTGCCTTGACCTTCTCCTCGTCTAGGTCGAGCAAGACGACGTTGGCGCCGTTGCGGGCGAACTCGCGGCAAATCTCGACGCCCATACCGCCGAGCGCGCCGGTCACGGCGCAGACATCGCCCTCGAGCTTAAGCCAATTGCTCATAGGAACTTCCCTTCTTGTGCCTCCCGGTGGGTCGCTCCCATTAATCGACCCACGTGGTTTTCGCTGGTTATCGTATGCTTTGCATTTGCGCAGGTGAATTGCATATTTGTTAGAATGGCGTTAACCATAGGTTTACACTGTGCGATGCAGTTTATTCTCAATTGAGCGCATGACCTGCGAAAACAACCTCCTGTGGCACCATGTGGCCACGGGCGCGAAAACGGGAGATTGACGTGTACGATCGACGACTTGAGGCCATATCGGCCGCCGCGGAGCTGGGAAGCTTCTCGCGCGCGGCGGCAAAACTACGTGTGTCGACCCCGGCTCTCGTCAAACAGGTGTCGGGGTTCGAGGCCGAGTTTGGCATCACGTTGTTCGAGCGCTCGCATTCGGGCGTTAAGGTGACGCCGGCGGGTGCGCTGCTGGTAGACGATGCGCGCTCGATCATGCTTCAGTCCGAGGATGCGTTGCGCCGTGCCCGACGCGCAGCGGGCGATGGCGGCGCCGTGCGTCTGGGCGTGTCGATGATGTGCCCGGGGCGCCAAACGCTGTCGATGTGGCCGAGTGTGCACGAGCTGGAGCCGTCGCTGCGCTTTGAGATTGTGCCGGTGAGTGACCTCTACGATGAGCGCGAGACCGTCATGCGCAGTCTTGGTCGCGAAGTGGATGTAGTGCAGTCGAGTTTTTCGACCCCGCGCTGGGGCGACGCCTGCCAAAAGCTCCTTATCGTCAACGTACCGTTTTATATTGATGTGCCGCGCACGAGCCCGCTTGCGCGCAAGACGCGCATCACGGTTGCCGACCTGGAGGGCATGCGCCTGCGCGTGCTCCGTCACGGCAACGACGCTATGGACAGCCTGCGCATCGACCTGTTGGCCGACGGCGGCGTGGACGTGATCGACGTGGATAGCTTCGACTTTGCGCTCTTTAACGAGGCGGAGGAAAAGGGCGATGCGGTGCTCACCTGCGGAGCGTGGTCGGGCGCGCACCCGGCCTTTGTGGGCGTACCGTTTCTATGCGGTCGCGAGGTGCCGGTCTTCTTGCACTACCCGCTCGAGCCCACCCTCCAAGTACAAAAATTCGTCAACGCCATGGCCCAACTCCTCAACTAGCTCATTTGGCGCGGGTAGTCTTTTTGGGACGGGGCTTTTTTAGCTACTTTTGCCGCCCTGCCTGCGCACCCTCAAAGTAGTCAAAAAGCCCCGTCCCAAAAAGACTAACAAAACGAGGCCCTGGCCAAACGGCCAGGGCCTCACTAACCTTTATTCCGTTTTAAACAACGGGCTGATTGCGCGCAGGAGGGTGCCCCGGAGCGGCGGGGTATTTCCTCCGCGCGCAGTTTCGCAGTGCAGCGAGAATGTTTGAGCACGGAGGAATTACCCCGACGCCCCGGGGCACCCTCCGTCAGTAACCGTTCCTACTCCAGCTCAAATGCACCCGTGTACAGCTGGTAGTAATACCCGCGCTTGGCGATCAGCTCGTCGTGGTTGCCGCGCTCGATGATGCGGCCGTGATCCAGACAGATGATCGCGTCGGAGTTGCGCACGGTGGACAGGCGGTGCGCGATGACAAACGTCGTGCGGCCCTCCATGAGCTTATCCATGCCCTCCTGCACGATGGCCTCGGTGCGGGTGTCGATACTCGACGTAGCCTCGTCCAGAATCATCGCCGGCGGATCGGCGACGGCGGCGCGGGCGATCGAGATCAGCTGGCGCTGGCCTTGCGACAGCTGTGCGCCGTTGCCGGTGAGCATGGTGTCGTAGCCGTCGGGCAGGCGGGTGATAAAGTCGTCAGCGCCCGCGAGCTTGGCAGCCGCGATGCACTCCTCGTCGGTGGCATCCAGGTTGCCGTAGCGGATGTTATCCATCACGGTGCCGGTGAACAGGTTCACGTCCTGCAACACGACGCCCAGGCTTCGGCGCAGATCGGCCTTGCGGATCTTGTTGACGTTGATGCCGTCGTAGCGGATCTTGCCATCGGCGATGTCATAGAAGCGGTTGATGAGGTTGGTGATGGTCGTCTTGCCGGCACCGGTGGCGCCGACAAACGCGACCTTCTGGCCCGGCTTGGCAAACACGGACACGCCGTGCAGCACCTCGTGGTCGGGCGTGTAGCCAAAGTCGACGTTGTCCATGACCAGGTCGCCGCGCAGCGGTACGTACTCGATCTCGCCGGTTGCGCGGTGCGGATGTTTCCATGCCCACATGCCGGTGTGGTGGTCGGCCTCCTCGAACTCCCAGGTGTCGGGGTTCACCTGCGCGTTGACGAGCGTCACATAGCCTTCGTCGGCCTCGGGCTTCTCGTCGATAAGCTCAAAGATGCGGTCGGCGCCGGCGAGGCCCATGACTACGGCGTTGATCTGCTGCGAGATCTGGCCGATCTGTCCGCAGAACTGCTTGGTCATGTTGAGGAACGGCACCACGACGGCGATGGACAGCGCCATGCCCGAGATGCTCAGGTTGGGCACGCCCAGCGCCAGGAAAATGCCGCCGGCCAGTGCGACCAGCACATAGAGCAGGTTGCCCAGGTTCATAAGGATGGGCATGAGGATGTTGGCGTACATGTTGGCCTTCTGGGAAACCTCGAAGAGCTTTTCGTTGCGCTCGTCAAAATCGGCCTCGGCGGCAGACTCGTGGCAGAATGCCTTGACGACCTTCTGGCCGTTCATGACTTCCTCGATATGGCCCTCGACCACGCCGAGCTCGGTCTGCTGCGCAATAAAGAAACGCGCGGAGTTGGAGCCGAGCAGCTTGGTCATAAAGGTCATAAAGGCGACGCCGGCCACAATGACCAGGCACATCCACACGCTGTAGTACAGCATGATAAAGAACACCGTGACGATGACGATGGTCGTCATGAGCAGGTTGGGCAGCGACTGACTGATCATCTGGCGCAGCGTGTCGATGTCGTTGGTGTAGTGGCTCATGATGTCGCCGCGCTGGTGCGTGTCGAAGTAGCGAATTGGCAGGTCCTGCATGCGGTTGAACATCTTCTCGCGCAGCTTCTCGAGCGAGCCCTGCGTGACGATGGCCATGGCGCGGTTCCAGAACAGCGAGGACAGGATGCCGACGCCGTAGATGCAGGCGAGGGTGGTCACGAGCTGTGCGATCTTGGGCTGTGCGGCTTCCCAATCGCCCGACTGCCACGATTCGCTAATAATCTGCAGAGCGCTCTGAAGGAAGGTCGCGCCGATGGAGTTGATGATGGCGCAGAGTACCACGCCGACGACGACGAGGGGCAAAAGCACGGGGTAGAAGCCAAAGAGCGTCTTGATGAGGCGCGACATGGTGCCACCCTTGCGGTTGAGCGCGCGCTCAGCGGTCGTTGCCTTACTCATGTGCCTCGCCTCCTTCCTGGGTCTGAGCTTGCGTTACGGATGCCTCGGTGTCGGCCTCGACGGCCCCTTCGCCCTCGGCAGACATCTTGTTTTGCGAGGTAAAAGTCTCGCGGTAGATCTCGCTCGTCTTAAGCAGCTCGTCGTGGTTACCGATCTGCGCGATGCGGCCGCCCTCCATGACGATGATGCGGTCTGCGTCCTGCACGGAGCTGATGCGCTGGGCGATGATGAGCTTGGTCGTGTTGGGCAGATAGCTTGCCAACCCTGCGCGAATCTTGGCGTCGGTCTTGGTGTCGACGGCGCTGGTGGAGTCGTCCAGGATCAAGATCTTGGGGCGACGCAGCAGGGCGCGCGCAATGCACAGGCGCTGCTTCTGACCGCCGGAAACATTGGAGCCGCCCTGTTCGATCCAGGTGTCATAGCCCTTGGGGAAGCCATCGACAAACTCATCGGCGCAGGCCAGATGTGCCGCCTCGCGGACTTCCTCGTCGGTGGCGTTCGGGTCGCCCCAGCGCAGGTTTTCGGCAATGGTGCCGCTAAACAGTACGTTTTTCTGCAGCACCATGGCCACCTGGTGGCGCAGGGCGTCCAAGTCGTAGTCGCGCACGTCCATGCCGCCCACGCGCACGGTGCCCTCGGTGGCGTCGTACAGGCGGGCGATGGGGGTAACGAGCGTGGAATTGGCCGCGCCGGTACCGCCGATGATGCCGATGGTTTCGCCGCTCTTAATGTGCAGGTCGATATCGTCGAGCGCCTGGCGCTTTGCATGCGCGGAATACTTAAAGCTCACGTGGTCAAAGTCGATGGAACCGTCGGCAACCTCGAGCACGGGCTCGGCGGGATCGGCGATCGTGGGCTCGGCGGCCAGCACCTCGGTAATGCGGTGCGCCGATTCGTCGGCCATGGTCACCATGACAAAGATCATCGACAGCTGCATCAGGCTCATGAGGATCGCGAAGCCATAGGTAAAGATCGAGGAGAGCTGGCCCACGTCGAACAGCGTGCCCTGGCTCGTGATGATGAGCTTGGATCCCAGGTAGATGATGACGACAAACGCGCCGTTGACGCAGATGTTCATCATGGGGTTGTTAAAGGCGAGCAGCTTCTCGGCGCGGGTGAAGTCCATCTGGACGTCGCGTGCGGCGGTCGCGAATTTCTCCTTCTCAAAGTCTTCGCGCACGTAGCTCTTAACCACGCGCATGCCGGTGACGTTTTCCTCGACGGACTCGTTAAGGGCATCGTACTTGTGGAACACGCGCGAGAAGATGGGGCGCACCTTAAAGATGATAAAGAACAGCCCAAAGCCCAGCAGCGGAATGATGACCAGGTAGACCATGGCAACGCTGCCGCCCATGATAAACGCCATGGTAAAGGCGAAGATCAATACCAGCGGCGCGCGCACGGCGATACGGATGATCATCATAAAGGCCTGCTGCACGTTGTTGATATCGGTGGTCAGGCGCGTGACGAGCGAGGAGCTCGAGAACTCATCGATGTTGGCAAAGCTGAACGTCTGGATCTTGTAGAACAGGTCGTGACGCAGGTTCTTGGCGAAGCCGCAGCTCGCATGGCTGCAGGTGACGCCGGCGGCGGCACCAAAAGCAAGCGACGTCAGCGCGATGAGCACCAAAAAGCCCGCGGTGGGAAGCATCTCGGCTACGGTGGCGCCGTCTTTGATGGCGTCGATCAGGTTGGCGGTGATAAATGGAATCAGCATCTCGCAGAGCACCTCGCCAAGCACGAGCAATGGCGTGGCAACAGCGACTTTCATATAGTCGCGGATGCTGCCCATGAGGGTTTTAATCATCCAGTTCCTCCCAGGTTACACGGATTTTCTCGAGCATTTCGGCGAGCTGCTCGCGCTCGTCGTGAGTGAGGGCACTAAAGGCCCGTTCTCTAAAGCGGATGCGGGCCGCCTGGTCGATGCGGGCGTTTTCCCGGCCGGTTTCGGTCAGGCGAATGGTGAGCTGCCGTCGATCCTTGGGGTTACGGCTGCGCTCGATGAGACCGTTGACCTCGAGCTTGGACAGGATCTCGGAAAGCGACCCCGGCTTGAGGTCAAAGTGCATGCCGAGTTCCTGCTGCGACATCTCGCCGCCGGGCTGCTTGGCCAGCAGGCAGATGATGGGCGCCTTGCCGGACACGCCTCCGCCATGAAAATGCATGTAATGGCCGCAAAAACCCAGGCCGCTCAGGATGCGCTTGGCGAGTTTGTCTTCGGCACTGACCGCTTCGGGTACATCCGCCGGCTGTGACGGGTCGCCGCCGGGCTCGTGCGAACAAAGGTTAAGAGGTTCATCGCACATGAATTAGTGTTGCTCCTTTCTTTAGTTAGGTAGTGGAATTGTTTTGTGCCTAACCAATCTAGGAGCATGAGAAATGAATGTCAAGGTACCAAACTAGTGGTTGCGCGGTTTTGCCAAACCGCGCAACGGCTCGACGCTGCAAACCCGCCAGAGCGGCAATCTGCCTTTCAACTTCGGCGGCATGACCAGAAGGTCAATGCCGCCTTGCTTCAAGGCACCTTGCTCGCTCTGACGGGTTTTCGCTGACTTCGCCAAAACATCGGCGTTGCCCTTGTTGGGATAGTCGTTGGGGACGCTCTTGTTGAGTGATCCGTGGGGGACGGAGGAAAACGAATCATTTTGGGCTGCGGTGACACCCTTTCGAAGTTGCTTTGTCCAAAACTATGCCGGATTACTACGATGAATTCGAAATATCAGACCTCGGCATTGTTTTTCGTAAAATCACAAGCTGTCTACCTGCGGTTTTGCCGGAGTGCAATTCGTTGTGGTTGGAGGCTAACGGTTTATCGTAGTAATCCGGCATAGTTTTGGAATGGTAGTAAATAGATGGCAGCTACTGTGCCGCTACCGCCGCGATTTTGCCTCCCATTTCCGTAACCTTTCCGCAACAATGTGCCCTCCTCGGCGCCTGCGCCCGCTTGCAACGCCCCCTGCGCTACACTTAGTCGCACTATGGCGCCGTCGCGTCGCACCCGACCCAAGGGGGACACTCATGAAGAACACTCAGCTGCTGCTGATCAACGATATGTGCGGCTACGGTAAGGTCGCGCTTTCTGCCATGCTGCCGGTGCTGTCGCACATGGGTTACCGTATCCACAACCTGCCGACGGCCCTCGTTTCCGATACGCTCAACTACCCCAAGTTTTACATCCACGACACCACGGAGTACGTGCGTCAGAGTCTTGCCATCTGGGAGGAGCTCGGCTTTGAATTCGACGCCATCTCGACCGGCTTTATCGTGACCGAGGAAGAGGCGCGCATCATCTCGGACTTTTGCCACCGCCGTTCGCAAAAAGGCACCAAGGTGTTCGTCGACCCCATCATGGCCGACAACGGCAGGCTCTACGCCGGCGTGCCCGAATCGACCATCGGCCTTATGCGCAGCCTGGTCGAGTGCGCCGACTACGCGGTGCCCAACTATACCGAGGCGTGTCTGCTCACCGATACGCCTATGGCCGAGCAGATTACGGCCGATGAGGCTCGTGCGCTCGTGGACGCCATGCTCGCGCTGGGCGCCAAGTCGGTGGTCATTACGAGTGCCAAGGTCGACGGGGCGAGTGCCGTCATCGGCTACGATCATGTGGCGGGAGAGTACTTCACGATTCCTTTTGAGCTGATCCCGGTGTATTTCCCGGGCACGGGCGATACGTTCTCGTCGGTGCTCGTGGGCCGCGTTATGGCCGGCTGGAGCTTACAGCGTGCGACGACCGACGCCATGCGTGTGGTGGCCGAGCTGATCGAGCGCAATGCCGACCAAGAGGACAAGTCGGCCGGCCTTCCCATCGAGGCCTGCCTGGATGTGATTGACCATGAGTAACGCTGGCGAGGGCGGCGCCAGGCCCGCGGGCGAGAATAAACCGTTCGGCGCGCCGCGGGGCAAGCGTCCGCGTATCCGCGTGAGCTGCGTGGACCAGCTGGGTGCGTGCCGCTGCCACCATGGTCACAAGCCGGGCGACGTCTTTGACTTCGACCGAGACCGCGGCAAGATGTGCGCCATGGCCTGCCATGTGGGCTTTCCCTATATCGATATCCTGCGCTACGGCGGAACCGTGCCTGGCAACGAGCCCGGTACGGCAAAGTTCTGCTGCCCCGAGGTCGATACGTTGAACGTCTGGCTTGCCGAGATCGTCGACGAGTAACCGAGCGTGGATAATCTCCCACCGAGATAATGAGCGTGGATAATCTCCCGTTTAGGGCGCCCTTGAACGCTCAAAGTGGGAGATTTTCCACGCTCAATTTGTATGCGGGAGAAAATCCACGCTCGTTTTATACCGATGGCGTGGCCCGTATATCCGCGCCGCCCGAGCGCCTACAGCTGCTCGAGCATAGCGGTGCAACCGGCGAGTACATCGCGGTAGGTGGCATCGAAATTACCGGTGTACCAGGGGTCGGCTACGTCGCCGGGGCGATCGGTCCAATCGAGCAGGCGCGAGATCTTGCCGTCGGGGTCGTCGCCAAAGATGCGGCGTAGGCCGCGCGCGTTCTCAGCATCCATATAGACAATGTGATCCCAGTTGCCATACTCTGCGCGACGCACCTGGCGGGCACGGTGCTCAACGACGGGAATCCCGACCTCACGCAGCTTGGCAACGGTACCGTGGTGTGGCGGGTTGCCGATCTCCTCGGTCGAGGTCGCAGCGGAGTCAATGACAAACTCGCCCGCGCGCCCGGCGCGGTGCACCAGCTCGGTAAACACCGACTCGGCCATCGTCGAGCGGCAGATGTTGCCATGGCAGATAAACAGTACGCGTTGCATATGCGGTTTTCTTTCAATCGTCATCATCGAACTCGAGTATCGCATCTACGCCTACGCCCTCGCCCGCTTGCGCTCCCAACGTGCCAGTTTAATCGTCACCAGCGTAAGCGCCCAGGCCACAAGCGAGAACGCGGCACCCACTGCGCCCACGTACGCAATGCCAATGCTGCTTACCACGGCGCCGCCCACTGCGGTGCCAAACGAGATGCCGACGTTAAACGCCATGGGCTCAACCGAACTTGCGAGTACCATCGACTTGGGATGGCGGCTGCGTGCCACATCCATAAAATGCGTGATGCACGACACCGAGAACAGGTACATGAGCAACGCCAAGCTAAAGATAAAGACCAGCGCGAGCGGCATGGTGCCGCCCACAGCAAACAGTCCGAGTAACGCCGCAGCCTGCAGCACAAACGTCACAAGCAGTGCCTTCATGCCAAAGCGAGCATCGATCCATCCGCCCAGGATGTTCGAGATCAGGCAGAACACGCCATAGGCCATGAGCGTGGTGCTGGCTTCGACCGTGCCCATGCCCAGCACTTGCTCAAGATAAGGCGTCACGTAGCCGTAGAACACATAGACCGACCCCACGCCAAACAAGAAGATGAGCATACCGGTGATGATGCTCGGCTCGCGTAGTAACCCCGCCTGCTCGCGGAAGGTGGCGGGCTCATCGGTCTGACCGGCGCGGGGCATAAACGCTACGAGCGCTCCGCAGATCAAAACGGCAAAGGCCAGCGTGCCGTACATGGCCACGTGCCAGTCGAGCGTGTCGGCCACAAATTTGCCAATCGAGGTCACAAAGACCATTGCCACGGAAAACGCACCATATACCACCGAGATGGCAAGCGAAGTTTGCTGCGGGGACAGCAGTTCGGGGATGTATGTCACGCCCACGGCGAGCAGTGCGCCCGAGACGGAGCCCAGGATGATACGCGAGATAAACAGCACCTGGAAGTTGGGCGCCAACGCCATGACCAGGTTGCCGAGTACAAAGACGATGCTGTAGCACACGAGTAACTGGTAGCGGCGAAAGCGCCCCGTGCTGAGCGCAAGCACTGGCGTAGCGATGGCGTAGACGAGCGCAAACACGCTAATAAGTTGGCCTGCGGTGGCAAGTGATACGCCGAGTTCCGTCGCCAGGTCGCTTTCGATGCCGATGACCACGAACTCGGAGCAGCCGAGCGAGAATCCCAACAGCACGAGTAGCGCCAGGCAGAGCTTGGTGCGCGCAGGGGAGAGCGCGGCGGCGGTTGACTTACTTTTAGGCGTGGTTGCGGCGATCAAGGCTGTCACTCCAATGTCGCATGAATAAGCGGGATTCAATCCCTGCAACTCTAACAGAATGCGACAAAGGGGCAGTCCCTTTGTCGCATTGCGCTGCCAGCCAGTCGCCCAAACCATCACAACATTCGGCGAAAATCTCGAAAATGAGGAAAAGCGTCGAATGTTGTGACGGTTTTCCTGTCTGTGTCGGCGAGCTCCAGCGCTGTCTGGGGGTATAAGGCTAGCAAGTGTTTATTTGCGAGGCCTAAGGGGCGCCCCGTATGGATATCGATAACTTTGAATGGTGGTATAGCGAGGGCGAGGCTCCGGACGAGGAGTGGGACGAGCCCGCGCCGCGTGACGTGTCGAGCGACGAAGACGAGACCGGTAACGATGCCGTCGAGATGGACGCCGCCTCCGACCCCGTCGAGCCCCTGACCTTTGAACAGGCTTGGGCCCAGGCCGAGGCCGACGAGGCAAAGGCCGATGCCACGGCCACGCTGGGTGAGCCAGCCGACATGTCCATTTCGCCGGCAAAGACCCCGCAACCGCGCCACACCATCGACCCCGGCAGTACGGCATCTTTCAGCATTCTCGACGTGCCCGCGCAAGGCGCCCAGGCGCCTGCGCCCACGCATCGCCCCGACCTGGCTCGTGAGGAAGACGCGGGCCGCCGTTCTCCGCTCGGCCCCATCCTCATCGCCTTCATGGCCGGCGTTATCGCCTGCTCGGCAATCGGCAGCATCTGGGGTCATGTCGAGCGGCAGCGCCAAGACGCCGCCAAGGTCGAGATGTCCGTCGAGCAATCGCTCAGCCGCACGCGCTCGGTGCATGTGTCGGTCGAGGTTAAGGACGGCGCGACGTGGGATACCGCGCGCGGCGACAGCCAAATGCTCGTCCATATCGTGGGCCGCACGCTCAGGGGACAAGCAATCGACGAGTACCAATACGTCAATTCCGAAGGTGACGGTATCGAGCTCAAGCCCGGCGACTACGAGCTCACGGTCGATGAGCCGCCCGTCGCCACCGACGGCACGCGTTACCGCGCCTCAAAGCGCATGGTCCCGGTGAGTTTTAATTCGCAAGCACCCGATACGGTCGATAGCGCGCCGCAGGGTGGGTTTGACCTTTATGCTATTGCTCAATAACTGCGCCTGCCGCTCAGCCCTGCTGCCAAGAGTGGGACAATAACCCTCGACACTGTTGTTTACTTTTGGAGGAAGTAGCATGTCCACCGTCACTACCATCAAGCGCGGCGGCCTCACCGCGGCCATCGATTCCATGGGCGCCCAGCTCACGAGCCTTGCCCTCAACGGCAATGAGTATCTGTGGCAGGGCGACCCGGCCTTTTGGGGCAAGCACGCGCCCATCCTGTTCCCTATCGTGGGATCGCTGCGCAACAACACGGCGACGTCTGCCGCCGGCACCTGCGAGATGGCGCGCCACGGCATCGCACGCATTGTCGAGCACAAATTGGTCGAGGTATCGGAGGACGGCTCCTCGGTAACCTACGAGATCACCGATACGCCCGAGTCGCTCAAGGCCTTTCCCTTCCACTTTAAGCTCAACATGACCTATGCCCTGACCGGCGATGTCACGCTCACGCAGACCTTTGCCGTCACTAACACCGGCGACGTAGACCTGCCGTTCTCGGTGGGTGGCCACCCTGCGTTTAACGTGCCCGCCCCCGGCGCCGAGGACGAGGCGTTCGAGGATTACGAGCTGGCGTTTACCGAGGCTTGGACTAACGAGGCCCCCGTCATCACGCCCGATGGCCTTATGACGTTCGAGGGTAGCTACAAGGCCCCCGATAACTCGGACGTGCTGCCCATCACGCACCGCAGCTTCGATAACGACGCCATCATGTTCACCGATACCCCGGGCTCCACGCTCACGCTGCGCGGCCGCAAGTCGGGCCACGGCGTCAAGATCGACTTTGAGGGCTTTAAGTACATCGGCGTGTGGTCTGCCGCCAACGACGCTCCGTTTGTGGCGCTCGAGCCCTGGACCGGTCACACCACCATGGACACCGAGGACGATGTCTTTGAGCACAAGGTCAACACCATCACCTTGGCTCCCGGCGCTACCGATAAACGCAGCTTTAGCGTCACCTTGCTCTAGAGGTTCCGCCGCTCGGTCGATGCTGCGTGCCGTCCAGAGCGATAATTTGTCATTCAAAAGGCAAGGCATAGACCTTCTGGTCATGCCTTGTCTTTTTCATGCCACTTGTTCGCTCTGGACGTCGCTCGCCGGCATTGCCAAAACATCGACGTCCCCAATGACTACCATGTGTCTATTAATTTTTCGAGCTTGTGCTGCACTGCTGGTCGCTGGCGTATATCCTGTTAAGTCGTCAGCATACGATTCAACAGGGAAGGCAGATTATGCATTCTCCCCATCAGCGCGACGCGCATCCACAGCCGGTGTGCAGCCGTCGCATCTTCTTGGGTAGCGCTCTCGCTGCGAGCGCTTCCGTCGTCGCCGGCGCGCTCGCCGGCTGTCAGCGTCCGTCCACGCTCAAGGTGGTTCAGCCCACGACGGGCGGCGGTCGCGACGACCTGTCCGATTCCGTGATCGGCAAGGACAAGATCCGCATTGGCATGGAGGCGGCCTACGCCCCGTACAACTGGCAGGTTTCCGAAGCCAGTGAGTACACTATCCCCATCGACAACGTGCAGGGCGCCTATGCCGATGGCTACGACGTGCAGATCGCCAAGATCGTCTGCAAGGCCCTCGGTGGCGAGCCCGTTGCCGTCAAGCAGAGCTTCTCGGGCCTCATCGATTCGCTCAACAACGGCCAGATCGACCTCATCATCGCCGGTATGAGCGCCACGCCCGAACGCGAGGAGTCGGTCGGCTTCTCCGACCCGTACTTTATTGGCTACTTTGGCCTGTTCGTAAAAGAGGGTTCCCCCTACCAAAACGCCACCAAGCTCAGCGACTTTAGCGGTGCCACGGTACTCGGCCAAAAGGACACCATGCTCGACACCGTCATCGACGAGATTCCGGGCGTTGTGCACAAGAACCCGGTCGACTCCGTCCCCACGGTGTTCTCGAATCTGCTGCAGGGCACGTGCGACGCCGTGACTTACAACACCGAGAACGAGAAGGGCTATATGGCCCAAAACCCGGGTATCGTCCCTATTCATTTTGCCGAGGGCGAGGGCTTTAAGCAGGAGGTCGCGGCAAACGTCGGCTGTCGCAAGGGCTCGGACAAACTGCTTAAACTCATCGACAAGACACTCAAGGGCATTAGCCAAGAGGAACGCGACCAAATGTGGGACGCGTGCCTCGACCGCCAGCCGGCATAGGGAGGCAGCATGAAAACCATCAATCGTCTGGCCTCCTTTATCAAGGCCGACCACCGTTATGTGTACCTGGGCACGAGTGTCATCGCGGCGCTTGGCCTGGCGTTTAGCCAGCGCAACCCCACGCCGCTGAGCTTCTTGGCGCCCACCGGTATCTTCCAGGATTGCCTTTGGGCAATCCTTTGGGCCTGGCTCGTCGTGTCGGCGGCGGCGCTCGTCACCAAACTCATGCACTGGAATGACTATCGCGAAACGTCGCCGTTCGCATCCGAGCGCTTCCGTCGTGGCGCACGCTTGGGCAGCTATGTCGTGGTTGCCATCGCGGCGATCTTTTTCGTGGACCGCTGCGTCATGTCGTTTATCGATCTGGTGCAGGTGAGCATTGTCTCGGATTCCAACCCCAGCGACTTTTTGTCGAGCCTGGTCTACATGACCTACAAGAGCGGCGACTTTTTCATTCGCGGTATCGAGATCACCATCGCGCTTGCCACCTTCGGCACTGTCATCGCATTCTTCCTGGCACTGCTCTTTGTGTTCCTGCGTATTCAGACGTTCGACCGCGTGGATAACGACCTGGTGCGCTTCTTTAAGAGTATCGGCCGCGGCTTTGCGACCGTCTACTCCACCATCGTGCGCGGCACGCCCATGATGGTCCAGGGCCTGCTCATCTATTACGCGGGCTTCACCGTTTTGCGCGGCATGGGCTTCGAGACCGCCCAGGCCAACCAGATCTGGAGTACCTTTACCGCTGGCCTCGTCACCATCTCGCTCAACTCCACAGCCTACATGATGGAGGTCCTGCGCGGCGGCATCGAGTCCATCGACGCCGGCCAAGCCGAGGCGGCGCGCTCGCTGGGTCTTTCGCAGTGGCAGGCTATGCGCAAGGTCGTGTTCCCCCAGGGCATTAAAAACGCGATCCCCGCACTCACCAACGAGCTCATCATCAACATCAAGGATTCGTCGGTGCTTTCGGTCATCGGCGTGTTCGACCTCATGTACGCCACCACCACCGTCGCCGGCGTGTACTACCGCCAGATGGAGGTCTACTGCGTGGCGCTCGTGGTCTACCTGATCCTGACGCTCGTGGCGAGCCGCCTGCTCGAGGCCTTTGGCAAAAAGCTCGGCGCCGAGGCCCCGGCAACGCTGCCCAGCTCCAACTAGGCTCAAGACGAGGAGAATCATCATGGCAGATACCGCCACTACCGGCACCGCGGCCGCCGCACAGACCAATGAGCCGCTCATCCGCGTCGAGGGCCTGCGCAAGAGCTTCGGCTCGCTCGAGGTGCTCAAGGGCATCGACCTGTCCGTTAACCCCGGCGAGGTCGTTACCATTATCGGCGCCTCGGGCTCGGGCAAGTCGACCTTCCTGCGCTGCCTCAACCTGCTCGAGACCCCGGACGCGGGCCATATCTGGTTTCACGGCCAGGACCTTACGGCCGAGCGCTGCAATATCAATAAACTCCGCGAGGACATCGGCATGGTGTTCCAGGGCTTTAACCTGTTCAACAACATGGACGTGCTCGACAACTGCACGCTTGCGCCCGTCACGCTCAAAAAGATGAGCAAGGCCGAGGCCGAGAAGGTCGCGATGGAGCATTTGACGAGTGTGGGGCTCGAAAAGTTCGCGCACGCCGCCGTGGGTCGCCTGTCCGGCGGCCAAAAGCAGCGCGTGGCCATCGCCCGCGCCCTGTGCATGAATCCGCAGATCATGCTGTTCGACGAGCCGACTTCGGCACTCGACCCCGAGATCGTGGGCGAGGTACTCGAGGTCATGCGCAATCTTGCGGCCGACGGCATGACCATGGTGGTCGTCACGCACGAGATGGCCTTTGCCCGCACGGTGTCCGACCGCGTGGTCTTTATGGACAAGGGTGTGGTGCTCGAGGACGCCGCGCCGGCGGAGCTCTTCGGCAACCCCAAACACCAGCGCACTCGCGAGTTCCTCTCTCGTTATCTCGAGGACAAATAACCGACCGCAAACGCTTACGTTGCAGGGCCGCTCCCGTGGGGCGGCCTTTGTCGTCACAATCGAAAGGATGTCATGGCCGAGGTTTGGCGCTTCTTTGCGCATGAGGACGATTTTGCCGATATAGACGAGGCCGGCGCGTGCGAGCGCTTGGGCCGCGTGCTGTCGTTTCCGACCATCTCGAGCATGGATGCCGAGGCGGTGGACTGGCAACCTTTCGACGACCTGCGCGCCTATATGCAGCAGGCCTGGCCGTGCGTGTTTGCGGCGGGCGAGGTCGAGCTTATCGACCATTCGCTGCTGGTGACGCTTGCCGGCAGCGATCCGGCTCTTAAGCCCGTTATGCTCATGGGCCACATGGATGTGGTTCCCGTGGTGCCGGGTACCGAGGCCGACTGGACGCACGCCCCCTTTAGCGGGCACGTGGACGACACCTACATCTGGGGCCGCGGCGCAATCGACATGAAGGACCAGGTTGCAGGCATTCTCGAGGCTGTCGAGTATGCGCTGGCGCACGGTTGGCAGCACGAGCGCACACTGCTCCTGGCCTTTGGCCAGGACGAGGAAACCACGCAGTACGGCGCAGGCGCCATCGGCCACGCGCTCGAGGAGCGCGGCATTGAGCTTGAGTACCTGATCGACGAGGGCGACTACCGCATCGTTTCGGCTGTCGAGTACGGTGCGGGCGAGGGCTGGCTTATGCATGCCGACCTCGCGGAGAAGGGCTATGCCGATATCGTGCTCAAGACGAATAGTGAGGGCGGGCATTCCTCCAACCCCTACGGCGGCACATCGCTCGAGGTGCTCAGCCGTGCCATCACCGCAATCTGCGATATCGAGTGGCCGACGCGCGTGACCGACTTGCTTGCCGCCCAGCTTGTCGAGTTAGGGCTGTACACGGCCGATGAAATCGCCGCCAACGGGGGCGCCATTGTCCGCGATTGCCTTGCCAGCAAGAAACTCTATCCGCTGGTGACGACCACCTGCGCGCCGACCCAGATTGAGGGTGGCAGCACCGGCGCCAACGTGATGCCGCAGGATATGTGGGCCAACATCAACTTCCGTATGCTCGAGGGCACGAGCGTGGCCGACGTTGTGGCGCGCTGCCGTGAGGCGGTTGCCGGGGCGGACCTTGCCGGTCGTGTCGAAGTGGAGCTGGGACCCGGCAGCTCCGAGCCCTCGCCGTCTTCGCGCATCGGTGGTCCCGGCCTCGAGGCGGTTCGCTCCATCGCCGCCCGCTACTTCCGTGATCCAAAGGGGACGGAGGAAAACGGATCATTCGAGCCAGTGGCAATTGTGCCCTCGACCGTGATCGGTGCGACCGACGCTGCCAACTATCAGCGCATTTGCTCCGAGTGCATTCGCTTCTCGGCCTTTGTGGTCGACGATGACGAGTGCGACCGCGGTGTCCACGGCACCAACGAGCGCATCACCCGCCGCGCCTACCTCCAGGGCGTCCGCTTCCTCATCGCCCTGCTCCACACGCTCTAGAATGTGACAAAGCGACAGTCCCTTTGTTGGCCGTTGGGAACGTTCTTAAACGACTAGTCGTTAAGGAACATACCCAACGGCTACGTCCACTCATTCCGTGCGGGTTATATGCAGGTTTGTCTGCGCACGCTATCATGTATGGGTTAGACCGCAACTATGTACCCCACACGCGAAGGGATGCGCATGTATCTGAAGATCGACATGTTCTAGCTGGGCTTACCCCCGCAGTGGCGCCATGCGCCCCATCAACTCTGCCGATTTTCATCTTCACGCATATAAAGGAGTCCTGCCATGCGCGACAAGCTCGAAAAGATCATCAAGGCCTACGAGGAGCTCGAGAAGAAGCTTTCCGACCCGGCCGTCGCCTCCGACATCAAGGAGTTCACGCGTCTCAACAAGGAGTACGCGCACCAGTCCGACCTCATTGCCGCTTCGCGCGAGTACATCGGCGCGCTCGACGACATCGAGGCTGCCAAGGAAATGCTCCACGATACTACCGATGCCGATGAGAAGGAGATGCTCCAGATGGACATCTCCGAAAACGAGGCCAAGCTTCCCCAGCTCGAGGAAGATATCAAGTACATGCTCATCCCGAGCGACCCCAACGACGACAAGAACACCATCGTCGAGATCCGCTCCGCCGCCGGTGGCGACGAGGCGGCCATCTTCGCCGGCGACCTGTACAAGATGTACCAGCGCTTTTGCGAGTCGCGTGGCTGGAAGACCACCGTGCTCGATTCCAGCCCCAGCGAGGCCGGCGGCTTTAAGTCCATCGAGTTCAAGGTCGAGGGCGACCGCGTCTACTCCGTCATGAAGTTCGAGTCCGGCGTGCACCGCGTCCAGCGCGTTCCCAAGACCGAGTCCCAGGGCCGCATCCAGACCTCCACGGCAACCGTCGCCGTGCTTCCCGAGGCCGAGGAGATTGACGTCCAGATCAACCAGTCCGACCTGCGCATCGATACTTACTGCGCTTCGGGCCCTGGCGGTCAGTGCGTTAACACCACCTACTCCGCCGTGCGTATCACCCACCTGCCCACCAACACCGTGGTGCAGTCGCAGGAGCAGCGCTCCCAGATCCAGAACCGCGAGGTCTGCATGCAGATGCTGCGCGCCCGTCTGTACGAGATGGAGCTCGAGAAGCAGCAGGCAGAGCTTGGTGCCGAGCGCCAAAGCCAGATCGGCCACGGCAACCGTTCCGAGAAGATCCGTACCTACAACCAGCCCCAGGACCGCGTGACCGACCACCGCATCGGTTTCAACTCCACCTACAACGGCGTCCTTCTGGGCGACCAGCTCGGCACCGTGATCGAGGCGCTCGCCGCCGCCGAGCGAGCCGAGAAGCTGGCACAGGCTGTTTAGGTTACGCGGTTTTACCAAACCGCGTAACGGCTCGACGCTGCAAACGCCCCTAAGCGGCAATCTGACGTTCAATCGTCGGTCGCGTACCGAAGTACGCTTCCCTCCTCTTTCACGTCACCTTGCTCGCTTAGGGGCGTTTTCGCTGACTTATGCTCAACCTGCGGCGCCTTAGAGGTGGTCATTGGGGACGTTCTTAAACGACTAGGTTGGGCTTATTGCTTTGAGATGTTATTCAATCGTCTTTGATAGACTTCAAGCTGTCTACCTGCTGAAAGCAATTAACGGTATGCATCTGCAATTGAAAATATTGCTTGAAAAATCGTCCAAGAAGTCGCGGGGTGATTTTTGACGCGTTGCGCGTCAAGTGATGTGGCAAGCGTTTGGTTAGATATTGGTTAGTTTTGGGGCAACCTTGCCAAAAGCTTGACGAATGCAAATCTAGACGTCGGCGAATGAACACTTTGAGCGAGCCCGGTGCAAAATTCTGGGCTGATTCTCGATAATCGCCTTCAATCGTCTCTTGCCAAGCGCTGGCCTCGCGTACAATCTGCTCCGACATTCGCGCGCCGCCCGGCGCTTAAGAGGGGAGGACCCCATGGCAAACGAGATCTGGACCATCAAGCGTTGTCTCGAGTGGACCAAGGAGTACCTGGCCGAGCGCGGCGAGGAACACCCCCGACTTTCTGCCGAGTGGCTGCTGTGCGCAGCCACGGGTCTGGCGCGCATTGACTTATATATGCGTATGGACGAGACGCTCGATGCGGCGCAGCTCGAGACCATGCACGCGGCGGTCGTCCGCCGCGCCAAGGGCGAGCCGCTGCAGTACATCACCGGCAGCACGCAGTTCCGCATGATCGACGTCGCGTGCGCCCCCGGCGTACTCATTCCGCGTCCCGAGACCGAGATGCTCGTCGAGGAAGTCCTCAATTATCTGGATGCCGAGGTGCTGAGCCCCGAGGCTGCCGCCCGTCAGCGCGTTGAGCTGCCCTGGAACGACGAGGTCGAGCAAGCGCGCAAAGTCGAAGCCGCATTGGCCGACGAGCGAGCGACGGCCGAGCGCCGTGCCGCTAACCTCACGGCTGCCGATGAGGCTGCGCTGGGTGGCGACGTACTGGGCAGCCGTGCCTATGCCGAGGAACTGGCCGACCGCGAGGCCGAGGAAGCCGCCACGCAGATAGCAGAAGCCGAAGCCGCGGAAGCCGCCGAGCCCGAGCTCGACGAATACGGCATCGCCATCGAAGGCGCCGACCACGAGGCGTCTCTGACGGAGGATGCCGCCGCGCCCGCTCCGGTCGAGCCCCGTATCGCCCGCGTTCTCGAGGTCGGCTGCGGCACGGGCTGCATCTCGCTTTCCCTTGCCTGGGAGCGCCGCGGCCATGTCACCTGCACCGCTACCGATATCGAACCGCGTGCCATTGACCTGGCCACCAAAAACCGCGACGCGCTCGGGCTTACGTCCGATGAGGTCGCCTTCAGCCTCACAAACCTGGTGAGCTCTATCCCCCGCGAGGAATGGGGCACCTTCGACGTGCTCGTCTCCAACCCGCCTTACATTCCGACTGACGTCATGCGCTCGCTGCCGCACGAGGTCAAGGACTTCGAGCCCGATTTAGCGCTCGAGGGCGGCGCCGACGGCCTCGATATCTTCCGCCGCCTGCTCAATGCGGCGCCCTATATGCTGCGCGCCGGCGGCCTGTTTGCCTGCGAGCTCTACGAGGGCGCCCTCGATGCCGCGGCCGAGCTCTGTCGCCAGGCGGGTCTCTCGGACGTGCGCATCGTCCGCGACCTCACCGATCGTCCCCGCATCGTCCGAGCCATCGTCACCGAGCCCAAACAGCGCCAGTAATATTTATTAACTGGTTAGCAAAAATTATAAATTAGTTTATAATTAGGACGGCTGAAAGAGGTCGGCCCATGCAACCTCCTACCTTTCGGGAAATCATTGCCCTACTCAAGCACGATGGATTCGTGGAGGTCGCGCAAGTCGGTAGTCATGCTAAGCATGTTTCTGGTGACCGTGTTGTCACCGCGAACGGCTCTGGTGGTGATCGACCAAAGAAGGGCACGTGGGCAAGTATTCGTCGCCAAGCTGGATGGTAGCTGGAGGCAAAATGAGGCAGCGATTTACCTATGACTGCGTTCTCATAAAAGAAGACGACGGTTACTGCGCTAGCTTCCCGCAGATTCCTGGCACCTTTGCCGATGGCGACACGCGCGAAGAAGCGATTGCCCATGCCACCGAGGCACTGATGGCGTTTTTGGCCGACGACCTCAACAACGGTTTGACTCCGGCAGGGTACGAACGCTCGGCCGAGGTCGTGGCCCTTTCAGTCGAAATCGACCACGATGACGCTCGGGAAGCGGCGTGCCGAACATTTAAAGACGCAGCGCTGGACCTCAAAGTCTCCGCTTCGCGGATTACCGCGCTGGTCAAAGCAGGAAAGCTCGATGTTGAACTCGTCGACGGCCGTCGGATGATAACGATAGACAGCATCGAGCGCTACGCCGCCCAAGAACGCCACGCCGGCAGGCCAAAGAAGTTCGTCGCAGTCCAATAACCCCCTCACTTTCACCGACTACTAGAGCCGCTCACCAAACCAACATGCGCTCTGGGCAAATAGGTTGAACGTTTCGTGCGAGAATGCCCCACAGTAAATAAACTTGCACCAGAGCGTAAGGGGCTGGCATACACATGCAGACGGTCTATCGGGTATTCGAGGGAACGCGTGAGCCGCATCGGCTCGCCGTCGAGCGTACGGCCGAGCTACTCGGTCGCGGTGGCCTGGCGCTTATTCCAACCGAGACGGTCTACGGTGTCGCCGTGGCAGTCAACGTCTTCTCGGATGCCGTTCCACAAGATACAAGTGAACCTCTGCCGTGGCCGCGCGATCCGCAGGTCACCGTCAACGGCGCCGCGGTCCCCGCACTCGGTACCGGCTATCGTCGTATCTTTACCCTCAAGCAGCGCGAGCTCACGCAAACGGTCGCCTGGCTGGTTGATGATGCCGAGGCACTCGATCGCTATGGCGTGGATATCCCTCATGAGGCCCGCGTGCTCGCCCGACGATGCTGGCCGGGTGCCCTGACTATCGTGGTCAAGGCGGCCCCCTGCGTGCCGACCTTTATGCGCGCCGCCGACGACACGGTGGCACTTCGCGCTTCGGCCTCGCCCGTGGTGCAAGCGCTCATCCGCGCCTGCGGCAGCCCTCTTGCCTGCACCAGCGCCAATACGCATGGCAGGCCCGCGCCGGCAAGCTTTGCCGACGTTGAGGACCGTATTCTGGAGGGGGTTGATCTGGCCGTCGACGCGGGCGAGACCCCGTGCCGCGACGCTTCGACCATCGTGACGTTTAAGCATGGCGAGCTTCAGATCCTGCGCCAAGGCGCACTTCCCGCATCAGAGATCGAGCGGGTTCTGTCCGACCCGATGCAATAGAAAGGTGTAAGCGATGTCGTTGAATCTGGGCAGCCTGGGCATGGAAGATGCCTCGTTTAACTTTGGCGGTTCCTACATCATGGCGCTCGACTGCGGCACCACCTCGGTGCTCGCGACCATCGTCGACGAGTACGGCTGCATTGTCGCCCAGGCACGTCGTAGCGTCAAAACCAGCTTCCCGCGCCCCGGCTGGGTTGAGCAGGATCCCACGGAGGTGCTTGCCAGCCAGATCGGCGTGATGATGGAGGTCCAGTTTAAGAGCGGCATCCATTCCGATCGCATCGCCGCCATCGGTATCTCCAACCAGCGCGAGACCACGGTGGTGTGGGACCGCGTGAGTGGCCAGCCTATCTACAACGCCATCGTGTGGCAGTGTCGCCGCACCGCCTCGACAATCGATAAACTGGCCGAGCAGGGCCGCGAGGAGCTGGTGCGTTCCCGCACCGGCCTTACGCTCGACCCGTATTTCTCGGCCTCCAAGGTGCAGTGGATTCTCGACAACGTCGACGGCGCGCGCGAGAGCGCGGCAGCGGGCGACCTCATGTTTGGCACCATCGATACCTGGCTCATCTATAACCTCACCGGCGGCCAAACCTTCGCCACCGACTACACCAACGCCAGCCGCACGGCGCTCTTCAATATTCATACGCTGGACTGGGACGATGACCTGCTGGCTCTCTTCGACATCCCGCGTGCCATGATGCCCGAGGTCCGTTGGAGCGCCGGTGACTACGGCCGCGTAGCGAGCGACATCATGACCAACATGCCGCCCATCATGGGTGTGGCGGGCGACCAGCAGGCGTCGCTGTTCGGTCACTGCTGCTTCCATCCCGGCCAGACCAAAAACACCTATGGCACGGGCTGCTTTATGCTCATGAATACCGGCGACGAGATCGTCGAATCCAAGAATGGCCTGGTCTCCACCATCGGTATCGCTGCGGACGGCAAGGTCAGCTATGCGCTCGAGGGCTCTATTTTTGCCGCCGGCTCAACGATGAACTGGCTGCGCGACAACATGGGCGTTATCTCCAACGTATCCGAATCGGCACGGCTCGCCTCCTCGATCGGCGATAACGAGGGATGTTACTTTGTCCCCGCTTTTGCGGGCTTGGGTGCACCTTGGTGGGACGCGCACGCCCGCGGCATCGTATGCGGTCTGACTGGAGCTTCGACTCGAGCGACCATCGTGCGCGCCGCTTGCGAGTCCATGGCCTATCAGAGCTATGACGTGCTGCGTGCCATGGAGCAGGATGTGGGTCTTTCGATTGAGCGCCTGTCCGTCGATGGCGGTGCCTCGCGCAACGAGTTCATCATGCAGTTCCAGGCAGACTTGCTGGATATCCCTGTACTGCAATGCGAGACGGTGGAGACCACGGCAATCGGTGCCGCGTACTTGGCGGGTCTTGCGGTTGGGTATTGGGAGGATCTGGAGGAGCTGGAGCAAAACGCCCAGATCGTCAAGACGTTCCATCCCCATATGTCCGTTGAGCGTCGCGAGCGCAACCTGGACGGTTGGCACGATGCGGTCAGGCGTTCGCTCAGCACCACTCAGTAGGGTTGTGACGGAGCGTTCGATACAACAAACCGCTAAACTTATGCATGGCGGGCGGCGGCAACATCGCTGTGCGTCATGTCAGCAAGGTCGTTTTGCGGCCGCAACGAAAGGGGCAATCAACCCATGACCGTTACCTACGATGCGTCCCGCGTGACGCTTGTCGACCATCCGCTCGTCCAGCACAAGTTGTCGATCCTGCGCGATAAGTCGACCGGCACCAACCAGTTCCGCCAGCTCGTGCGCGAGCTCGCGCTTTTTGACGGCTACGAGGCCATGCGCGACCTGCCCATGGAGGATGTCGAAGTCGAGACTCCCATCACCACTGCCACGTTTAAGCAGCTTGCCGGCAAGAAGCTCGCCATCGTCCCCATTCTGCGCGCGGGCCTTGGCATGGTCGACGGCATCCTCGACCTGGTGCCCTCTGCCCGCGTGGGCCACATTGGCATGGAGCGCGACGAGGTCACCCACGAGCCGCATGAGTATTACTGCAAGATGCCCAGGGATATCGACCAACGTATCTGCCTGGTCGTCGATCCCATGCTCGCCACGGGCGGTTCTGCCGAGATGGCTATCGGCTATCTGCGCGAGCGCGGTGTCAAGGACATTCGCATGCTGTGCATCGTCGCGGCCCCCGAGGGCCTCAAGTCGCTGACCGAGAAAGACCCCGACGTGCATATCTATACCTGCGCCATTGACGACCACCTCAACGAGGCCGCCTACATCGTCCCCGGCCTGGGCGATGCCGGCGACCGCATCTACGGCACGCTGTAGTCTCTGGGCCAAACCGGCTAACGTCGAAAATACGAAGAAACGGTGCGCGCGGACAAATAAAAGGCGACCGCGCTCACCCCTGTTAACGGACGTTTCGCCCCGCAGGGTACGGAAAAACGCGTTACCGTACCTGCGGCATAAAGAAGGTCTTAAGAAAACGAACAGGTGCGTACTAACCGATGCTTTTTCGGTTGTACTTTAGCGATTGGCTCGTACAATAGTCACCAATGTTTGGCGGGAACTGTTCTGTGAAGCGTTAAAAAGGAAAGTGAGGACGCCAGTGTTTCAGGTAGCCGATCTGCTCGCTATCGTTGCAGGCGCCATCGCGGGCGCAATCGCCTTTCTTCCCTTTGTTTTTACGCTCAAGCCGGTTCTTGACGATAAGCAGAATGCGGACATGCTCAAGGGCATGGTGAGTCTGGCGGTCTCGGCAATCGCCCTGCTCGTCTTTACCTTGGTTGTGTTTGCGTTGTTCGGAGAGGCATTTCGCATGTTCCTTCTGGGCGAGGCGATCGGCTTCGTGGCCTTTATGGCCGCCTGCACGGTTCGTGTCGCCAAGGCGCTGCGAGATCCTCATGAGGTCGAAAGGTAAGTCGTGGAAATTTTTGAAAAGCTGCCTGATGAGATTAATCATCTGGTCAGCGAGTTCAGCTCCACCCCCGTCGTGGGCGATCTAAGCTGCGGCATCACGCAGTACTCGTTTTGGCTGATCGTCTCCACGATCGTGCTCCTGATCGTCCTGGCCGTGTTCAAGAAGAAGCAGACCTTGGTTCCCAAGGGCTTCTTCGTCAACGGTTTCGAGTACATCATCGAGTACGTCGAGAACGATATCGGCAAGGGCGTCGTGGGTGAGAACTGGAAGAAGCACTTCCCGTTCCTGTGCTCGCTTTTCCTGTTCATCCTGATCAATAACATGATCGGCCTGATTCCGGGAATGAAGCCCGGCACCGGCGCAATCGGCTCCACCGCCGCGCTCGCCATCTTCGCCTTCGTGTACTTCATCTACTACGGATGCAAGGCTCACGGCGTGATCGGCTACATCAAGAGCCTCGCCCCGCAGGGCGTGAGCTTCCCGATGAACGTGCTTGTGTGGGTCGTCGAGCTTTTCTCGACCTTCCTGCGCCTCATCACGCTCGCCGTCCGTCTGTTCTGCAACATGTTCGCAGGACACGTGGTCATGGGCTCGTTCGCCATCATGGCGAGCATGTTCATGCAGCCGCTGCTTCAGCAGGTTTCCGCGGCCCACGCCGTCGGTGCCCTGCCTTCGCTGGCCTGGCTTGCCATCCTCATCCTGATCTATGCGATCGAGCTTGTGGTCGGCGCCATCCAGGCTTACGTCTTCACGGTCCTTACCGCCGTGTACGTCTCCGAGGCAGAGGAGGTCGCGGAGGAGGAGTAGTCTTCCGTTCGCGCCTTAAAGGTAAGGCAATTCGTTAAACCGCCGGTGCCCGTCCCCATGGAGCCCGGCAGTTATAAAAAGGTTATCCTGCGTGAAATAAGACACGCACGACAAAGGAGGAATCGTGGGAGTTATCGGTTACGGTCTCGGTGTTATCGGCGCTGGTCTTGCTATCGGCCTGTCTGCTCTGGGTGCTACGGGTGCTATGGCCCGTCAGCCTGAGGTCCAGGGCCGCGTGTTCACCGTCTTCATCATGGGCTCCGCCTTCGGCGAGGCTCTGGCTCTGATCGGCTTCGTTGTCGCGCTGATCGTTAAATAGCACGGAGCGTCAAGTATGAATCTTTCATCCCAGAAGAGCGCGATCGCACTCTCCGCGTCCGCGGCCGCGCTGCTCATGCCGGTTTCCGCGTTCGCCGAGGACGGCGCCGCCGGTGCGGACATCCTCATCCCTAAGATGGCGGAGTTCATCCCGGCGCTTATCGCCTTCCTGATCATCTGGATCGTGCTGGCCAAGGTCGCCCTGCCGGGCATCATGAAAACCATGGAGGAGCGCGGCAAGAAGATCGAGGAGAGCCTCGACGAGGCCGAGAAGACCAAGCAGGAGGCTATCGCCAAGCGTGCTGAGTCCGACTCGATCGTCACCGACGCCCGTCGTCAGGCTGCCGACATCGTTCTCGAGGCCCGTAAGGACGCCGAGTCCGAGCGCGCCCGTATCATCGAGGCTGCTCACAAGGAGGCCGAGGAGATCATCGCCAAGGCCCATACGACCGTCGAGGACGAGCGCAAGTCCATCTACGCCGGTGCCGCGAGCTCCATCGCCGACCTGTCCGTTGCCGTCGCCACCAAGATCGTGGGCGAGGCACTCGAGGACGAGGCCGGGCAGAAGAAGCTCATCGAGCGCTACATCCAGGAAGCAGGTAGCCTGAATGCCGACTAGCCGCTATCAGGACAAGGTGCTCGAGACCTACGCGCGCTCCCTTCTGGAAGCCGCCAAGGCCGAGAACCATGTGTTCGAGGACCTCGAGATGATCGAGCGCCTGGCTTCCGCCAGCCCCGAGATCATCGCCGTGCTCGACACCATGTCCAAGCGCGACCAGCTCGACCTTCTTCCCAAGGTGGCAGCTGCCTTTAAGTATGTTGCCGAGGAAGACGAGGATGTAGTGGGCGTGACCGTCACCACGGCGATCCCGCTCGACGACGAGCTGCGTCAAACCATCACTAAGAAATGCGAGCAGGACTTCGGCCGCAAGGTATTCCTTATCGAGCAGGTCGACCCGTCTATCGTGGGCGGCCTGGTGCTCGAGGCTCGCGGCGAGCGTCGTGACATTTCCGTCAAGACGCAGCTGCGCATCGCACAGGAGACCCTCGCAAACTCTGCTAATTCGTACGGAGGTGAAGCCTAATGTCCGAAACCCTCAATGCCCAGGATATCGCCAAGAAACTGCAGGAGCAGCTCACGAGCCTCTCCGCGACGGTCGATACGCATGAGGTTTCAACGGTCGACGAGGTAGGCGACGGCATCGCGCGCGTCACTGGCCTCAAGAGCGCCATGGCAGGCGAGCTTCTGGAGTTCAAGAGCTCCGATACCGGTGAGACCGTCTTCGGCCTTGCCCAGAACCTTGACCGTGACGAGGTCGGCGCCGTTCTGTTTGGTGCCGTCGACTCCATCAAGGAAGGCGACGAGTGCCGCACCACTGGCCGCATTATGGATATCCCCGTGAGCCGTGCCATGCTCGGCCGCGTCGTCAATCCGCTCGGCCAGCCCATCGACGGTTTGGGTGACATTGTCGCCACGCACCGCCGCCCTATCGAGTTCAAGGCCCCCGGCGTCATCGACCGTACCCCGGTGTGCGAGCCGGTTCAGACCGGTCTGCTCGCCATCGACTCCATGGTGCCTATCGGCCGCGGCCAGCGCGAGCTTATCATCGGCGACCGTAAGACCGGTAAGACCGCCATTGCCATCGACGCTATCCTCAATCAGCGCGGCAAGGGCATGGTCTGCATCTATGTCGCCATCGGCCAGAAGGCTTCCACGGTTGCCAACATCCGCGAGACCCTCGCTCAGCACGGTGCGCTCGACTACACCATTATCGTTTCGGCCACCGCTGCCGATTCCGCCCCTATGCAGTACATCGCGCCTATGGCCGGTGCCGCTATCGGCGAGTTCTTCATGTACAACGGCGAGGACGGCAAGCCCGCCAGCGAGACCAACCCCGGCGGCCACGTGCTCGTCATCTACGACGACCTGTCCAAGCAGGCTGTGGCCTACCGTCAGATGTCGCTGACGCTGCATCGTCCGCCCGGACGCGAGGCCTATCCTGGCGACATCTTCTACCTGCACTCTCGTCTGCTCGAGCGTGCCGTCAAGATGTCCAAGAAGAACGGTTACGGCTCCATGACGGCTCTGCCGATCATCGAGACCCAGGACGGCGACGTCTCGGCCTACATTCCGACCAACGTCATTTCCATTACCGATGGTCAGATCTACCTGCAGTCCGAGCTCTTCTTCCAGGGCCAGCGCCCGGCAGTCGACGTGGGTATCTCCGTGTCCCGCGTCGGTGGCGACGCACAGACCAAGGCCATGAAGCAGGTTGCCGGCAATCTTCGTCTTGACCTCGCTTCGTACCAGGAGCTCGCCGGCTTTACGCAGTTCGGCTCCGACCTCGACGAGGCCACGCAAAAGCAGCTTACCCACGGCGCTCGCATGACTGAGCTCCTTAAGCAGCCGCGCTACAAGCCGTTTGAGGTTGGCGAGCAGATTGCAGTTCTGTTTGCAGGCAACGAGGGCTTCCTGGACGACCTGGAGATCGCCGACGTGCTGCCTTTCCGCGCTGAGCTTATCGAGTACCTGGACAACGGCTTTGGCTCGCTGCTCGATAAGGTTCGCGCCAAGAAGATCGACGATGACACCAAGGCTGAGCTTCTGCGCGTTATCGGTGACTTCAAGCAGCAGTTCATGGCCAAGCACCATGCCGATACGACTGGATCAGAGGAGAACTAAGCCCTATGGCCAACCTTCGCGACATTAAGAAGCGAATCTCCTCGGTTACCACGACCAAGCAGATCACGCGCACGATGGAGATGGTCTCTACGGCCAAGATCCGTCGTGCCCTCGATCGCTCCAAGCAGGCCGAGCCCTATAAGGAGGCGCTGACCGACGTCATGTTGACGGTCGCCGGCGACGCCTCCTGCTCGGGCACCGATCCCATGCTACAGAAGCATGAGAGCGTCAAGCATGGCCTGATTGTCGTTATTGCCTCGGACCGCGGCCTTGCCGGCGGTTTCAATACGACGGTGGAGCGCACGGCCGAAAAGCTCGCCGCTTCTTGGGCGAACGATGGCATCGAGTGCGAGATCATTGCGTGTGGACGTAAGCCGGTCACGTATTTCCGCGACCGCGCAAACGTCGTCATGCACTTTGAGGGCAATTCCTCCGAGCCCGATTTTAATCAGGCTCGCATGATTTCCTCTCATATCTGCGATGCGTATCGTGCCGGCGAGCTTGACCGCGTCGAGCTTGTCTACCACCACGCCAAGAACCGCGTGGATCAGGAGCTTCGCGTCGAGCACTTGCTGCCGCTCGATCCCGAGATGATCGCTATGGCCCACGGTCCGCGTAAGAACGAGACCGACGCCCCTAAGCGCATCTCGTCCACGTTCGAGTTCGTGCCCTCTCCCGAGCATGTTCTCGGCAAGCTTGTACCGTCGTATATCCTGACGGTCATCTACCAGGCCCTGATCGATTCGGCGGCTGCCGAGCAGGGTGCACGCCGCAAGGCCATGCACTCCGCGACGGAAAACGCCACCGCGATCATCTCGACCCTTACCCGCACGTATAGTCGCGTGCGCCAGGCTTCGATCACGACCGAGATTAACGAGATCGTCAGCGGAGCCTCAGCATTGGAGGAACAGTAATGGCTAATAACACCGTAAAGCTTGCGGTCGAGGAAGCCACCAAGAAGACGACTGCCGGTGATGGTCGCATCGTGCGTATCATCGGCCCTGTCGTCGACGTCAAGTTTGACGGTGCGGTGCCCCCGATCTACAACGCGCTCACGGTCGAGGCCGAGACCCCGATCGGTCACCTGAGCACGATCCTCGAGGTTGAGAGCCAGCTTCCGGGCGGCGTCGTCCGCACGGTCGCCATGTCCTCGACCGACGGTCTGCAGCGTGGTCTCATTGCCACCGATACCGGTGAGCCCATGAAGATGCCCGTTGGCCCCAAGACACTCGGCCGCATTTGGAACGTCATGGGCAAGCCCGTCGACGGCAAGCCTATGCCCGAGGTGGAGGAGTTCTATCCCATCCACCATGCGGCACCTCGTTTTGACGAGCTCACCACCAAGACCGAGATCTTCGAGACCGGCATCAAGGCCGTCGACCTGCTTGAGCCCTACATCCGTGGCGGCAAGACAGGCCTGTTCGGCGGCGCCGGCGTCGGCAAGACCGTTCTGATTCAGGAGCTCATCAACAACCTCGCCCAGGAGCATGGCGGCACTTCGGTGTTCACCGGCGTCGGCGAGCGTACCCGTGAGGGTACCGACCTTTATCTCGAGATGAGCGAGTCTGGCGTTATCGACAAGACCTGCTTGGTCTACGGTCAGATGAACGAGCCGCCTGGAGCGCGTCTGCGCATCGGTCTGGCCGGCCTTACCACCGCTGAGTACTTCCGCGATCGTGGCCAGGACGTTCTGCTGTTCATTGATAACATTTTCCGCTTCTCCCAGGCCGGTTCCGAGGTTTCCGCACTTCTGGGCCGTATGCCGTCCGCCGTCGGTTACCAGCCCACGCTGGCTACCGAGATGGGCGACCTCCAGGAGCGCATTACCTCGACCAAGACGGGCTCCATTACCTCCGTCCAGGCCGTCTACGTCCCCGCAGACGACCTGACCGACCCGGCGCCTGCCACGACGTTCACCCACCTCGACGCTACCACGGTTCTTTCGCGTAGCATTTCGTCGCTCGGCCTGTTCCCGGCCATCGACCCGCTCGCGTCTTCTTCCGACGCCCTCGATCCCTCGATCGTCGGCGAGGAGCACTACCGTGTCGCCGTCAAGGTCCAGGAGCTCCTGCAGGAGTACTCCGACCTTCAGGACATCATCGCCATTCTGGGTATGGACGAGCTGTCCGAGGAGCAGCGCCTTACGGTCAACCGTGCCCGTAAGATCCAGCAGTTCCTCTCGCAGTCCTTCCACGTTGCCGAGAAGTTCACCGGCAACCCCGGCGTCTACGTCCGTGTCGAGGATACCGTCCGCTCCTTCGCCGAGATTGTCGACGGCAAGGCCGATGACCTGCCCGAGCAGGCTTTCCGCTATGCCTCCACGATTGAGGACGTGCGCGAGCGCGCCCGCAAGATGGGGGAGAAGTAGGTTATGCGTATCCGCATCGTGTGCCCCGTGAGCCTCGCCTATGAGGGTGACGCTGCGTTTGTGTCGATTCCGTCTACGGATGGCGAGTTTGGCGTTCTGCCTGCTCACTCCAGCGAAATCTGCACGATCGACCGCGGTTACGTTCGCGTTTCCGATAAGGCCATGGGCACTGTCGACCACACGTTTGCCGTGGCCGGCGGCTATGCCCAGGTTGCGGACGATGTCGTGACCGTTCTCGCCGAGCGCGCTTGCGATTTGGCGACCGTCGATGCCGACAAGGTTAAAGCTGATATTCAAGGTTTTGAAGAGAAGCTGGGTAATTTGTCGGAGGATGATGCACGCCGCGCCTACCTCTATAATGAAATCGCATGGTGTAAGCTCAAGCTTGCCCAATAGTCAAACGCTTTAGCGTTCGACCATTTGCGAACACATCATGCCCGGGATGGCCCAGCCACCCCGGGCATGCTTTTTGAAAGGGTAGACCTTGGATATTATCCGCGTTGAGGGTGGCCACGCCATCGGAGGCTCCGTGCCCGTCTCGGGTGCCAAGAACTCCGCGCTCAAACTCATGGCGGCAACGCTTCTGGCGCCGGGCAAGACGACGCTGCAGAACGTGCCCGATATTTCCGATGTCCACGTGATGGGCAAGGTGCTCAAGGGTATGGGCGCTACGATCGATGTTCTCGACGAGCACACGCTCGAGATCGATACCTCCCAGGTCGATTCTTGGGAGGCTCCCTACGAGCTCGTCGCCAAGATGCGCGCCTCCACGGCTGTGATGGGTCCCCTGCTGGGTCGCTTCCATCGCGCCAAGATCGCCATGCCGGGCGGCTGCAACCTGGGTGCTCGCAAGATCGATATGCATATCCTGGGTCTCGAGGCTCTGGGCGTCGAGTTCGACACCGCCCACGGCTACATCAACGCCAGTGCTCCCCAGGGTCTGCACGGCACCACCGTCACGCTCGAATTCGCGAGCGTGGGCGCCACCGAGAACCTCATCATGGCTGCCGTGCGCGCACAGGGCACCACGGTTATCGACAACGCTGCCCGCGAGCCCGAGATCGTCGACCTTGCCAACATGCTCAACGAGATGGGTGCCAAGATCGTCGGCGCAGGCACGCCCGTCGTGACCATCGAGGGCGTGGAGGAGCTGCATCCCGTTACCCATTGCGTGGTGGGTGACCGCATCGAGGCCGGCACCTTTATCGTCGCCGGCGCCCTCATGGCCGATGAGCGCGGCGTCGATGTTACGGGCTTCTGCCCCATCCACCTGGGAATGGTGCTCAAAAAGATGGAACTTATGGGCATCGAGTGCGAGCGTATCGAGAGCGGCGTCCACGTCAATCGCGTCGAGCGCATCAGGCCGGTCGATATCCAGACGCTTCCGTTCCCGGGTTTCCCGACCGACATGCAGGCGCAGATCATGGTGCTTTCGGCCCTTGCCGACGGAAGCTCCGTAATTACCGAGAACATCTTCGAGAACCGCTTCATGTTCGCCTCCGAGCTCGTGCGTATGGGTGCCGATATTCGTATCGAGAGCCATCACGCCATGATTCACGGCGTCAAGGGCTTCTCGGGCGCACAGGTCACCTCACCCGACCTGCGTGGCGGCGCGGCGCTTGTGGTTGCCGGTCTTATCGCCGATGGCGTTACCGAGGTCTCGGCCATCCATCACATCAAACGTGGCTACGAGCAGTTTGTCGAAAAGCTGCAGGCGCTTGGCGCGCATGTCGAACATGCCACCGTTCCCGATCCCGTCATCTACTAATGCAGGTTGCCTATGTTTAACAAGAAACCCCTAGCGGATAACACCCGAAGACCCTCGACTGGTGCGCAGGCCAAGATCTACAGCCGCGACAATGTCGCACGCTATTCCGAGCGCGCCCGTCAGCGCCGTCGCGGCCGCACGGTTCGCCGCGTAGCTCTCATCGCCGTACTCGGCGTGCTGCTGAGCGCCACGACTGCTGCGGGTCTGTGGTTTGCCACTATCATGGGCAAGCTTGGCGACTCCAATGTCATTACCAACAACCTGCGCCAGATTCTGGTCGATACCAATGAGGCAAAAGATCCGTTCTACGTGTTGCTTCTTGGTACCGACGGTCGTCCGGGCGAGGATACGTATCGTGCCGACTCGATTATCCTGGCACGCATCGACCCCACGCAAAAGCAGGCGACGCTCATTTCCGTTCCGCGCGACACCAAGGTCGTGTACAAGGGCGAGACCATGAAGATCAACGCCTGCCACACCGTTGGCGGCGCCGAGGCCATGGTCCAGGCGGTCAACGAGCTGTGCGGCGTGCAGATTTCTCACTATGCCGAGGTCAGCTTTGACGGCATGCAGTCGCTTATTGATTCGGTTGGCGGTATCGACATCAACGCGACCGACGACGTCGACGATCCCGAGCACCTGGATATTAAGATTACCGCTGGTCAGCAGCATATGGACGGCGCTACTGCCCTTACCTATGCCCGCTGCCGCTACACCTATGCCGACGGCGATTACACGCGCATGCGCCATCAGCGTCAGGTGCTTGGCGCCCTTGCCAACCAGATTCTCAATAACTTCGATGCCACGAAGATCTTTGGCCTGGTTAATTCGCTGTCCGATATGCTCGTAACCGATATGAGCGTTCAGGATATCGTCTCCACGGTTAATGCCATGCGCGGCATGGATGTCGAGGGCATCTACTCGGCCAACCTGCCTTCGTATGCTGACGACAGCACTATGATCGACGGCGTGAGCTATGTCTTTGTCTACGAAGACGAGCTTAAGGAAATGATGGCCCGCGTCGACGCCGGTGAGGATCCCAAGGGCCCCAACACCATGGGCCTTTCAGACGGCTCCAGCTCCACGATCGGTGACCTCAACAACAATACGTCCGAGGACTACGCATATGGCACCGCGACCTCGTCGGGTGGCTCGGACGATTCCGACGATTCGAGCGACGGCTCCGATTACTACGAAGAGCCCACCGGTGACGGCAACGGCTACGAAGCCAACTATTAGAGTTACGCGGTTTTACCAAACCGCGTAACCAGTTGACGCTGCAAACCCGCCAGAGCGGCAATCTGCCTTTCAACTTC
>UQKU01000024.1 GCA_900541675.1 uncultured Collinsella sp. | reverse complement strand
ATGGGCGGGGATAGCCCGATTATTTTCCGGTTCGACGAACAGCCGATCGTGTCAAATTTGGTCTAACAGAGCCAATCGTTTTGCGCGGCGAAGATGAAGCCGGCTCATAAAACGTGCCCAGTTGGCTCTCGGAGTAAGTCTATTTAGTTTCAAGTACGCATGTTCTGTCCCGAAGTACCCAGACCAGCACTGTTTTTCTCGTAATATTAGATTCGATAAACAGCCTTGATATGGACTTAGAATTATTGCTTGCGCTAATAAGCGTCAGACGCTCCCTCCTTTCACCGACTGGCAAAACGATTTACACCTATTTTTGTGAATTGATTACAGGCTTTTAGCTTGCCCGTGCCTTGATCTCGCTACACTAATAACTGCTGTTACCAGGTTGTTTTCTGGCGAAGTTTCCATTGGCTCTAGCGAAGATCGGAGCGGTTATGTTTGCTGCCGCGTTCCACACTAGCCGACGCTACATCCTGTTTACTGCCATGGCCTGCCTATGCGTTTTGCTGGGCGGGCCTTCTTATGCCGCGGGCGCGGACAGCCTGTTCATTGCGGGCGCTACGTACTACGAGCCGGGCGTTTCGGGCCCCGGCTGGGCCTGGACCGATGCCGACCATCTGGAGCTTAACGACTATGCGGGCGAGGCCATCGGCGCCGACGGCGACCTGGTAGTGACGCTTGTGGGACAAAACTCCGTGTTCGAGACGCATGCGCCCGATGCGGACATTTCCATGAGCGGCATGGAGGTGTGGGGAAACCTTACGCTTCGCGGCTTGGGCTCGCTCACGGCGACGGGTTCGCAATGCGGGATCCATGTGGCTCAGGCGCTGGTGGTGGACGGCTGCACGGTCGATGCCAGGGCCGATGGGGCCGGCGTTGTTGGACAGACCGTGGCCGGCATCGCCGCAGGCAGCTTGACCGTACATGGCGGAGGGCGCGTTGTTGCCGCGGGCGCGGGTTCCGATACTGGCTTGCACTTTTATGGCGTGTGCTTGCTCGACGAGGGATTTGGGGCTGATGCTGCGAGCGAGACGCTAGTCGTGGATGCGTCTTGGCTGGATGCGACCGGTACGGATGCCGGCGTTGCCTGCGATCGCGGGTCACTCGTGGCCGCGCACTTTGTGACGCCCGCAGGTGGAGTCTTTGGTGCTGCCGGCGTGGTGGATGCTGACGGGGCCGTGGCACCGCACGTGGTCATTGAACCCGAGGGCGCCACCGCCCCGGCGGGGGAGACCGGTACACCCGGCGGCGAGGTGCCAGGCGATGGCACGGGCAAGACTACTGGTGGCGCCGATCCCGCTTCGGGGCAACCCGGTGCGGGACCGGCGACGGATCCTACGGTGAAACCAACAGCTACGTCGCCCAAGACAACGGTCACCAAGACCACGGTCAGCAAGACGACCAAGCCCAAATCCACTATGGCAACAACGCCGGCGCTTCCCAAGACCGGCGACGGCTACTGGATAGCTGCCTCCTTAACGCTATTCCTGCTGGGGACAATGCTTCTGAGCGCCGCATATCGCTGCTGATGCGGTACGACGCACTTGACTGCGATACAAGAGCTCTGCAGGAGCTTTAAGGGCAACGCTTTCGTCAAGAGAGCGTTGCTATTTTCATGCATGCAATGTCTAACGTGCAGCCATATGCATTTCCGCAACAAGGACTATCGCTTGTGCAGCCAGCCGGCAGGGTTCGGGTCTTATTGGATTAATTCAATTCACCTCGTGTTAAATCCACTTCGTTCTTTATACTCAAATGCAAACACTAAGGAGGTAGCCATGTTTTGGAGCTATGTACAGCTTGATGATGGCACCCAGTTTGCCTACTCAGAGACAAGAGAAGACGGAACCGTTCGCGTAGCCGTCGAGCGCCCGGTTGACTTTGGCTTTGACCATGCGGAATGCTTCTTGCCTGCGGTCAAATGGTTCAATGTCGAAGGATTTACTGCTGATGACCTCAATTTCTTGACAGAATTTGTTAGATCAAACGCCCCGTTTATCTTCGAGCTCGCCGAACGCCAAAAAGCCGGACCGGCGATTTCGGCGCTGGCCCTCTGACGTTCTACTGTTGAACGGTAAATAACCCATGATTTCGACTACCGACATATCCACTGCCGCCACCCGCGTGCTCGCTCAATACGACGTCAGCGAAGCGTATTTATTTGGCTCCTTTGCCCGAGGCGAGCAGACGCCTGATAGCGATATTGACTTGCGCCTCGTCTGCGGCAACACCATGACGTTCGGCATGCTTTACGAACTCTCCTATGAGCTCGAGATAGAACTTGGGCGAAAGGTTGATATCGTCACCAACCCACCAGAGCACATGTGCCCTGCCTTCCGCAAAAGCATCGAGCAGGATGAGGTGCGTGTCTATGAAGCACTGCAAGCAGGACGAGGAGCTTGCGAATGCCAGCCCGCGGCCTTTCCCTTCCAGAGAACCCAGCCCGGTGACCCTCCAGGCCATTCGCGAAGGTGATGCGTTCTTAGTGACGGGGGAGTCCGGTCGCTTCGACAACGGCGCCGATCTAATCGATGCAGCTCTAAAAGCTCCTGAAGCGTGAGAGAATTTAACCACCGAAGAGACTGTCGTCTTGGAGGTGCCAGATCGGCGAGGTACGTACCTCGCCATTTTTGTACGATTTGATCAAATGTCTAAGCATTTGAACCTGCATATCGACGAGGTCGGCAATGCGGATAAGCCTTTTCTGCCTAGTGGCAGGCTTAATTCGCGATATCCTTCATGTGTTATACTTGAGCCATAAATTCTGTTTCAAGTATTCGAAAGGCTTGAGATGAAGTTGTTAAAGGTTTGCTTCGACCATCTCTCGATGTTCGAAGACGGGTTATTCGAAATCGACCTGTTCGCCTCCGACCGCGTGACGGCCTCCGATGAGTCGGCTTTCGAACTGGCGGACCATCTCTACGTGAATAGCGTCGTTGCGCTGGCGGGCATTAACGCTACGGGCAAGACAACAGCACTGAACCTGCTGGAGCTCGCCTGCCGCATTGTTGACGGCTCTCCGGCGCGCGGCGGCGGGCTCCCATCAACGTTCCCCGCCGCGTTCGACGGCCCGTCCAAGCTCAAGTGCGTCATATGGCACGCAGACCGTCTTTACTTGCTCGAGTCGGTGCTGCAGACTGTCGAAGGAGGCGACGACGGTCCCGAGCTGACGTTCTCCGATGAGGTGATTTCTTCGCTGCCTGCCAAGGCCCTCAAGCGCTCGACCCTGGCATCCTGGGCCGAAATCGAGAAATTCGCGTCCCCGCTGTGCGACCGTGCTCAGATGCCGGACTCTTGGGCGGCGCTTACGCCGCCTGACGTTTCCGTCGCAGCCGCTGTGCTCGCCAAGGACTTCGGCCATCGCATCCGAGCGATAGCATTGCGCGACGGTGGCTTCCGCCTCACCGAGCAATTCAACGGTCTCGACGACGTGCTTCGTGTTTTCGACTCTGGCATCGAGCACCTTGAGGTCCGGGACTCCGGTCGCGCCTTCGTACTGACGTTTACAGGTCGCGAGCCCATCACGATCTCCGAGCGGGGGCTCACCGAGGTGCTCTCCTCCGGCACCGTGCGCGGCCTAGGGCTGGTGCAGCGCGCGATGAGGGTCCTGCGCTCCGGCGGCTACCTTTTAGTCGACGAGGTGGAGAACCACCTTAACCGCCAACTGGTTAACGTCGTGCTTGATCTGTTTGCCGCCCGCGGGACCAACCCCAACGGCGCGACGCTGGTTTTCACGACTCACTACCCGCAGCTCCTCGATCACGTGCACCGCAAGGACAACGTGTTTTTTCTCGCCCGACGCGACTGCGGTGCGCGCGTGGTGAAGTACTCCGACCGTGTGAAGCGCATTGAGAACAAGAAGTCGGAGGTATTTGCCTCGAACTTTGTGAAGGGAACTGCTCCGCGCTACGCCGACGTACGCGCGCTTAAGGAACTCGTCGCAGGGGAGGTGTCCGGTGAGCAGTGATAACGGTTTTCGCTTTGCGGGATATCATCCGATCATCTCCTGCGAGGGAACGGCGGAACAGGTGGCCGTGGACATTCTCCTTGAGGCGGACGCGCTCGTCTTTCCAGAGGGCGACGTCGTGGACGTCACCCGCCTGCGCAAAGCCTCCGATATCCAAGATAACTACCTCAACTTAGACTATGACTGGCCAGTCTGCATCGTCAGGGTGCTGGACTCGAGGAAAGAACGCTTCAAACTCGGCAACCTGTACGCCGGCCGCTTCCCGGTGGTTAGCTACGTGACCCATCCCGAGATAGAGGTGCTGGCCATTATTCGAGAGGGCGCGTGGAGACGCTGGCACGGCGGAAGTATGAAACCGAGCGACTTCTGCAAACAGAAGCTCGGCATGCGCGAGGTGAAGAGAGAAGGCTTCCTAAGAGATTATTGGGATGCCGATTCACTTACGGCCGCCGCCAGGGAATACAGGCGTCTTTCGAAAATCCCCAAGGGCGAGTTGTGCCTGGCAGATCTCATCCGGTAAAGGCTTGCAGCCACCGCAATACCCATAACGCTTCCCAAGACTACCGGCTGCCGCTTGATTGCTCTTTTCTCGATGCTTTTCTTGCCGTGCACACCACAGCCATAACACCCATATCCGGAAGTGCGGAGTAAATCGGAACCAGCCGAGCACAAACCATATTTTGCCGTCAAAACCGCAGGTCACGAAAGGGTATAACCGGGGTCTGGTTGGCGGAACTCGGTCTTTCCCCGCACTTCCGAACTCGGAGAGTCTTAGAAGCCAGTATTGAATATCGGCAGCCACTTGCCGAAAATCCATTTGAGGGAATCCGTATCGTCGATATCATTCGAGAGGGGATGACGGGCGATGACCCACGCCTACAGTGAGATGTATCTCGAGGATGCCATGAGAACGCTGGGCGAGGCGGTCGATTTTGCCCTCTGTGATCAAGGGCTGACTCCAGCCGAGTTGACGGCGATCCTGTCGAACGCTCTTGAGATGAAACAGTTTGAGCGCGGTACGCCTCGCGTCGTCTGCGGCATGGCGGGCGACGAGCTCGCGCGCGATATTATCGCCCATGCGGGACTGACCCCCGTCGAATGCAGGGAGACCTATCCGTTCGACCGTTCGCCTCAGTATTGGGCGGGCTGGGTTTTGGCCTATGCGCAATGGATGAGCAGCTTGGGCTTTAATGAGCTACTCGAAGTCGCTCCGTTCGATTGGATAATCGGCTCGTACCATCCGCTTCACGAGGCCTCCGAAGACAAATTCGCCCAGATTGTCATTGATAAATGGAACAACGCCCAGGCAGACAAAAAGGGCCTCAAGGCGGTACGAAAGGCGGCCGGACTTACGCAAAAACAGCTCGCCGCCCAATCGGGGGTTAAGCTTCGCGCCATACAACTCTACGAGCATAACCAACTCGGCCTACGCCGCGCCTCGGTCTCCTCGGCATTGGCGCTTGCAGACACCCTAAACTGCACCATTGAAGACCTCGTCTGGCAGCCGATTGCTCTGGAGTGCGACTCGCGGGCTATTTCGTCTGTAAAGCTATAGAGGAGTCAGACATGCCTTGGAGCTATGTTCAACAAGATGACGGCGCTGATTGCGTTGCTCAAGAAAATCATTTAACTGCGCACGTGGCAAATTCAACATCACCGATTTTGCTCGACGGCGCCACGTCAATCGATGAAGCTGTTCGGCTGACCATTGCGGGCATGCCCAACGCGCTCAGGCTCTTGGAGAACTCATGACGGCGGTCGCGCCGCGCCGGGCACATCCGTTCGTGCCGCTCGTGCTCGATGATGCCGGTTCGCTCAAGGCCATGGCAGCGGCCGTGATGCGTCTGCACAGCACGTTGATGAAGGTCGGGCGCTGCTATACGACCGACGCCACAGGTGACCGGGCCGCTCTCGAACTCGGACGCGTCGAGTCCGTGCTTGCGGGTGCATTCTGTACAATATTCGGCCAATCGCCGGCCGATCGCTTCGCAGACATCTTTGACCAGGTCACCTACGTGGCCGAGCACATGGTCAAGGACCATATCTTTGAAGACGGTAACAAGCGAACCAGCCTTGTCTTTGCGTTGTCCGTCTTAAGGTTCGCCGGCACCCCGGTCGTGCTGTCCGATAGCCCCGAGCCCAAAGACAACCAGTACTACGCCTGGATCCAGGACCTCGTTTCTAGTAGCCGCACGACCAGCGAGCTCGCCGAAGAGCTGCGCCGCGGTTGCGTTGCGGGCACGGACGACCCGTCGCACGTATAGAATCAAACCATCCGCATACCGATTATCGAATGGATTGGACACCACATGGAAATCCCCAGCACCCTGTGCAGCAATGTCTACGACTTTGCGTTTTGCCCCGAGCCCTGTTACGACCGCCTGGCCGACCTCGCCGATCCCGAGGACTGGGGTCCCAGCAACCGCATCCTCAAAAACTACCTGTCGTTTTCGTTTAGCCGCGCAGTGTTTTTGACCGAGCGCGACGTAGACCAGACCGCACCGTCCAACCTGCCGCTGGTGTTCGACGACGACCGCTGCCTGTTTAACACCGGCCTGTACACACGCCGCTACGAGACCATCTACGGTCTGTTTGAGCCCAACACCAAGCCCGACGCACGCCAGCGCTGGTTTTTGAAGGGCTTCTTTAAGGAAAGCGACCCCATGCTGGTCTCGTTTGAGTACCTGCCGTGCCGCGTACGCTTTGCTGAGGATCCTTCCGAGCTGGTCTTTGACTACCGCCTGCCCATTCGCTCCAACATCGACCATATTCTGGGCGACGAGGAGAACCTGACGCGCATCCCCGCCAGCCTGATGGGGGAGGACAACTCGCTGCTGCTGCGCCGCGCCTTTGAGGGCGCCGTCGTCGAGGCCGCCCGCCGCGCCGCAGCCAACTACACGCTCGCGGTGCCGCAGTTCTATGGCGGCCGGATCCAGCTGCTGCTGCCGCTGTGCCTAACCGGCGACAAGCCCGAGCTGGCGCTGACCATCCAGCGCGAAGACGGCTTCTACGCCGCGCGCACCTGCCTCACGCTCGACATGGCCTATAACAACGCGCGACTTATCTGCCGCCCCGAGACGTCGTGGATCAAGCGATAAAGGGCGGTTTAGCTGCTGGTTTGTCGGCTGCCCTGATTACGGTGGCGCGGTCTGCGCCCACGATTACGTCAACGATTTTAAAATCGGGGGCAAAAAGTTCTTGGTAAACCACGCGCGGCTATGATAGTATCTCTTTTGCCTAAAGGCGACGGGCGATTGGCTCAGGGGTAGAGCATATCCTTCACACGGATGGGGTCACAAGTTCGAATCTTGTATCGCCCACCATCAAAAGCACAGGTCAGAGGTGTTAAGCCTCTGGCCTTTTTCTTTTTGACACCAAGGGTGACACCAAAACTGACACCAAAAACAAATCGTAGTCGTCTATGGCGCCATTTTTTATCGCATCCTTTTTGCTGACGCCATTGCCCGTTTTGTATAAAACGCATGCGTATTTTCATTGAATTCCCCGTGTGATCCGAGCACAAATGTGGAGATAGGGACCACATGCCCAAAGCGCCTTCCAGCGGATTTCTATCACACGGTGGTTTTTCGGCAGAACTCGTCAAGCTTTTGGTTTGCTTCCGGTACTTACCCGCATGATGTCCCGGTAGATAATCGGCCATGCCCGCAATCCGCACGATCAACGGCCGATACCAGGGGAGGCACAAATGGACGAAATCGTCTGCGCAAACACAGCATTCCGCTACTGGCGCTGCCCACCGCAGGTGCGCAACCTCTACCCGCACCTACCCAACTCCGAAGACGGCTGGCGAGCTCTATCCCAATCGCCCTTTGTAGTCGACGTCCTCAAGACGCCAATCATCACAGCAGCATCAACACGAAGCAACCTGCATTCTGAGACAAGACGGACCATCCGATGGAACAGCGCCTATACAGAGAAGGTTTCCATCGACACGGGTATGGGCTTTAGCGTCACTGACCCTCTTAATACGCTATTCACCATGACTCGAAGCGTGTCTTCATGCGACCTGGTTCTGGCTATGTACGAGTTCTGCGGATGGTTCTCGGTTTTTAAACCATCGCCCGCGGTCGACATAGCACTTGAGCAGACAAAATCAGAAGAAGAGCAGTACACCACAGAAAGTTTGTTTGAACTAGACGAAACTCAAGATGAGATCCCATGGAAGCGAGTCCATGCTCGGGCGCACCAGAAGGACAGCAAGAATGATCAAAGTGAGCAGCAGGATAACGGATCCGGAAATACAGCTAGCGGAAAGGGCACATCGCTCTGGATGAGAAAGCCTCTTATTGAAATAGAAGAACTGCATAGATTTGCAGCGAAGGTTAAAGGCGAGATGTGGGGAAAGCAATTCTACGAAGCCGCACGGCAGGTAATGGGTATCGCTGCATCCCCGCTAGAAGTTGCTGGAATCATGTTACTGAGTCATCCGAGGCGTGCCGGCGGAGCGGAGTTTAAAAACATATTCGTCAACGACTTAACACCGCTGTCGAATTCAGCTCGGAAAATCGCAGGTCAGAAAATCTGTTACGGCGATATCGTCATCGTAAATCCAATAACAATGAAGGCTGTGATTATCGAACTTCAAGGAGAGGTTATCCATGGATCGGGCGCCGTGCTTGACCACGATGCCACCCGAATGACAGCATTGCAAAGCATGGGATACGACGTATTTCTTGTAACCCATGACATGCCCAATGATCACGATCAGCTTGATGCCATCATTCACAGTGTGTGTGAGCGATTAGAGTTGCGCTACAAGCCAAAAACCGAGGCGATGAGATGCGCTGAGACCAGATTGCGGGCCAACGTTCTGTGCAATTGGCTCGGTATTGGTAAGTAATAATGGCCAAGTGGGCATTTTTAATACTTTATATGCTGTCAGTAATTAAGTGCCATTTTAAAACCATGCCGGTTTACTACGTTGGATTGAGGGTGACTGAACACACTGATTTCGCCGCTCGTAAAACCGCAGGTAGATTGCCTGCCCGTTTTGCGAAAGTAGGCGTGAGGTCGGAAATCCGGGAATCGGCGTAGTAAACCGGTCTGTTTATGAAGCGACCAGCTGGGGCGAGCTACGCACGGTTCCGTAAATTGGCCCGAAGGCGTGCGGAAGGGCTCATGCCCACGGATGCACCGCGGATCGCTTTGGTCTGGCCGGCGGCGTCTGGGGCGACATGCCGAGCCCTGCAAAGGAAGGCGGCGGGCTTGCCGCCGCCCACGGGGCTCGCCCCGCGGGCTATGTCGGGCATCGTGTGTCTCTTTGGCCCCGCTCCCGTTCAACGCGCCGCAAAATATTTTCCAAAATTGTCCTTGCATCGCCGTCCGAGTTCCCGTATAGTACTTCTTCACACGGGGGCGTAGCTCAGCTGGGAGAGCGCTTGACTGGCAGTCAAGAGGTCAGGGGTTCGATCCCCCTCGTCTCCACCCGAGCATTGAATGAGGCTCCAACGCAAGTTGGGGCCTTTTTTCATATAGGCACTCAAGGTCAAAGGCGGCACCATGATCCTCCTGGTCGACAAGATCGTGCGTTGAACGGGCGTCGCGTGCATGGTAGTATTTCACGACGTGGTGCAACGCTTCTCTACATGGAAGTCCTCCATTACCTTTGCAACCACTAATCACAAGGGCTCTTGGCGCAACGGTTAGCGCAGGGGACTCATAATCCCTGGGTTCTGGGTTCGAATCCCGGAGGGCCCACCAGGTTTTTCAACGGGTCAGGCAATATGTCTGGCCTGTTTTCTTTTCATCGCAGTGGTTTTCACTTACAAATAGCCTGCTAACTCACTTCCGGGTGTTCTCGGTCGGCTGTCTGCGATGACGCCGCCACGGAACCGGCCCATCTACTACGTTTAGCCCCGGCCCCTCGACCATACCCCGTATTTCGCGAAAACCGCAGACCGTCTACCTGCGGTTTTATTTTTGCCCGAGACGCCATGGTCGGGGGATGCCGCCCAAACGTAGTAGATGGGCCGGTTCCGCGGCGGGAGGCCCCCGAGGGCGGCCGGACTGGAGACGGGAAGGCGTGCGGCGCTGACGCCGCCCGCCCGAGGGGTGCGCCCCGCGGGCATCGCGGGCTCCTCGGACCTGTGCGGGCCCGTGCGCCCACGCGTGCGCGCCGGGGCCCGCGAAAGTTTTTCCGAAATTGTCCTTGCATCGACGTCCGAGTTCCCGTATAGTACTTTTTCGCACGGGGGCGTAGCTCAGCTGGGAGAGCGCTTGACTGGCAGTCAAGAGGTCAGGGGTTCGATCCCCCTCGTCTCCACCCGAGCATTGAATGAGGCTCCAACGCAAGTTGGGGCCTTTTTTCATATAGGCACACAAGGTCAAAGGCGGCACCATGATCCTCCTGGTCGACAAGATCGAAAAAAGCTTCGGCGCGCGCGTCCTCTTTAGTGGCGCGTCCTTCCAGATCAACCCCGGCGAGCGTTTTGCGCTCGTGGGACCCAACGGCGCCGGCAAAACCACCATGCTCAAGATCATCATGGGCATCGACAGCCCCGACGCCGGCCAGATCCAGTACGCCAAGGATTGCCAGGTGGGCTACCTAGAGCAGGAAACCAACTTGGAGCAAAAGGACACCACCATCCTTGCCGAGGTCATGGCAGCCGCCAAGGAAATCCGCCGCATGGGCGAGCGCGCCAACGAGCTGCAGGCCCAGATCACCGAGCTCTCCGAGCAGGGTAAGGAAGTCGACGCACTCCTTAACGAGTACGGCCAGGTCCAGGACCGCTTTGAGCATCTGGGTGGCTACGAACTCGAGAGTAACGCCCGCAAGATCCTGTCCGGCCTGGGCTTTAAGGTCACCGATTTTGAGCGCCCGTGCTCCGAGTTCTCCGGCGGCTGGCAGATGCGCATCGCGTTGGCAAAGCTCTTCCTGCGCCATCCTGACCTGCTGCTGCTGGACGAGCCCACCAACCACCTGGACCTCGAGAGCGTCCAGTGGCTGCGCGGCTTTATTGCCAACTACGACGGCGCCGTCCTCATCGTCAGCCACGACCGCGCCTTCATGGACGCCTGCGTCGACCACGTCGCCGCGCTCGAGAACCGCCGCGTGACCACCTACACCGGCAACTACAGCAGCTATCTCAAGCAGCGCGAGGACAACCTGGAGCAGATGCGCGCCAAGCGTGCCGCCCAGGAGCGCGACATCGCCCACATGCAGGTCTTCGTCGACAAGTTCCGCTACAAGCCCACCAAAGCGGCCCAGGCCCAGGAGCGCATCCGCAAGATCGAGCAGATCAAAAAGGAGCTCGTCATCCTGCCCGAAGGCCACAAACACATCGACTTTAAGTTCCCCGACCCGCCGCGCTCTGGCGACATGGTCGTGGGCCTGGAGGGCGTGTCCAAGTCCTACGGCAACAAGCACATCTACAGCGATATCGACCTCAAGCTCTACCGCGGCGAGCATGTGGCGCTCGTCGGCCCCAACGGCGCCGGTAAGTCCACCCTCATGAAGATCCTCGCTGGCCTGGAGCCGCCCACTACCGGCACGCGCGACCTGGGCACCAACGTCGGTGTGGCCTACTATGCCCAGCACGCGCTCGAGGGCATGACCGAGTCCAACACCGTCCTGCAAGAGATCGACACCGTCACGCCCAAGTGGACCGTACCGCAGCAGCGCAGCCTGCTGGGCGCCTTCCTATTTAGCGACAACGATTCCATCGAAAAGCAGGTACGCGTCCTCTCCGGCGGCGAAAAGGCGCGTTTGGCCCTGGCCAAGATGCTTGTGGCCCCCGAGGCGCTCCTGTGCCTGGACGAGCCCACCAACCACCTGGATATCGACTCGGTGGACATGCTCGAAAACGCCCTGCAAAACTTCCCCGGCACCATCGTGCTGATCAGCCACGACGAGCACCTGGTGCGCGCCGTGGCGAACCGCGTGATCGACATCCGTGACGGCAAGGTCACGGTCTACGACGGCGACTACGACTACTACCTCTTCAAGCGCGAGGACCTCGCAGCCCGCGCCGCCGCCGAGACGGCAGGGGAGAGCGCGCCGGAGGCAAGCAGGAGCACTAAGCCCGCCAACGCCGCCCAGGCCAGCAGCCCAGCCGCGGCTCCCAAGCCTGCCGAGGGCAAAAAGACCAAGGAGCAAAAGCGCGCCGAGGCCCAGGCTCGCGCCGCGCTCAACAAAAAGCTCAAGGGCGTGCGCAACCAGCTCAAAAAGATCGAGGCAGAGCTGGACAAAAAGCGTGCCCGCTATGACGAGCTTATGGAATTGATGGCAAGCGAAGAGCTTTACGCCGATCAGGACAAGTTCAACGCCGCGCTGGGGGAATATAACGGCCTTAAGCAAGAGCTGCCCAAACTCGAGGACGAATGGCTAGAGCTTTCCACCCAAATCGAAGAGGAGACCGCGCGTGAACTCTCGTAAAGCCGCTGCCGTGGCGATGAGCATCATCGCCATCGCCTGTCGCATCTGCGGCATCTTTATGAGCGCGATGACCGTGCTGCTGTGCTTCAGCGGCCTCACCGCCAAGTTGCAAATCGTTGGCTTTGTCGTTGAGCTTTCTCGCGCGCTGCCGGGTGCCATCGCCGGCTACGGCGTCATCACATCGCCTTTTGGCGGCGTGTTCCGTCTGGATTACGCCATCGTCGCCGTCATCCTGTTTGTGGCCGACTACCTGCTCACGCGTGCCTCGCGCCGCGTCCGCTAGGGGGTCGACATGTCCAGCAGCTACTTTATGAACCTGCTCGCGAGCGCTGTCGCCGTCATCGTTGGCATCGTGATCCACGAGAGCGCGCACGCCGCCGCGGCCTGGGCACTCGGCGATAAGACGGCCCGTTCGCGCGGCCGCGTCTCGCTCAACCCGCTCAACCACATCGACCCGTTTGGCACCATTCTCTTGCCGCTGCTGATGCTCGCCGCCGGCGGCCCGGTGTTCGCCTTCGCCAAGCCCGTGCCCGTCTATCTCAACAACCTCAAGCACCCCAAGCGCGACGAGGTCCTGGTGAGCGTGGCCGGCCCCGCATCGAACATTGCGCTGGCATGCCTTGCGGCCGCTCTCATGCACGCGACATACGGCAACCTCTACACCAGCATGTCCTTTGCTGTGGCTTCCCAAATCATGAACTTCGGTGCCACCTTTATTGTGGTCAACCTGTCGCTCGCGTTCTTTAACCTCATTCCGATTCCGCCACTCGACGGCTCGTCGATCATCGTGCCGTTCCTCAAAGGCAAAGCGCTCTCTAACTACTACCGCCTGCAGCAATACGCCATGCCCATCCTCATCCTGGTGCTGTACCTGTTGCCTATGTGGACCGGCATCGACGTGATTGGACGGTATTTCGACGTTACCGTGTATCCGCTGGCCGAGTGGCTGCTCAACTTCGCAATCGCCGGCATCTAAGGTAAACTTACAGGTCGACCGTGCAAAACGGTCGCAACATGCACCCAAACCGCGCCGCGAAGGCGCCGTCAAAGGAGGTCGAAGATGTCGTATCGCGTGTCGACGCAGGTCTACAGCGGACCGTTCGACCTGCTGCTGCAGCTGGTAACCCGTCAAAAAGTTGATATCGGCGCCATCTCGATCAGCGAGGTGGCCGAGCAATACCTGGCCGAGGCCGAGCGCATCGAGGCGCTGGACCTGGACGTGGCGAGCGACTTTTTGCTGGTCGCGGCAACCCTTTTGGACATCAAGGCCGCCTCACTGGTGCCCCAGGAGGCCCCGCGCAAGGCAGACGACGATGACGAGGACGACGATGACCTCGAGGAGCTCAGCGCGCTCGACGGCGATGCCCTGCGCGAGGTCCTGATCCAGCGCCTGATCGCCTACAAGCAGTTTAAGGGCGCGGCGGCTGCCCTTGGCGCCCGCATGCAGGCCGAGAGCCGCATGCATCCGCGTGTTGCCGGCCCCGACCCCGAGTTTCTGGGCCTTATGCCCGACTACCTTGCCGGCATTACCCTGCGCGGCCTCGCCGTCATCTGCGCCGACCTGGACGGCAAGCGCCAGACCTTCCTGCTGGAGGCCGAGCACGTGGCACCGCATCGCGTGCCGCTCGACCTGACGGTGGCCTCTGTCGACCGCTTTACCATGACGCACCAAACCTGCACCTTCCGCGAGCTCTTGGACGGCGACGCCACCACCGAGCAGCTCGTCGTTACCTTCCTGGCCATGCTCGAGCTCACCAAGCGCGGCTCGCTCACGCTGAGCCAGGACGAGATCTTCGGAACCATTCAAATCAACCGCGTCGAGGGCGCCGAGACATATGTGCCCGGCGAGGGCCCCGAGCTCACCGAATAGGAGCGACCAACCATGTCAACCCTTTCCACGCTGGAGGCAAACAGCCTCAAAGGCGCCCTCGAGGCGCTGCTACTGGTGTCGAGCGACCCCGTGAGCGCACCCGCGCTGGCAGGAGCGCTGGATATCGCCCCGGGCGAGTGCGCGTCGCTTTTGGCTGAGCTCAAGGTTGAGTACGAGGAGGCCAATCGCGGCTTTCAGCTGCGCGAGGTCGCCGGTGGCTGGCGCCTGTTTACACACCCCGCCTACCACGACGTGGTCGAGGCCTATGTGCTGAGCTGGGACACGCAAAAGCTGTCGCAGGCGGCGCTCGAGACCCTTGCTGTCATCGCCTACCACCAGCCCGTCACGCGCGAGGTGGTCAAGGGCATCCGCGGCGTCAACTCCGACGGCGTCATCGCGTCGCTCGTGGACAAGGGCCTGGTGCGCGAGCTCGGCCGCGACCCCGAGCGCGGTCAGGCCATCATCTACGGCACGACCAACGCCTTCTTGGAAAAGTTCGGCCTGCGCTCCACCCGCGACCTGCCCGATCTGGAGCAGTTTGCCCCCGACGAGCAGTCGCGCCAGTTTATTCGCGAGCGCCTGAGCGGCCGCAGCATTCAGTCCACGCTCGAGGAGCAGGCCGAGGACCTGGACGAAGAGCGCGAACTGATCGATACCGATGTTGAAGACACCGATGGCGAGGAGCTTCTGCCCACAGGTGTTACCTCGGAGGACATGCATGACGAGGACTAACGAAGCAGGGGAGGCGCGCGTCGCAAGCGCCACGGATACCGCAGCGCCCGTAGGCGACACCCAGCCCGTCTACCCGCACACCATGCGCCTGCAGCGCTTTTTGGCTCGCGCGGGCGTGGCGAGCCGCCGTGGCTCGGAGGACCTGATGACCGCCGGCCGCGTAACCGTCAACGGCCAGGTCGCGACCGAGTTGGGCACCAAGGTCGATGTGGACCGCGACCATATCGAGGTCGACGGCATGCCCGTCAAGCTCAATCAGGGCGCCGTGTACCTGATGCTCTACAAGCCGACCGGCTACCTCACCACCATGAGCGATCCGCAGGAGCGCCCTTGCGTGGCCGATCTGGTCCCGCGTGACCGCTTTCCGGGGCTCTTCCCGGTGGGTCGCCTGGACCGCGACACCACGGGCCTTTTGCTCTTTACCACCGACGGCGACCTGTCGCAGGACCTGCTGCACCCCAGCAAGCACGTCTACAAGACCTACCAAGCGCTCGTGGACGGCCACCTGACCGATCGCGACTTGGAACCACTCCGCCGCGGCATCGAGCTCGACGACGGCCTGTGCCAGCCGGCGATCTGCCGCGTCATCAACGCGCGCGAGGCCGAGGCCGTGGCTCCGCAGGGCGTCAAGCCCGGCACCACCGCCGTGGAGGTCATCATCCGCGAAGGCCGCAAGAACCAGGTCAAGCGCATGCTGAGCAAGATCCACCATCCGGTGATCCGCCTGCACCGCTGTAACTTTGCCGGCCTGGAGCTCAAGGACGTGGCTAAGGGCTCGTGGCGAGAGCTCGCCGACCGCGAGGTGCAGATCCTCAAGGCCGGCGGTATCCCGCCTAAGCAGGCCAGCTCCAAGCGCGGCGCCGCGCCCACGACCAACACCGCAAGCCGCACGCGTCACCACGGCAGCCACGGCTCCGCGCCCAAGCGCAACACCTACCGCGAGCGCTACACGAGCTAGGCAACCCGCAAAGCCGCAGCGCCCGCGTCCCATACCAGCACGTCAACCACCGAAAGGAAGCATTGCATGATCGTCGCCATCGACGGCCCCGCCGGTTCCGGCAAGTCCACTATCGCCAAGGAGATCGCCCACCAGCTGGGCTTTAACAAGCTCGACACGGGCGCCATGTATCGCGCCGTCACCTTCGCCGCGCTCGACCGCGGCATCGACCTGGACGACGAGGCGGCCATTGACGCCCTCGCCGAGCAGATCGAGATTCGCTTTACCAACGGCACCGGCGAGGACACGCGCCTGACCATCGACGGTAAGGATGCCTCGGCCTCCATCCGCACCCCGCAGGTCGACGCCAACGTATCCAAGGTCTCGGCCTACCCGGGCGTGCGCGCCGCCATGCTCATCCACCAGCGTCGTGCCGCTGAGGACCGCGACATCGTCGCCGAGGGTCGCGACATCGGAACCGTCGTGTTCCCCAACGCGCAGGTCAAGGTGTTCCTGACCGCCGACCCGCGCGAGCGTGCCCGTCGCCGTGTGCTGCAGCGCCACCAAAACGACGCCCAGCCGCTTACCGAAGAGCAGCTCGAGGCCGAGGTCGACGAGACCCTCGATGCCCTCAAGCAGCGCGATAAACTCGACAGCAGTCGCGAGGTCGCGCCGCTCGTGCCCGCCAAGGACGCCGTGCACGTCGACTCCACCGCCCACACCATCGACGAGGTCGTCTCGATAATCGAGGACCTCATCAACCAAAGGAGGTAGCCCATGCGCCTGTTTAAGCAGACGCCCGAGGATTACTACAACGCCCCCTACGCCGAGTTCCCGGCGCTCATCCGCGGCACTGTCGCCGTAGTCATGGGCATCCTGTGGGTCTTCTCCAAGCTCATGTGGCGCTGGAAGATCGAGGACAGCGACCTGCTGTTTGAGCGCCAGGAAGGCCGCGGCAGCGTGGTCATCTGCAACCACACCTCGATGGCCGAGTTGCTGGCCGTGGAGACGGCACTGTTCTTTGGCGGCCGCCGTGTCCGCCCCATCTTTAAGTCCGAGTTCGCCAAGACCAAGATCGTGCGCTGGGCCTTTAGCCGCGTGGGCGGTATTCCCGTCGAGCGCGGCACCGCCGACATGAAGTGCCTGCGCGCCGCCCAGCATGCGCTGCAGCGCGGCGAGGACGTCTTGATCTTCCCCGAGGGCACGCGCATCCGCTCGCGCGAGATCAAGCCCGAGGTCCACGGCGGCTTTGCGCTCATCGCCCAGATGGGCAAGGCACCCGTCAACCCGCTCGCCATCTGCGGCTGGTCCGATATTACGCCTGCGGGCAAAAAGCTCATGCGCCCCAAAAAGTGCTGGATCCGTGCCGGCAAGGCCATCTCGCTATCCGATGCACCGGCCGAGCTCAAGCGCAAGGAGCGCCTGGCATGGCTTGAGTCCGAAGCCATGAGTCGCGTCTACGCCATGCGCGATGACCTGTGCGCCGAGCACCCGGGCAGGTTCTAGCCATGAGCGAGGAAGTCATGAATACCGCCGAGGCTGTAACCGGAAAGGTCGACGCCCCCACCATCGAGATCGCTGCCCACGCCGGCACCTGCTACGGCGTGCAGCGCGCGCTCGATATGGCCCTGGCGGCCGCCCCGCAGGCGGGAGAGACCGCTCAGGTCCACACTCTGGGTCCGCTCATCCATAACCCCATCGTGGTGCGCGAGCTTGCCGAAGCAGGTGTCGGTCTGGCCGACACCCTAGACGATGCCGCATCGGGAACCGTGATCATTCGCGCGCACGGCGTGGTGCCGCAGGTCATCGATGCCGCTCGCGGGCGCGGCCTTACCGTGGTCGACGCCACCTGTCCCTACGTGAAGAAGGTCCATGTGGCGGCCGAGCGCCTGGTGCGCGAGGGCTATCGCGTGATTGTCGTTGGCGAGCCGGGCCATCCCGAGGTCGAGGGCATTCTGGGCCACGCCGGTGATGACGCTCAAGTCGTGAGCTGTGCCGCCGACGCGGACGCGCTGCCGCTCAAAGGCAAGGTGGGCCTCGTTGTGCAGACCACCCAGACCGCGCAGAACTTGGCCGAGGTCGTGGCTGCCATCACCCCCCGCGTGCAGGAACTGCGCGTGATCAACACCATTTGCGCCGCCACAAGCGAGCGACAGCAGGCGGCGGCATCCCTTGCCAACCGCTGCGACTGCATGGTCGTCGTAGGCGGCAAGAACTCGGGCAACACCCGCCGCTTGGCGCAGATCTGCGCCCATGCCTGCGAGCGTACGTATCACATCGAGGAAGCTTCAGAGCTTGAGGCCGCATGGTTTGTCAACGCACGCCACATCGGCATCACCGCCGGAGCCTCCACCCCGCAAGAACACATCGAGCGCGCCGTCGAGCGCATCAAGGAGCTTTGCCGCTAATCATGGACCAGACCGTACCCGCATACGCCGCCGAGGTGGCCGATTACGGGCGCAGCCGCGACCCCGAGCCGGGTGAGGGCGCGCTCGTTAAAAACGTGCGCCCCGAATCGCCCGCATGGGATGTGGGTATCGAGCCGGGCATGCGCGTGCTCACGGTCAACGGCGAGCAGCTGACCGATATGATCGTGTGGCTCTGGGAGGCAGATGACGACACCGTCGAGCTGGAGGTTTTCGATCCGCGCGACGGCACCGTCACTCCCGTTGAGCTTGATCGCTTTCCCGGCGAGGACTGGGGTCTTGAGTTCGATGGCCCCATCTTCGATGGCATGCGCACCTGCGTAAACGCCTGCGTGTTCTGCTTTATGACGATGCTGCCCAAGGGCGGACGCTCCACGCTCTACATCCGCGACGACGACTACCGCCTAAGCTTTTTGCAGGGCAACTTCGTCACGCTGACCAACCTCACCGACGAGGACGTGCAAAACGTCATCGACCGCAACATGAGCCCCATGAACGTGTCGGTCCATGCCGTAAGCCCCGACGTCCGCCGCCGCATGATGGGCCGAAACGCCCAGCGCGGCATGGACGTACTCGAGGCCATCATGGCCGCCGGCATCGAGATTCACGCGCAAATTGTTCTGTGTCCCGGCATGAACGACGGCGAGGAGCTGGAAAAAACCCTGCGCTTCTGCGAGGAGCATGAGCAGATCACGAGCCTGGGCATTGTGCCGCTCGGTTTTACCAAGCATCAGAACCGTTTTAGCTGGTCCTACAGCGACAAGCCCGAGCTGGCGCGTGAGACCATCGCCATGATCCGGCCCTTCCAGGACCGTGCCTTCGAGCGCTTTGGCCGTCACACCTTCCAGATGAGCGACGAGTTCTACCTAGATGCCGGCATCGAGCCGCCCGAGGCCGACTTTTACGACGGCTACCCGCAGTACTACGACGGCATCGGCATGATCCGCTCCTATCTGGACGAGACCGACAACGTGCTCGCCGCCGATGCCGAGCGCCTGCGCCGCGTTCGCGAGGCAATCGCCGCCCGTGGCCAGCGCCTGCTGTGCCTCTCGGGCGCCAGCGCGCGCGATACGGTAGCACGTTTTGTGGAATCGCCGCAGGGCCTTGCCGGTACCGTCACGGTCATCAAAAACCGTTACTTTGGCGGCAACGTGGACGTGACCGGCCTCATCGTCGCCTGCGACATCTTGGAGCAGCTGCCGCAGGACCTGTCGGGGGTTATGCTCTTTGTGCCTAAGCTCATGTTCAACGCCGACGGTATGACCCTTGACGAGTATCATCGTGACGAATTACTCGCAAGCCTTACCGGTCGCGGCGCCGAGGTTCATGTGGTATCGACCATGCCGCATGAGCTGCTCGATACCCTGGAGCACATCCTTGGCATAACGCCCGCCAATTCAACTATCCCCGCTGACCCTACCCATTAAAGGAGAGCAGATGAAACCTATCGTCGCCGTCGTCGGACGCCCCAACGTGGGCAAGTCCACGCTCGTTAACCGCCTGGCCCAGACCTCGGACGCCATCGTCCATGAGTCCCGCGGCGTCACGCGCGATCGCTCATACCACACGGCCGATTGGAACGGCCGCGAGTTCACCATCGTCGACACGGGCGGCATTGAGCCGCTCAAGAGCGATGACGTCTTTGCCACGTCCATCCGCGACCAGGCGCTCGCCGCCGCCGAGGAAGCTGCCGTTATCCTGTTTGTGGTCGACGGTCGCACCGGCGTCACCGAGGAGGACGAGTCGGTCGCCCGCATGCTCAAGCGTTGCGACAAGCCGGTCTTTCTGCTGGTGAACAAGCTCGACAACCCCGATCGCGAGAATGACAACATCTGGGAGTTCTATTCGCTCGGCATCGGCGAGCCCACGCCGCTCTCGGCCCTGCACGGCCACGGCACGGGCGACCTGCTCGACGACATCGTGGCCCTGCTTCCCGAGGAGGAGGACGAGGTCGCCGACGAGTTCCCCGATGCGCTCAACGTGGCCATCATCGGCCGCCCCAACGCCGGTAAGTCCTCATTGTTCAACCGCATCCTGGGTGCCGATCGCTCCATCGTGTCGAACATTGCCGGCACAACGCGCGACGCCATCGATACCGTCGTCGAGCGCGACGGAAAGCACTACCGCATGGTCGACACCGCGGGCATTCGCAAGAAGAGCACCGTGTACGAGAACATTGAGTACTACTCCATGGTCCGCGGCCTGCGCGCCATCGATCGTGCCGACGTCGCGCTGCTCGTTGTCGACGCCTCCGTGGGCGTTACCGAGCAGGACCAGAAGGTCATGGGCCTCGCCATCGAGCGCGGCTGCGCCATCGTGGTGCTACTCAACAAGTGGGACCTGCTCGACGATGACCGCAAGCGCGAGGCCTGCATGGAGACCATCGACCGCCGTCTGGGCGTCATGGCTCCCTGGGCCCAGTACCTGCGCATCTCGGCCCTGACCGGTCGCAGCGTCGAGAAGATCTGGGCGATGGTCGATGCCGCAGAAAAGACGCGTTCGCAAAAGATCACCACCTCGCGCCTCAACACGTTCCTCACCGACCTGCGCGAGTTCGGCCACACCGTGGTGGACGGTAAGCGTCGCCTGCGCATGCACTACGTGACCCAGACGGGCATCACCCCGCCGACGTTTACGTTCTTCGTCAACCACAGCGACCTGGTCAACGACACCTACCAGCGCTACGTGGAGAACCGTATGCGCTCGACCTTCGATTTTTCCGGCACGCCCATTCGACTCTTCTTTAGGAAGAAGGAGCAAAAGGATGCATAATCCGATTCTGCTGACCGTCATCTGCGTCGTGGTCTCGTTCTTTATCGGAGCGATTCCGTTTGGCCTGATCCTGGGCCGCGTGTTCAACCACACCGACATTCGCAAGGCGGGTTCCGGCAATATCGGCACCACCAACGCCCTGCGCGTAGCCGGCCCCAAGGTGGCCGCGCTCACGCTGCTGCTCGACTGCCTTAAGGGCGCCATCTGCGTCCTTATCGCCCGTCCGCTCATCGCGGGCGTGGGCTACGGCTTCCCTATGAGCATCATGGCGCCTGGAGCCCCCGGCGACTGGATGCTCGGCGTCATCTGCCTGGCTGCGGTGTGGGGCCATATCTTCTCCCCCTACCTCAACTTCCATGGCGGCAAGGGTATCGCCGTGGGCTTGGGCGTTATCCTCGCCTGGTACTGGCCCATCGGACTTTCGCTGCTGGGCATGTTTATCGTGGCCGTCGCCATCACCAAGTTTGTGTCGGTGGGCTCGCTTGCCGCGGCCATCGGCCTTCCCGTCGCCGTCTGCGCGGTCCTTCCGTACAGCAGCCTGGGACTTAAGTTTTGCATGGCGATGATCGGCATCACCGTGGTGTGGGCCCATCGCGCGAACATCAAAAAGCTCATGACCGGTAAGGAGTCCAAGCTCTCGTTTACCAAGCGCGTCACCGAGCCCGACGATAAGTAGGAGAGAGTCATGAATGTTGCGCTGATTGGCTCCGGCTCCTGGGGAACCGCCGTCGCCGGCCTTGCCGCCGCGCGAGCCGAGCGCGTGACCATGTGGGCCCATAGCGAGCAGACGGCCGCCGGCATCAATGGCGAGCACCGTAATCCCCGGTATCTAGTGGGCTACGAGCTGCCCGGCAACGCCGTCGCCACGACGGACCTGTCGCAGACGCTCGACGGCGCCGACGCCATTATCTTTGCCGTGCCCTCCACGCACCTGCGCAGCGTATGTCATCAGGCAGCTCACTTCATCGCCGCCGACGCCCCGGTGCTCTGCCTCACCAAGGGTATTGAGCCCGAGTCCGGCCTGCTCATGAGCGAGGTCATCGCCAGCGAGATCGGCAACGAGGCGCGCGTGGCGGCGCTCTCCGGCCCTAACCATGCCGAGGAGATCTGCCGCGGCGGGCTTTCTGCCGCTGTCATCGCTAGCAAAGATCCGCAGGTAGGGGAGACCTTTAAGGACCTGCTCCTATCTACGGCCTTCCGCATCTACCTGTCGCAGGACATGACCGGCGTCGAGGTTTGCGGCGCCATGAAAAATGTCATCGCCATCGTGTGCGGCATCTCCGCCGGTACCGGCGCGGGCGACAACACGCTTGCCCTTATCATGACGCGCGGCCTGGCCGAGATCAGCCGACTGGTGCACGCCCGCGGCGGGCAGGCCATAACGTGCATGGGACTCGCCGGCATGGGCGACCTCATCGCCACCTGCACCTCGGAGCATTCGCGCAACCGCACCTTTGGCTACGAGTTTGCCCACGGCGTGTCGCTCGACGAGTACCAGGCACGTACGCATATGGTGGTCGAGGGCGCCGTTGCGGCCCGCAGCGTCAGCGAACTCGCCCGTTCACTGGGCGTAGACATTCCGCTCACCTTTGCCGTGGAGCAAACGCTCTACAACGGTGTTACTTTGGATAGGGCGCTCGAGATTCTTACCGATCGCGTACCCTCCCAAGAGTTCTACGGACTTACCGACTAGCGCAGAAAGGCTTCTACCATGGGTTCCATTAAAATCGCTCCGTCCATCCTTTCGGCCGATATGGCCAACCTTAAGGGTGACCTCGACAAGATCGCCGGTGCCGACTTTGTGCACTTCGACGTGATGGACGGTCACTTTACCGGCAACCTCACCTTTGGCGTTGACATCCTCAAGGCCGTCAAGCGCTCCACCGACGTGCCGGTCGACGCGCACCTCATGGTGTCGAACCCCGACGAGACCGTCGACTGGTACGCCGACGCCGGCGCCGATATGATCACCGTTCACTACGAGGCCTCCACGCACCTGCACCGCACGCTCACGCACCTGCAGCAGCGCGGCGTCAAGGCCGGCGTGGTGCTCAACCCTGCAACGCCTGTCTGCGTGCTCGAGAGCATTATCGAGGTCGTCGATATCGTGCTGCTGATGAGTGTGAACCCGGGCTTTGGCGGCCAGAGCTTTATCCCGGGCACTCTGCATAAGCTCCGCGAACTCAAGGCCATGTGCGAGCGCCACGGCGTGTCGCCCATGATCGAGGTCGACGGCGGCATCTCTTCCAAGAACATCGCCGAGGTCGTCAAGGCCGGCGCCGATGTCCTGGTGGCCGGTTCCGCCGTATTTAAGTCCGAAGATCCCGCTGCCGAGGTTGCGCTGCTGCAAAAGCTAGGCAACGAGGCTGCACAGGAGGCATAAACCCTTATGACCGCAGGTCAAAACCGCATAACCGTGAATCTTGACTATGCCGCCTCGACGCCCATGCGCGCCGAGGCGCTCCTTGCGCAGCGTGAGTACGACGATAGCGAGCTTGCGGGCGTCAATCCCAACTCGCTGCATTCGCTCGGCCGCAAGGCCGCCGCGCGCCTGGAGGCCGCACGCCGCGAGATCGCCCGCAGCTTTGGCGCGCGCGTCCGCCCATCCGAGATTGTCCTGACCAATGGCGGCACCGAGGCAAACCAGCTGGCGCTCCTCGGACTTGCCGAGGGCGCCCGTCAGCACGACCGCAAGCGCAACCGCGTGATCGTATCTGCCATCGAGCACGATTCGATCCTGGACAACCTGCCGCTGCTACGCGCCGCTGGCTTTACCGTCGACCTGGTGCAGCCCTGCCGTGCGGGCTACATTGAGCCTGCCGCGCTGAGTGACTTGCTCGGAGACGATGTCGCGCTCGTGAGCATCATGGCCGCCAATAACGAGACCGGCGTGGTGCAGCCCATCCGCGAGCTGGCCGCCGCCGCGCATACCGTGGGCGCCCTGTTCCACACCGATGCCATCCAGGGCTACTTGCATATTCCGCTCGATGTCACCGAGCTGGGCGTCGATGCTATGACCGTTGCCGCGCATAAGATCGGCGGCCCTGTGGCATCCGGCGCGCTCTACCTTAAGAACCGCACGCCGCTGCGCCCCCGCATCTTTGGCGGCGGACAGGAAGCCGGACGTCGCGCCGGCACGCAGGACCTGCGCACGCAGTTGGCCTTTGCCGCTGCCGCCCGCACGCTGACGCCCAATGTGGCCGAGGAGCGCGAGAAGCTGCAGGCCCTTTCCGACAAGCTCTACGCCACGCTTACGGCCCATCCGCGCATTCACGCCACGATGGGCGACTATGCGCATGCCGACCGTCTGCCCGGCATGGTATCGATCTACATTGACGGCATGGACTCCGAGGAGCTCATCATCAAGCTCGACGCCGCCGGCTTTGAGGTATCGGCAGGCTCGGCATGCTCGAGCGGCAGCATGGACCCCAGCCACGTTTTGAGCGCGATGGGCATCGGTCGCGAGCAGGCTCTGGGCGCACTGCGCATTTCCTTCGATGACCGCGTGAATCCGAGCGATCTGGACGACTTTGCCCAGACGCTGCTCTCGATCGTAGGTGCCGCATGATCGTCTCCGAGCTCGAGCGTGCACTGCTGGCACGCTATCCCAAGACGGACGCCGAACCCTGGGACCACGTAGGCTTATCCGTTGGCGACCCCGACGACGAGATCCGCGGCGTTGCCTGCGCGCTTGACGCCACCAGGGCCAACGTGCACCGCGCCTTGGCAGCCGGAGCCAACGTGTTGCTCACGCATCATCCCGTCTACATCAAGGCGCCCGAGGCATTTTGCCCGCCCAGCGCGACACGTCCCCAGTGCAGTGCGGCGCTCTACGAGGCGGCCCGTTGTGGGGTGAGCATTATCTCGCTCCACACCAACCTGGACCGCTCGTATGAGGCGCGCGTTCGCCTGAGTGAGTTGCTGGGCGCTGAGCCCATGAGCTCACTGGAGCATGTGGACGACCCCGAGGCCTGCGGCCTGGGAGCCCTTACGACACTCGACGACCCCTGCAGCCTGCGCGACCTTGCCACTCGCGCCGCCACGGCCTTCGGAAGCGACCCCCGCGTGTGGGGCGATGCCGAGCACCCGTGCCGCACCATCGCCATTTTGGGCGGCTCCTTGGGCGACTTTGGAGAGCTCGCCATCGCCGCCGGTGCGGATGTCATCGTGACGGGCGAGGCGGGCTACCACGTAGCGCAAGACCTTGCCTTGCGCGGGCTGCCAGTGGTTTTGCTCGGCCATGACCGCTCCGAGGAGCCGTTCGTTGATATATTGATGAACTCTGCAGTTGACGCCGGGGTCGACCCCCGTCATGCGATTAAAATACTGAACCCTTGCCAATGGTGGACTGTGACAAAAGGAGAGAACTTATGAGCGCCGGCGCTACGCTACTCAAGCTGCAACAGATCGATTTGGAGCTCGCCCACAACAAGAGCGAACTTGCCAATATGCCGGAGCTCAAGGAGCTCGCTTCCAAGCGCAAGACCTACGTTAAGCTCAAGGCCGAGATGACCAAGCTCTACGCCCAACGCAAGGACCTGGATATTGAGCTCGACGATCTCAACACCACCGAGATCCAGACCAATAACGCCATCGAGGCCGCCAAGAAGCGCCACGTCGACGGCTCTGATTACCGCGAAGTTCAGGACCTGGAGAACGAGCTCGCCACCCTGGCCAAGCGCCTGGACAAGATCGAGCACACCCGCAAGGACGTCGTCATCGCCCATAAGGAGGCGCTCGACCGCGAAGCCCGTGCGCAGGCCATCATCGCCAAGTTCGAGGAGGGCGTGAAGGCCGACACCAAGGCCGCCCGTGCCAAGGCCACCGACCTCCAGGCCCAGATTGATGCCGCCACCAAGGAGCGCACCGCCCTTGCCGCCACGCTGCCGACCGACGTGCTCACCGACTACGAACGTCTGCTCAAGCAGTTCCGTGGCCTGGCCGTCGAGACCATCAAGGGTAACATCCCCACGGTCTGCCACACCGCGCTGCAGGCGTCGTCCATGAGCGACCTCAACCACGACGGTAGTGAGATTACGCACTGCCCCTACTGCCACCGCCTGCTCGTGCTCCCCAGCAAGGAAGCCTAACGATGACGGCGGCACCCAACAATTCAATGCAACTTGAGGGAAAAACGATCCTGCTGGGCATTACCGGCGGGATCGCCGCCTATAAGTCGTGCAATATCGTGCGCCTACTGCAAAAGCGCGGCGCGCGCGTCAAGGTCGTTATGAGCGAGCATGCCACCGAGTTTGTCGGGCCGCTTACCTTCCGTGCGCTCACCAACGAGCCGGTCGCGGTGGGCCTGTTCGACGATCCCTCCGACCCCATCCACCACATTTCGCTCGCGCAGGAGCCCGATTTGATAGTCGTGGCGCCCGCGACGGCCAATATCATCGCCAAGATGGCAAGCGGTATCGCCGATGACCTCATCTCCACCACGCTGCTAGCCACGCCGCGACCCATCGTGATCGCCCCCGCCATGAACAACGGCATGTGGAAGGCGCCGGCAACGCAGGCCAATATGGCCACGTTGCGCGACCGTGGCGTCCATGTGGTGGGACCCGGCAGCGGCTACCTTGCCTGCGGCGACGTGGACACGGGGCGTATGAGCGAGCCCGAGGACATCGTCGAGGCCGTCTGCGAGGTGCTGAACCCCGTCCCGCAAGACCTGGCGGGCAAGCGCATCGTAATCACTGCCGGCCCCACGCACGAACCGATCGACCCTGTGCGCTTCATCGGCAACCGGTCATCGGGCAAGATGGGCATCGCCCTAGCGGGGGAGGCCGCTCGCCGCGGCGCTGCGGCCACGCTTGTGCTGGGCCCGACATCGCTCGATGTTCCCCGCGGCGTGGAGTGCGTGCGCGTGCAGACCGCCGCTGAAATGCTGCAGGCGGCTCTGGGCGCCTTTCAGACGGCTGATGCGGCCATTTGCGCGGCCGCCGTCGCCGACTACACCCCCGCAGCCCCTGCCGACCATAAGCTCAAAAAGGCCAACGAACGCTTGGATCGCATCGAACTGGTCGAGACGGTCGATATCTTGGCTGAGCTTTCGCGCCAAAAGGGAGAGCGGTGCGTGATCGGATTTGCGGCAGAGACTGATAACGTCGTGGAGTACGCGCAGCGAAAGCTCGCCCGCAAGGGTTGCGATGCGATTATCGCCAACGATGTCTCGCGCGCCGATTCGGGCTTTGGAACCGATACCAACAAGGCCTGGATCGTGAGCACAGCGGGTACGCAAGAACTTCCCGTTCTAACAAAACCCCAGCTCGCGGATACAATTTTGGACTTGCTTCAAAATTTATAAAAAAGTTCTTGCACAAGGGCAAAGTTTCGGGTTAATATACTCCCTGTTGCGAGCGAGAGCAGCGCAACAAACAAAAGCTTCGGGACGTGGCGCAGCTTGGTAGCGCACTTGACTGGGGGTCAAGGGGTCGCTGGTTCGAATCCAGTCGTCCCGACCAGAAGTTTGCAGGTCAGGCACCTAGTGCCTGACCTTTTTTGTTTTAGGCAATTGCTTAATTTTGGTTAAGCAACAGGGTGCCAAAAATCTACCTACGCGATAGTCGCCTTTTGCGGTTACTTGCGCGTTTTGCACGCACTTGGGCCGATTTATTACCGCGATATGAATCTACATACGCGTAGCTGGTATACAGCCGAGTACGGGCTGTATTTATCGCGGCGATTTACGTAGATATAGCGACTGTAACGAACAAGCGTGTCGCTGTATTTATTCCAGTAGTTCACTTGATCGGTGGACAAGTGGGCTGTTGCAACGAAACGCCAAGCGGGATGGGCTCTATACGAGGATGCCGCAGGAGTAATGGCGGGGGAGTGCGGCAGGCGCTCTGAGAGCCGCTGTGTGACCTCATTTCTCCTCAAACCGATAACCTATGCCACAAACATCAAACCGTTCGAGTAACCGCCAAAAGAAAAGCCCGCACAGGCCGTGCGGGCTTAACAGATGAATCTAGAAGCACCAAGCTGGGCAGACGCGATTCGAGTTCGTCGCGCCGTAGTTGTACGACGGATCGCCGTTGCTGTTGACATAGAGGAAGAGCGCAGAGGCGCTCGGATTCAAGGAACGCTCCCACCAAGCGACGCCAACACTCAGGCAATCGTTACCCGAATAATTGTTCGTCACCTTACCCCTGAAGGCCTCGTACTGGGTTCCTTCGTTTCCGATCCAAGAATAACCAGACCAGCCGTTATAAGGGGTCTCGACGATTTCGGAATAACTGAGCATGAACAGCTTGTCCGAGGTCGCCGTCACGGCGGCATTCTTGTCGGTTCCATCAACGTTGTTCGTCAGCTTCCTGACCGGCTTCACCTTGGATTGGAAATCGGAGGGCATCAGGTTCCAGATCTCGCCGGAGTTCATCTTCGCGCGGAGTTCCGACTTCTCCCAGCCACCGGCATTGGTGTTGGTGGCGTTCACGCGAGATTTAATACCCGTCGAGGTGGCGAGGAACGTCAGGCCCGCCTTGCCGCTACCATCGGCCAAGTCATCGTGGTTGATGCCGATAATCTTGTACTCGAGCGTCTGACCATCGGTGAGCTTCATCGAGAACTTCGTCCCTGCATTCATCGCGGCCTCCGCCTTGGCGAAGGCGGACGATGCCTCGCCCTTCGCGGCGATGTCCTCGGCCACGGCCTTCTGCTCTTCGAGGGTCCAGTCCTTCGCGTCCTTGGCGATAGCCGCCTGGACGGTCGCGGAATCGGTACCTGCAGACCCTCCGCCGGATGCGCCTCCCTCGACGCCGCCAACCGTCCCATTGTTCACCGTGTTGCCGACCAGGTTGAACTGGTTGCGGATGGCTCCGGCCACGCCGGGTCCCGCGAACACGATCACCAGGCCGATGACCGCGATGATCAGGACGTACTCGATGATTCCTTGGCCTCCGGAGGCGGATACCTCTAGGAGATACCCCCCCCCGGAGGTTCTGCGCCGCTGCATGCATATGCGACACTCCCTTCGCTCAGGGTGAATAGAAACGAGCTGAGCGTAGGGTTATCGCGGGAATCTGTCTTTGTCTTGCCGCTGCGGCATCTTGAGTATTGCCATGCCTTGGGAAGGATTACGCCGGGTACGTTCTTGTTGGAGTCGCTATGCAGTGTATTCGGGCTGATGTTCCAGTCGGAACAATCCAGATGGAGACTCCGGCACTGCTCGGACATTCCCGTTAAGTCATATACAGCACTGAAATCGCACTTGGCACCGAGACCAGTTACGTCCACATCCGCGTCCGGAACGAATCGAAGCGGCATCCCGTTTCAAAACGTATGCGTTTCACCATGAGAGAGGGATCTGTCATGAGCTGGAAACCGAGAAAATGCATTATCGCCTTACTGACTTTGGCGACTCTGACGTGTTTCGCCGCCTTAATCGTCGTCAATATCAAACCGCAACACAATGCTTATCCCTCATCTTTGTCCATTAAAATGGGACAGGATTTCAGCCTCGGTCCATGAAGGAGACTTTCCCATATACATAGATTAAGATAATACCGTGTATGACGAATATGAACTTGAGCATATTCCGTCCGTATTCATACTGGATGATCAAGGAAACATCATCGGCTTATCCGAAGGAGAGGAAGAACCTCTTGCCTTATTAAAGAAATACGCCGAATACAACGGATATAAAGCGGAAGGAGGCGACATCGAGTAACTATCAAAGGCCAGATTAAGGAGCCAGCCATGAAGAAATGCCTGCCCCCCATCGTCTCAGCAGCTCTTTGCCTCTCCCTTGTCATGACACCATTTGTGCCCGTTGCGGCAGCCTATGCCGACGAGGGATCTCCCGCCGAGAGCAGCGAGATCTACGTCGGAGTCAATTACGACGAAAATTACGATATATCCCTTTTTTGAGCGCGGGCGCTGCGCGGATTCATATTCCAAGGCGTGGTGCGATTCTCACGGATCTGCAAATAACCGCCCCGTCCCTCACAAGGTCAAGCTGAACGCGAAGGAGGAGGCTTGCCTGCGCGATCTCTAGCTTGTTGGCACCGCTGAAGTTATCGCCGGTCTCGTGACAACCGGTCCTAGCGGCGGCTTTTTTGCAACCGCAATGACATCGTACCGACTTTTCATTTGCATGTTCTGAAAGGAAGTTGCCATGTTGTCGCAAAATCAATCGAGATACTTGAACACAATCGGCTTTGCCCTGCTTGCATTACTCTTTGCTAGCGACCTTTTGCTAAAACCGCCCAAGGAACTCGTTTCGCTTGCCATAGACTGCATTTCCGCCCTTTACTTTACGGCAACCCTATTCGTCGGACTAAAGGAGAGGAAAAAAGGCGTAGTCGTTGCATCTGCCGTAGGCGTGATCATAACCATTGCCTCATTCTTTATCTGACACATTGGTGATCTAGGGGCGATATCGTAGGAATACGACCGGGAGAGCCGGGACCAGATTGCCCGGGTTGCCCGGTCGGCTCGCGCGACGGCGCGGCGGTTCCACAGAAAGCTCTCCCGACTTCACGCCGTTTCTGATCGCATTGTAGACAGCCATCTCGTCTTCGCAGTCGGCGAGCACGCGGTGTGCGTCGTCGTTTTGGATGTCCAGTAAATCTCGAAGGTCCTCCATGCACCAGCGTCCGAGATTTGGCCATGCGCGTTGCGCGAGCTGATAAGTGTCGATTGCGATGTTGTGGTTAAAGTCCAGGCCAAAGCCGTCCCAGGCAGAACAGCTTTGTTTCCTTGATTATCACCTTCATCCGGACACTTCCCGCATTCATCCGTGTGTGTACGGATGAATGCGGGGTTCAATACCCCGGCGGCCTAATCGGCAGACCGCCGGGAACTCTCACTCCTCGATAAAAGCCGGCACTCGGTTAGTCCTGCGCATCTTGAAATCGCCGGTCTCGTGGGAGACGTAGAGAATGCCGTCCATCCCATCTCGCGATGCATATGAAAGGTGAACAGAACCGCAATCCGCTCCATCATTGTCGAGAAGATCGAACGAATTCGGGTCGCTCGTTGCGGCCAAACGACCACTCAGACAAGAGCCATCGTCATTACAGATTTGCCATTCCATGTCTTCGCCTGCAAGAATCGCCATAGACGGCCTGGTCGCGCCATCGTTGACATACATCCCGTCTATGCCAAACCCATTTTCAGCGCCATCGATGAACGACTGCTCGGACCTATACCTCGCAAATGATGCACATAGCACCATTGCAAGACAAAGTACAAAGCCAACAATCGCTATCTTTGCATAGCTCTTGCCTATCATGTCATTCACCTCCCTCGTATGTATCGAGGTATTCCTGCTTGAGCGTCTGCGAGGACGACTTGATCTTTTCCACGAGCGTGCCGGCCTCGATGAAGTAGAACGAGTTGGTGAGGTCTGCCAGGTCGTCGAGTAGATGGCTTGAAATGAGCACGCTGCGTCCCCGCGCCACCTCGCTGCGCATCGCGTCGCAGGATGTTTTCCGTTTTCCCGGATCGAGGCCGTTCAGCGGTTCATCGAGGATGAGGTACGGGCAATCGGTCGCTATCGCCATGGCAAGCTTTACCTGCTGCTTCATTCCTGTCGAGAGTTTACGGGTCGGCTTGTCGAGATATGGGGAGATTCCGAGGGAGTCGCAGAGCGAGTCGATGTCGGCGGCCGATTTCCACGCCTCCCTAACGAAAGAGAGGTGCTCGATGGCCGATAGCGTGGGATAGAGATCCGCGCCGCCCGAAGAGCTCAGGTAGACGAGTTCTGCAAATTCGGCTGATCGACGTTGGCAGATTCCGTCTGCCGCCAGGCTTCCCGAGCGGATGCGGGTGGGAAATTGGCCCGACAGCGCTTCAAGAAGGGTGGTTTTCCCCGAGCCGTTGGGAGCAACGAGGCCCGCCGCCGTTCCCGGGCTCAGGAAAAGCGACCCGATTGAAAGTATCGTCGTGCTTCCGTATCCCACGCTCGCGTCTAGAAGCTCGAGCCCATGGTGCTTTTTCGCGGGTCCAGGCTGTTTGGGGGAACGTGTCGCAACGGCGCCGACCGCAAAAAAGACCGCGACGTATGCCAGGGCCACGGCAAGCATCGATGCGCTGCCTGAACCGGAGCCAATGAATTCTGTCGGGAAGCATCCTACGTAACCCGTTGCCTCGATAGGCGAGAACACGGCCAGCGGCAGGAGCCCGAGCACGGCATTATGCCCTAGTGCCGAATCGGACAATAACGGGAATGCCGGGGCCGCGACAAGCAGCGCGGAGGTAAGGGGGCCCGCGAGGACGCGCCTCGTTGCGGTCGATAGGACGGCGGAGCAAACGGATATCAAGGTTCCGCCCGCAAGCAGCGCGAGAAGCAGGGCTGTGAAGACGTTTCCCGCGGTCGTGGTGGTAAGCGCGCCGTCATGGAAGAAGGCGATCGGGTACCCAATTTGCCCGAAGCCGTTTAGGGCCAAGGCGTAAATGCCCCCCGGGTGCGAGGCCGGCGAGGAGCATCGCGGCCCCCGCGGCGATTATCGAAAACACGATCTGGATAAGGCGCCGGAATTTGGGCACGGGCGCCTTTGCCGCCAGGGTCGCAGGCCTTGTGGCGCCGAGCACGAGTATCGACGAGAGAAGGAAGGGGATGAAGGGAAGGAAAGACGGCGCCGTGGCAATGGCGTAAGGCAGGAAGGAAAGGAATGGCAGGTCGTTTGCGGAGGCCGGGATATCCGTGATGCCGGAGCTGCTCAGGGCACGGCAATACGCGAGGTCTGCGTCATTGGTCTCTCGGTCTCCCACGATGGACCCGGATTGGAAGCCTTCGTCCATGAGCGCGTAGTAGCTCTCGGCAGAATCGAGAAAGGCGGCGTCGGTTTGAGCGGCAAGGGCGGCGTTCGCGTATCTTGCAAGCTCCGCGTCAGCTTGCTGCTCTGGCGATAGGTCTGCGCCGTTGGCCTGGGGTGCGCGCGTATTGAATGCGTCGACAAAGCTCTGCATGCCCTGCTTCATAAAGAAGGGCCCGTAGATGGGTGAATTGAACGCAATGGGGACGGAAAAGGCTGCAGCGAGAACGAGCGTACAAATCCATGCGGCCTTGTCTCTTAGGATCAGTTTGAGAAGAAGTCGACAGTACATTTGGAAGCACCTACGTTCCTCAAAGAATCGTTAGATTAAAAGTAACAGACCGGATGAAGATACGTGCGACGGGGGCGAGGCGAATGGCTGAGCGGTATCGATATGCGGGTTCAACGGTATTATATTGACCACATAGATTTTTAACTTGCTTGACTTGTAAACCTAATCGTCCTGTCATCATATTCAACTTCGAAAAAAGGGGAATGAGGGCATCCCGATGCATCGAGTATTACTGGAACCCTGGCGATACGCTGAATGATTTGTGACGAATAGTCATGTCCATCAAGAAGGCTCGACGCTTCGGGCAGCTCGTCAATCGATATATCAATTCTTGGAGACATGTATTCCTACCATTTTTAAAGAAACAACGGCGGTAATCGCTATCGCGATTGCGCCAATAATACCGAGCGCCATCTATTTATACTTGATTTAAGGCGGAGTGGAATGTAGGCGCGCAAGGAGATGCGGAATCGATGAGAGCCTCAAAAAAAATTACTGCAGTGTTATCATCTTTCATCCTCTCTATTCTTCCATTTCTGATTCTATGGGCGGCTTGGTCAGTCCTCCCTGATACAATTCCCGCTCATTGGAGTAGGGGTGTGGTTGATCGATGGGGTAATAAGCTTGAATTGCTGGTTGTTCCGCTGTTTTCTCTGATTGGTTCTATTGCAATTTCTGTGTACCTTATTGTTTCCACGCGGCGAAGAGAGTTCGCGGATTTCTCTGTTCGAATGCGACGGGACTTTGTTGCGTGCTATATTTCTAGTCTTCTTTTATCGACAACCTGCTCAGTGATAATTGCCGTTTGGGTTCAGTTGATTCTTACGCAAAGCACTGCGGTTGATGGGGGGCTTGGACTATCGATCCTGTATTCCCTTCCCGGGCTATATGTGATCTTGTGCGCTTTGCCGCCTTTTTATGCGAGCGGCGAGAGCAAAAAGGCAGAGCGCCTGATAACAGTTCTTATTGGCGGCGCGGAGATTGTTCTTTGTGGAATAGTGCTTGAAGGTTCGGCTGCCTCTTATGCGATGATTGGACTGATGATTCTGTTCTGTGCGTTTGAGATTGTGTCACAGGTAAGGGATAGCCGGTCCTTATGAGTTGAATTACGCGCGTGCGGATATAAAGGGTGGCATGTTAAATTTGTTGAAAACTCTGACATGCGCTGCCGACTTCATTAAAATCGATTGCCAATCAAGTCTTCCTATATATGCGAGCCCTGAGAAGCTGCGCTGTGAACCTGAGGCCGCTATCGATCGGCCCGGTGCACCGGGCCGCTGTCCTCGAGCCGGCATCAGCTTGCCGGTCTCAAAACGTATGCCGTCCGGTACGACCAACAGCCGAGTCTTGCGCCCAGTTCGAGCAGCGCCAGAACCCCGTGCCGGAACCCACGCAGCCGATGGCAGGGGAATTCAGCCGCGGCCATCGAGGAGCCGACCCAGGGACGGCGCCCCCAGTCCTCGAAAGATTTCCACCGCCCCCTACAGGCCTGGATTGATTTAACAGTTGATTTAATCCGGCTGAACAAGCCGAGCATGGGCCGGTTGACAAAATGTAAGGTAAAAAAGCAGATACGACCGTACGCCGGTGCGGGGTTCGGGTGATGTGATAGAAAGTAATACACGTATTACATCTAACCGGGAGGTGCATCATGGCAACCGCCACCGCAGCCCCGAGAACCCCCGAGGACCTCGCGAACAGGTACGACCGCCTGACGAAGTCGACGGGCCGCACGAAAACCTTCTACATGACGGAGGCGCTTGCCGCAGAGATAGGCAGGCTCGAATACGAGTACGGCCTCATGAATTATCCGGGAAGCGTTTGGTTGCGAGGCACGCCGGTGTGAGGGCCTGAGTCGTCAGATCCCGCACAGGGGGACCGCAATGGTGGCCACCGCGCCGCCCGAGGGGCTGTTGGCGAGCGAGACGGAGCCCCCGTGGGCGCTCGCGGCCTCGGAGGCGGCGTGGAGGCCGAGCCCGTAGTGGCGCCCTCCGTCGCGCGAGGAGCGGGAGGAGTCGTCAGTGAAGAGGCGCTCGCAGCCGCGTTCGAGGGCGGCGGGAGAAAAGCCCGGTCCGTCGTCGGCAACCTCGATGACGAGGCGCCCGCCCGCGACGTCGCAGGAGACAGCCACGCGCGAGCGTGCGTGCTCGGCGGCGTTGGCCACGAGGTTCGCGGCGGCTCGCGCCAGGGCGGTTCGGTCGAGCGGGGCCTCGGGCGCGCCCGCGACAGCGGGGCCCGTGGCCGCGTCGAGCGTCACGCCTCGAGCCCGGGCGATCTGGGCGGCCTCGGCGAGGACCTGTTCGCAGAGCTCGGCCGGCCGCATGGGGGTCCTCTCCGCCCCGCCGGACCCGCGCGAGGCCTCGATGAGCAGGCGCACGTAGCCGTCGAGCCTTTCGACACTGCCGGCTATGTCGCGCGCGGCGGCCGCGAGGTCGGCGTCTTTCTCGTCTTCCAGCTCCTCCGCCACGAAGTCGGCGTTGGCGCGCAGCACGGTGAGCGGCGTCTTGAGGTCGTGGGCGAGCGACGCCACCTGCTCGCGCTGCCCCCGCTCCGCGGCCCAGCGGGCCTCGAGCGACTCGGCGAGGGAGGCCCGCATGGCGTCCATCGCGGCGAGGACGGCGTTCACCTCGCGCACGTTGGTGCTGCCGACCGCGAAGTCGAGCTCACCCGCGCCGACGCGCCCCGCCGCCTCCGCGAGCGGCGCCATCTTGCGCGAGATCACGCGGCTCGCGCGGCGCGCCACGAGCGCGAGCGCGAGCGCGCTTCCCGCAGCGGCGCCGACGAGCATGAGGTTCTGCGGGTTGGGAAGCAGGCCGGCGAGGTCGCGCGAGACCCACTGCGGCAGGTACTCGCTGACGAGTGCGCAGGCCCCGCCGTCCTTGAGCGGGAACGCGGCGTAGGTGAGGCCCGAGCCCCCGCCCTCGATCTCCACTGTGCCCGGATCCGCGGCGAGTGCCGCACGGGCCATTTCCGTCGCGTCCTCGAGCCGCGTGCCCTCGAGGTCCGTCATCAGCACGTGTCCGTCCTTGTTCAGGATGAGGTAGCGGTACGCCGTCGGCACGTCCTGCTGCCCGCAGACGCCGTCGCGCGCCAGGCTCTCCGCGACCTCGCGCGCATTGGCCGGCCCCCAGCTTGCCTCGTAGACGAAGCCCGCGTCGATCGCCGCGGAGAGCGCCATGAACGAGGCGAGCCACGCCGTGGCGACCGCCGCGAACGCGTAGGCGAAGTAGCGCGCGATGACGAAGGAGAGCGGCATGCCCCCGCGACCTCGCGCCCCGGTCCTCAGAGCTGCCACTTGTACCCCATCCCCCAGACGGTCGCGATCGGATCGGCGCCGGCCTCGGAGAGTTTCCTCCGGGCGCGGCTGACCTGCATGGATATGGCCGCGTCGTCGGCGTCGCTCTCCCAGCCGAGCACCGCCTCGCGTATCTGCGCGCGGCTCATGACCTGCCCGGGGTGACGGGCGAGATACTCGCAGATGGCGTACTCGGTGGGCGTGAGCGGC